>JAZSRX010000038.1:0-26933 GCA_045538685.1 Eubacteriales bacterium | reverse complement strand
GTGGTATTACCATTTCTCACCTTCGTTTCGGTGATAGCCCCATCAAGTCCTCTTACTATATTAATAAGGCAGACTTCGTTGCTTGCCACAACAACGCTTACCTCGGTAAGTACGATATGATCTCCGACGTTAAGCCCGGCGGTACGTTCCTTCTTGACTGCCCCTGGTCTGCTGATGAGCTTGATGCACATCTTCCCGCATCTGTTAAGAGCTACATCGCAAAGAACAACGTTAAGTTCTACACCATCAACGCAACCAAGATTGCTATCGACCTTGGTAACGCAAAGGTTAAGAACACCGTTCTTCAGTCTGCATTCTTCACTCTTGCAAAGATTCTTCCTGCATCCGAAGCTATCGACTACATGAAGAAGGCAGCATACAAGTCCTACATTAAGAAGGGCCAAAATATCGTTGACCTCAACTATACCGCTATCGACGCAGGTAAGGACGCACTTGTAGAAGTTGCAGTTCCTGCTGAGTGGGCTAATGCAGGTGTTACTCCCGCAGCTCCCAAGGCAACCGGTCCCAGAGCTGATCTCGTTGACTTCGTAAACGATATCGTTGTTCCCGTTGGTGCAATGAAGGGTGACAGTCTCACCGTTGGTGCATTCGCTAAGTATGCAGACGGTACCTTCCCCCAGGGTTCTGCAGCTTACGAAAAGCGTGGTGTTGCAGTTTCTGTTCCTCAGTGGAATCCCGAGCACTGTATCCAGTGTAACAACTGTGCATTTGTATGTCCTCACGCTTGTATCCGTCCCTTCGCTATGACAGAGGAAGAGGCAAACGCAGCTCCCGAGGTAACAAAGTTCGCTGCTAAGCCCGTTATCAAGACAAACTACAAGTTCACAATGGCAGTATCTCCTCTTGACTGTATGGGATGTACTCTTTGTGTTAAGGCATGTCCTGTTAACAACAATCCTAAGATGGGTACAGCTATCGAGATGAAGCCCATTGCTACTCAGCTTGATCAGCAGCCCGCTTACGACTATGCAGTTGCTAACGTTTCTGAAAAGTCCGAGCTTATCAGTGTGTCCATCAAGGGCAGCCAGTTCAAGCAGCCCCTTCTTGAGTACTCCGGCTCTTGTGCAGGTTGTGCAGAAACATCTTATGCTCGTATCATCACTCAGCTCTTCGGCGAGAGAATGTATATCTCCAATGCTACCGGTTGTTCTTCTATCTGGGTTGGCTCCGCACCTGCTACTCCTTACACCGTAAACAAGGAAAGCGGTCGTGGTCCTGCTTGGGCTAACTCGCTCTTCGAGGATAACGCAGAGCACGGTCTCGGTATGCACATCGGTCAGAAGGCAATCCGCGAGAAGCTTATCGGTATGGTTAAGAATCTGAAGGCACCTTGTGATGAGTGCAAGGCAATTATTGACAACTATCTCAACACTGTAAATGACGGTAAGGCAAACGAGCCCGCAACCAAGGCACTTGTTGCTCTCCTTGAAAAGTGGGCAGAGAAGGGTTGCGAGGAATCTAAGGCAATCCTTGCTGAGAAGCAGTACCTCTCCAAGAAGGCAGTTTGGATCTTCGGTGGTGACGGCTGGGCATACGATATCGGCTTCGGCGGCCTTGACCACGTTCTCGCATCAGGCGAGGATGTAAACATTATGGTATTCGATACTGAGGTTTACTCCAACACAGGTGGACAGGCATCCAAGGCATCTCAGATCGGTCAGGTTGCACAGTTCGCAGCAGCAGGTAAGGCAATCGGCAAGAAGAATCTTGCAGAGATCGCAATGTCCTACGGCTACGTTTACGTTGCACAGATCGCTATGGGTGCTGATATGAACCAGACTCTCAAGGCACTTGCAGAGGCAGAGGCATATCCCGGACCTTCTCTCGTAATCGGCTATGCTCCTTGTGAGATGCACTCCATCAAGGGTGGTATGCAGAACTGCCAGGCAGAGATGAAGAAGGCAGTTGAGGCAGGTTACTGGCATATGTTCAGATTCAACCCTGCTGCAGAGAAGAAGTTCACTCTCGACTCCAAGGCACCTACCGGTGACTACCAGGCATTCATCAACAGCGAGGCAAGATATACTCGTCTTGCACAGTCCTTCCCTGAGAGAGCTAAGGTGCTCTTTGTAAAGGCAGAGGCAACTGCAAAGGCGAAGTATGAGAGACTCGTTAAGTTCGTTGACTTCTATAGCTAAAAATTCTGGTGATATTTCCCGTTTTTCGACTAACTCGACGTAGGTAACTACGCCTTCGGTCAGAAAAACGAAAAATCTCCCTCACAATTTTAGTGTTATATTTAATAAACGAAATCATATTTATTAAAAAAGACTCTCCCTTGAGCAATCAGGGGAGAGTTTTTTGCTTTCCCTGTTGGGTAGCGAAGCGGCTCCGAGGTAATTAATGACAGTCCGGCGGACTATCAGACCCGAGGAGTGACCGAGCCGCAGCGAGAAGCGAAGCGGCAGAACGGTGGTGAATTGCGTTAATAACGCAAGAGTCGTTCTGTGACCGAGCATCAGCGAGACGGTGGCAGCAAAGCTGACGGATGAGGTTGTTTATTTTATAAAAAACGAAGCTTTCTTTGCTTAGTCGAGTATATAATTGATATAAAAATATATTTTAGGAGATGAAAAATAATGCTATCAATATTAATTGTCCCAAAAGCATTTAAATGTATATTGTATATAAAATAACTAACAACTCCTTTTTTGTGCTGTTTTGCATATACTTTTATATTGATATTATTGACTTTTTATGAAATATATGGTATAATTTATAAATACTCAAGGTATTAATTGTTGAAAAATAACAAAGTGTGCAAAACTATTATTTATATATATGAATGGTGGTTAATGAAACATAATGTTTGTATCATTTTAATGCTTATCATTGAGTGTTATTTATTAGAAAGGAATATGTTTATGAAAAACAAGTCTATTTTCAAAAAAGTGCTTGCTCTCATTCTCTGCATGGCTATTATCGCTATTTGTTTGACTGCGTGCTTCCCCGGAACAGATTTTGAAAATAACGAAGGCACTTCAAACAATGGCGGTGATTCAATTTACAATCCGCCTGTAGATGACGAAAACGGAGGTAATGATCCTACAGACGATCCTACAGACGATCCTACAGATGATCCTGCAGATGATCCTACAGACGATCCTACAGACGACCCTACAGACGATCCTACAGACGATCCTACAGACGATCCTACAGATGATCCTGCAGATGATCCTACAGACGATCCCACAGATGATCCCACAGATGATCCCACAGATGATCCCACAGATGATCCCATAGATGATCCCATGGATGATCCCATAGATGATCCTAATGAAATTTTCTCTGCATCAACAATGCTTGATGGCAATTCACTTATTCTCGGTACACTTACAAGCGAAGTTGTAATTGGAATCGGGGGTGTTGGAGCTCTTGTTCCTGCAGATGTTAAGGTTGCCGATGGTGCAACATCGCTTTCTCTTTCTGTGAAGAATGTCACGGATAACGACATTGATTTTGGTGATGCTGAACTCATTCAGAGCTTGGATGTTCACATTGACGGTGTTTCGGTAGACAATACAGTTCCCATAGTAGTTAATCTCGGTACAATTCTTGAAGCAGGCCTTGGCAGTACAGAGTTTAAGCTTTATCACACCGAAAACGGTAATCCCGTTCTTATGACAAGAGTTGACAGCATAGACGATTTTGCAATTCACAATCAGTACACATACAACGAAGGAACAGGCGAGGTTAGTATTTATGTTGCTTCCTTCTCGGTGTTCTCAGTAGTTAAGACTATTGCGGAAAAGTGGGATGGCGAATCGGTGGCAACGGGCTTTGCATCAGGTAACGGAACAGAGGCATCTCCTTATGTCATTAAAACATGTGCACAGCTTGCTTACTTTAGAAACGAAGTTGACAACGGCAACACCTTTGAAGGACAATTTATACAGCTTGGTGCAGACCTTGACCTTCAAAATTACAACTTTGATCCCATAGGATATGGATATGATATCTACTTCAGCGGTACATTTGATGGAAATGGTTACGCAATTTATCATCTCTACCAGAACGGTTGGGATCTTGGTTATTCCTACTGCACTGCGGGTGGCGGTTTGTTTGCTTCTATAAACAACGCGAATATAAAGAACCTGACAATTTGTGGTGCAAATATTGTTATGGAATGTGTTGATATGGGTATCGTGGTAGGTTATGCTTACGGTACTTGTAATTTTGAAAACATTATCGTAACTGATTCTAAAATTGCAAACTACAACCGTTATACCGGTGGTGTTGTTGGCGAGGTAAACGGTACACATACATTTACAAATGTTATCGTTGATACAAACGTTAAAATATCTGCCCTTTGGGGAACATTTGATCCTGCTATCGGTGGTGTTATCGGTGGCAAGTGGGGCGACGTTTCAATTACAATGACCAATGTAACGGTTGGTTGTGAGCTTGATGTATTCAGCGATGTAACGGCAGCGTATCAGTGGTATGCATATCGTCGTTGTGGTATGCTCATAGGTCAGACCGAAATGTCAGATCCCAATAATGCACATTTGGCATATGCTCCCTTCCTTACATGCAACAATGTTAAGGTTTATTATGGTGATTGGGTAAATTATACATATTATCTTTTTGATAATCAGTCGGGTGTAAATGAGAACGGTGCTGATGTTGCTTGGCAAAATAATTATCCTTGGGTAAGAGCTGAAGCGGGCGAACATAACGGTGCTTTCAGCAACCCGAGATATGGTGCTCCCGTAATTGATGGCCAAAGAGTTACAGATGCAACTTATTCTACAGGAACAGTGCAAATTCCCTTTAACCAGCTTTATGGTGGCGGACAGGGTGTTTACGGTCAGGCAGAGCACGCAGGTGTAAGCATAATCACCGAATTTGAAAGAACAATTTATTTTAAGAACGAATTTTTATGGGACAATGTAAAGTTGTATTATTGGTATGAAGATACCAATGGTGAAGAGGTACAAACTTGGCACAATACCGCTTTCCCCGGTGCTGAGATGAAACTTCTCGGCTTTGATGGACAATATGAGTACTATAGCTTCCAGCTTCCCGCTTATGTGGACGGTTTCATTATCAGCGGTGAGAAGAATAACGGTACGGGTGAACGCGAACAAACACGTAACATTAGCATTACCGAAGTTTACGACAATGTAATGTTCAGCCCATCCTTCGTTGAGGGAAGCGAACATCTCGAGGTAAATGCCGAAGCATTTACCAACAAAACACTTGATGGATATAGACGGCTTTATTTCAAACCCAATTCCGAATGGTATAGTGATGGTGCACGTTTCGCAGTATATGTATTTGGCAGCGGAGACGCTTGGTATAGTTTGTTAAATAAATATTCGGATGGTATATATAAGTGTTGGGTTCCCACATCCTATACATCTGTTATTCTGTGCCGTATGAATGGTGCTACTACTGATAACAATTGGGATAACAAGTGGAATCAGTCCGCAGACCTTACAATTCCGACCGATGGAAAGAATTTGTTTACATTAGACGGTGGTTGGAACGGAACCGGCTCTTGGTCCAAGAAGTAACAAAAAAAGTTTTACACGCGAATGCAAACCGCAACAAATTGTGAGGTGAGCAAAAAGACGCGTGGGTGAAAAATTCAGGAAACAAACCGGCATTACATTTTATGTGATGCCGGTTTTAGTTTTAAAATTTATTAAATTGATAATCACACGAAATAAAACGATTTATATACATATTAATGCAAAAATGTAAAACTTGGTTGTCAAAATGTGGGTTATTTTGCTTCTTCAATGCAAATTGTGATTAAAATTTTATCTCCAAAATAGTTCACTTTTTGTGTTGATTTCACTCCAACAGAGGAGAGGGTTTTCAATGATTCTTTGGTGGAATTTATAAATTTATCAATGTGCGAGAGTTGGTTTGCTTTGCCTGAAATTTTCGGTGTATTGCCCATACGAAGAAAGTCAACAAGTGCCTCGCTTTCGGCAACTGAAAGACCTCTTTCACAAATTTTATCAAGGGCAGCTGTTCTTTGATTTTCGTCAAGTCGTAGCAGGGTTCTTGCGTGCCTTTCGCTAAGACTGTTAGATAATATCTTCTCTTGCAGTTTGCTTTCTAATTTCAGAAGTCGAAGCTTGTTCGCCACATAGGATTGACTGACTCCCAGCATTTTTGCCACCTGACATTGTGAAAGTGAACGCATTTTCATCATTGTTTCAAGCGATTTTGCCTCATCAAACATATTCATTTTCTCCACCTCTTTCGCTATATTTTAGCATAAAAAATGTGCATTTTGGCTCGAAAAAGCTCAAAATGCACATTTTGCGTTTTTTTATCTGTATTATTCCTGCAAATTTCTTATGTAGTGGAAAATGTACTGCTGTGCCACTCCTGCGTATGGGCCGAGAGAGGTGGGATCAAGCTTGCCGTCAAAGTATTCGTTAATTGCCCGCTTCATCCACACGTCAATGGGAAATGCCTCAAGGTTGGCAAAGCCGAATAAAGCCACGCAGCTTGCAACCTTGTCACCAACGCCGAGAATCTCTTTAAGCTTTTCTACGGTGTAATCATAGCTTGCAATTTCTGTGATTTTTTCAAGGTCAACTCTGCCGTCATAAACCCTTTGTGCCGCATCAATCAGATACTTGTATCTGAAGCCCGGGTGAGAAGGCAAAAGCTTCTCGGGATTTTGGCAAACCTCATCGGGTGCGGGGAAGGAATAGCAAATACCGCAGGACTTACATTCATCCGAACCGACAGCACAGCTTTTGTGGGGTAGGGGACAAACCGAAAGGCCGCCTTCTTCCGCCAGATTTTTTCCGTATTCAAGGCAAATGGTGCGGATTATTTTTCTTATTCTCGGGATATTATTATTCTGTGAAATGATGAAGGAGAAAAGTGTCTCCCAAGGATCCTGTCTGAGAATGATTATGCCTTTCGCTTCCTCAGCGGCTCTTTTCAGCCATTCGGAGTCTGTTCTTGAAACAATGTCAGCACGGATTTTTTCAAAGTCGGTGTCAAAGCAAAAATACTTGCTTACCGCCTTTTCGTACTCCTCTGTCCACTCGTCAAAGAAGATAAGCTCGCCCGGCTTTCTCTGTCCGACGGTGATGATTTTGCCGTAGGCAACCGTCATATATTGAACGTAATTTTCTTCGATTATCAACGGCTCGTATCTGAATGCCTGACCGCACTCCAGGGTGTCTTTCAGCTTGCAACAGCCCAAACCGCTAACAATTGTTGCCTTTTTGCCTCTGAAAACCTCATATTTTTTCTCAAACATTTTTATATTCCTCTTGAAAAATCCCGATTTGTGTTGTATAATATGGTTGTAAAACTATATTTATATATATTTTATCATATTTTTCGCGTAAATTCAAGTGTCTTTCCACATTTGAAAAAGTGAAAATTCAGGAAAGGACTGTCCTATGATAATAGAAAAAATCGTAATTAAAAGTTTTGGTCGCATCAATGACATGACGCTTGAGTTCGCTGACGGCGTAAATGTTATCGAGGGCGAGAATGAATCCGGAAAGAGCACCATTGCGGCTTTCATTAGGTATATGCTTTACGGCTTTACCGATGACGGTGCGAAGGGGCTTGAGGAAAGGAAAAAGAGAATAAATTGGGACACCGGTATGGCTCACGGCTCTATGTACGTCAGAGTTGACGGCAAGAGATATGTTATCAACCGTTCTACCGTTCCTACCGACAAATCCGACCGTCCTACATACCGCGAGGAAGCATCTATTGTTGACGTTGAGACCGGTGCACCTGCCTTTGGTAAGCTTGCTGCGGGAGAGGTATTCTTCGGCGTGGACAGCGAGCTGTTTGACAACACCGCCTTTATTGGTCAGATCGGCGATCCGAGCATAAACGAGGGCTCGGTAAAACAGTCTATTGAGAATATCATATTCTCGGGCAGCGAAAAAATAAATAAACAGCGTGCCGTTGCAAGAATCAGCGATAAGATGCAGGCACTTCTTCACGAAAGCGGCTCGGGCGGAGCAATTATTGACCTTGCACGTAAGGAAGAGGCACTCGAAGAAAACCTTGACTCCTGTAACAAGGACAATCGCCTTATTCTTGAAAAGGAGGCAGAGCTTTACAGAATTCGTGCCAGAAGAGCAGAGGCAGAGGAAAAGCAGACAAAGCTTCACGACCTTGACTCTTCTTATAACAATGCAATGCTTATTCAGACCTTCGATCAGCTTCACGTTCTCGAGCAGGAGTGCGAGGAAAAGATCGAGTTCTACAACAAATATATTGAGGAAAATACCCGTGCCGGCTTCCACCCCGACGAGCAGTATCTCACCGATCTTCTTGTTGCCAGAAAGGGTGTAAACGAGGCATACCACGCACTTGGCGATGCACAGGACACCTACAACGCACAGAAGGCGGCAATCGGCATCACTCACGAGATTGAGAATGCCATTGAAAGAGCAGGCGAGCTTGGCGGAGAAGAGGAAATAGTTAAACGTGCTACGGGCCTTTGGAAAAAGAGCGTGCGTAACACCGCACTTGCTATCCTTGCAGGACTCTTTGTTCTTGCGGCAGGTGTGTTTGAAATAGTTGTGGCATCTAACCCTGCAATGCTGGTTGGTGTTATTATTGCAGCAGTTATCGGTGTACTTGCTCTCGGTGCAGGCACTTATCTTACCGTATGCCTTATCAAGAGCAATAAAAAGCTTCGTGCACTTGAAAATGAATTCGGCACATCAAGCTTTGAGGATCTTAAGGGCAAGCTTGCGGTTATTACCGAGGCGAGAAACAAGAGAGATGCTATGGCTGTTGCAACCGAAAACGCAAGACTTGCGGTTGTAAAGGCAAGAGAGAGATACGAGGATGCAAAGCGTGAGCTTACAAACCTTATCGTTCGCTGGGGCGAAGAGCCACCCACATCTGATCTTGGAGATTTCCTTGATAAGCTTGAGGGACGTGTTCGTTTCTTCCTTGAAAAGAAGAACGAACTTCTTGACGAAAAGACAAATATGGAAATCACCGTAAGAGAAATCCGCCGCAACCTTGCCGATAAGAGCGAAATTGATGTTCGTGCCCAAGTTTCTCCTCTTATGAGAAAGGCACTTATGGGCTTCAATCACGATGAGATTATAAACGGTATTGCTGATGCCAAGGCACGTGTTGCAGAGGAAGACAGACTTGCTTTTGACGTGGAAAACGAGCTTATGCTTCTTAAATCCCGTGCAGGCGATCCCAGCGAGTATTATTCACGTATTAATGCAATTGCCGACAGAAGAGAGGATATGCAGGAAAAGCATAAGGCATATTTCATAGCTCTTCGTGCAATTAACAATGCGACAGATAACCTCAGAGCAGAAATTTCTCCCAGACTCGGCGAGTACGCAACAGGTCTTATGGAGATTATGACAGACAAGAAGTACAAGGGATTTGATATTTCCGACGGTCTTGAGGTTACCTTCACCGATGAAAGCGGTGAGCCGAAATCCATCGACTTCCTTTCCGGCGGCACAAGAGATATGGCATATATCGCTGTTCGTGCAGCTCTTATTGATATGCTTTACGGCGAAAAGCCCCCCATCTGCTTTGACGAGAGCTTTGCTCATCAGGACAATGTGAGAGCAAGAGCCATGATGAAGGCGGTTGGTCAGCTTGCAAAAGAGGGTTGCCAGAGCTTTATCTTTACCTGTCGCGGCAGAGAGGCCGCACTTGCAGGTGAGGTTGTTCGCGGTGCAGGTATTTACAGACTTCCCTCTGTTTACGGAAACTAATATTCAGCAAAAACGGCCGTTCAGACGGCAGAATGGAGAAAATATATGTCGAAAAAAAGAGTTCTTATCATCGGAAGCTCAAATCTTGACTTCGTGATGAATATGTATAAGCTCCCCGAAGCGGGCGAGAACATTATTGACAACGGCGGTGTGGCATACGTTCCCGGCGGAAAGGGTGCAAGTGCGGCTATTGCCTTTTCAAGACTTGGTGCAGACAGTGTGTTCTGTGCTAAGCTTGGTGCGGATATTCACGGACAGAAACTTTATAATTACTACAAGGAGATTGGACTTAATACCGCATTTATCAAGGTTGACCACGACACCCCCACAGGCCTTGCGGTTGTAATGAGAGAGGGAGACGGCACAAGCAGAAGTGTGCTTTTCCCCGGTGCAAATGCTCAGCTTACCACAGAGATTATCGTGGAGGCATTTGAGTGCAATCCCGACGCACTTTATCTTGGCTTTGAAATTCCTTATCCTATGGTTGTTGCTGCTGCAAAGATTGCGGCATCCAAGAACATTCCCATTTTCATAGATGCTACCGCCGCAAACAAGGAATATGACCTTGAGCAGCTTCCTCCCGTAGAAATCTTCTCTCCCAACGAGCAGGAGGCAGAGGAAATTACAGGAATTCTTCCCACCAGTATGGAAACATCTCTTCGTGCGGCTCTTGCTATTGCAAGGAAGTCTAAGGCAAAGAATGTGGTTATCAAGCAGGGTGCAAGAGGTGCGTTCCTTTATGACGGAAAGCGTTACAACACCTTCCCTGCAGTTAAGGCAGACAAGCTTGTTGATACTACCGGTGCAGGTGATGCTTTCACCGCAGCTATGACTCTTGAATATCTTCGTAACGGCGGAGATATCAAAGAGGCAGTAAAGTACGGTAATGTTGCTGCTGCAATTACCATTACACGTCCCGGCTCGGGTTCTTCCATTCCCACCGAGGAGGAGATCAACAACTTCCTCTACGGCGAATAAAAGTATTGCCCTATCGGTAATACCGAAAAGTCCGATTTATTAAAGGACTGAAAGGAATAAGACTTAATAAAAGAAAAGGAGAAAGGTATGAATTATCTTCACAGGGAAATAAGTTTTGCATCAACCGACGGCAAAAATACTATCCACGCAGAGCTTTTTGTACCTTCTGACAACAATATTAAGGGTGTAGTTCAGATTTCCCACGGAATGATGGACTATATAGGCAGATATAAGCTTCTTGCAGACGCACTTTGCACTGCCGGATTTGTTCTTGCAGGTAATGACCATCTCGGTCACGGTGATACTGTTGCAACGGCTGATGACTATGGCTTTTTTGCAAGCAAAAACGGATATAACTTTGTTATTGATGACGTAAAGAAGATGAACGGTATTCTGCGTGAAGAATTTTCCGGTGTTCCTGTTGTGCTTCTCGGACACAGTATGGGTTCGTTTATTGCAAGACTTTATGCGGCAAAATATGCCGACAGCATTGACGGTCTTATAATTCACGGCACAGCAGGTCCTAATCCTGCGGTAGGAGCAGGAAAGCTTGTAGTAAAACTTCTTCGTGCCATAAAGGGCGAGAGACATCGCTCTAAGTTCGTTTGTTCTTTAGCTGACGGCGGATATAACAAGGGCTTTGATCCTGCCGAAGGTGCGGGAGCTTGGCTTACCCGTGATCTTTCTATGGTTGCCGACCGTGTCGGTAATCCCAAAAATGACTTTATTTTCACCCTGGCAGGATACGAGGATCTTTTCACTATGCTCGGTCAGTGTAATGACAAGAAATGGTTTGTTTCCTTCCCCAAGGGACTTCCCACTCTTGTAGTCAGCGGTGAAAAGGATCCTGTCGGAGGATTTGGCAAGGGTGTAAGATATGTTTATGATAATCTTCGTGCAAACGGTGCAAGTGTGGAGCTGAAGCTTTATCCCGAGGCACGTCACGAGCTCTTTAACGAAACAAACAGAAACGAAGTGTTCGCCGATCTTATCGCCTGGCTTGAGGAATTGAATAAATGATATTTGCTCTGGCTATAACAGGTCCGACCGCATCGGGCAAAACAGGGCTTTCTCTTCAGGTTGCAAAGAGGTTGTCTTGTGAGATTATATCCTGTGACTCTATGCAGATTTACAGGGGTATGGATATCGGAACTGCAAAGGCAACCAAAGAGGAGCAGGCGATTGTTCCTCATCATCTTATAGATTTTCTCTCGCCCGCCGAAAGCTACAATGTGGAGAGCTATCGCACAAGTGCCATTAAGTGTGCAGGCGAGATCACAAAAAGAGGCAATCTGCCTATTTTTGTCGGCGGAACAGGGCTTTACATAGACTCGGTCAGCAGGGGCGGAGCTCAGGATGCTCCCGAAAGCGATCCCGAGTACAGAGAAAGAGTTCTTTCTTCGGTTAAAACCGAGGAGGATGTTCAGGGGCTGTGGGACAAGCTTTATCAGGTGGATCCCAAGTCGGCAGAAAAAATCCACAAAAACAATATAAAACGTGTTATTCGTGCACTTGAAATATTCGAAAAAACCGGAAAGCCAAAGTCGATTCTTGACAAAGAAAGTGTTACGGTTCCCGGCGAGGTTTTTGTTGGAATGATAACCATTGATTTTCTTGACAGAGAGCTTCTTTATAAAAGAGTTGACGAGCGTGTGGATTTGATGATGAAAGAGGGACTCTTTGACGAGGTAAAATCACTTTATGACAATGGACTTATTTCGGGCGGAACGGCTTCATGTGCCATTGGCTACAAGGAAATTGTTGAGCATATTGAGGGCAGATGCACTCTTGACGAAGCGGTGGAAAATATCAAACTTGCCACACGCAGATATGCAAAACGTCAGCTCACCTGGTTCAGACACGAAAAAAATGCCAGGGTTATTTACGCAGACACTCCCAATGGCAGACTTAAATCGTCTTGTGAAATGCTTAACGAGGCACTCTCTGCATATGAGTTTTTTAAACATGAATACGAAAAAATGAAAGGTGAAAATTTTAATGAGGGCTAATGAGCTTATCAGTCTTTTAGAAGAGGGCGGACTTTCAAAATATTCTGATCTTTATGCCGATCTTGAGCATCAGAAAAAGCGAATGATAACCGCCATCAACGCCTTTACACATAATTACGGTGCCGACAGGGATATAGAAATATACTCTGTTCCCGGCAGAAGCGAGATAATAGGAAATCACACCGACCACAACAACGGTAAGGTTATGGCAGGTGCGATAAACAGAGATATTTTGGCTGTGGTGTCGAAAAATGACGAGGGAGTTATCAGATTTTGCTCCGAGGGTTATTCCAAGGATCAGATAAAGGTTGCCGACGTCTCTCACCCTGAAAGATTCAGAAAATTCACCTCCCAAGCATTGGTTGCAGGAATGGCAAATGCCTTTATTAAAGAAGGGCATAATGTTGGCGGTTATGACGCGTATTCCTGTACCGAGGTTATGAAGGGAAGCGGACTTTCTTCTTCGGCCGCATTTGAGGTTATGGTGGGAAATATTCTTAACTACCTTTATAATGACGGCAAAATTGATAATAAGGAAATCGCAAAGTACGCACAGTACTCAGAAAACGTTTATTTCGGCAAGCCCTGCGGTCTTATGGATCAGATGGCTTGTGCCGTGGGCGGCTTTGTGTATATAGATTTTGAGGACAATGCAAACCCTTCCGTAGAATCGGTAAATCTTTCTCTTGCAGATGCAGGATATTCTCTTTGCATTGTGAACACGGGCGGAAGCCACGCGGGGCTTAACGAGGATTATGCCTCCGTTCCTGCAGAGATGAGGGCTGTTGCATCGCATCTCGGAAAAAGTGTTCTTCGCGGTCTTAGCGAGGAGGAGATTCTTAAGGCCGTACCAATGCTGAGAAAAAGAGTAGGAGATCGGGCAATTCTCAGGGCAATTCACTTTGTTCGTGAAAATGACAGGGTTGTTATGGCAAGAGATGCACTGAAATCGGCCGATCTTGACAGATTTTTCGAGATAATTCTTGCTTCGGGACGATCCTCTTATCAATATCTTCAGAATGTTTATACAAATCACAATCCCTTCGAACAGGGAATATCACTTGCACTTTGCGTGGCAGACGGTGTGCTTTCGGGACACAAGGGTGCGTTCAGAGTACACGGCGGCGGTTTTGCAGGCACAATTCAGGCATTTGTTAAAAATGAGGATCTTCCTCGTTTTGTAGAGGCAATGAATTCTGTTTTTGGCAAGGACGCGGCGGTGTCGCTGAATATTCGCCCTCTGGGTGCAGTAAAGCTGTTTTAAGCTACAGTGATACTTTTAATTTTAATTTGACATTAACCAAAAGGAGAAAATAAATGGCAACAAAAGCAAAAAAGGCGACCGAAAAAGCGGTTATTCCTTCAGGAGATAAAAAGGCGGCTATTGAAACCGTTATGCAGAGAATAGAACGCGAGTGCGGAAAGGGCAGTATTATGCGTCTTGGCGAAAATGCTTCTATGAACGTTTCTGCCGTTTCGACCGGTTCGCTTTCGCTTGACTTTGCACTTGGCATCGGAGGTATTCCCAGAGGAAGAATTACCGAGATCTACGGTCCAGAATCATCGGGTAAGACCACTATTGCACTTCACGTAATTGCAGAGGTGCAGAAGCAGGGCGGTGAGGCAGCATTTATTGATGCAGAACACGCACTTGATCCTGTTTATGCAAAGAAGCTTGGTGTTGATATTAACGAGCTTATCGTTTCTCAGCCCGACTGCGGTGAGCAGGCACTTGAAATTGCAGAGACACTTGTAAATTCGGGTGCAATTGACATTATCGTTATTGACTCTGTTGCTGCTCTCGTTCCCCGTCAGGAGATTGAGGGTGATATGGGTGCATCTCACGTGGGTGTACAGGCACGTCTTATGTCGCAGGCGATGAGAAAGCTCTCGGGTGCTATTGCTAAGTCAAATTGTATAGTTATCTTTACAAACCAGCTTCGTGAGAAGGTTGGAGTTATGTACGGCAACCCCGAGGTTACCACAGGCGGTAAGGCACTTAAATTCTATGCATCTGTAAGAATTGATGTTCGCCGCGTTGAGTCGCTTAAAAATGGCAGCGAGGTTTACGGTTCTCACACCAGATGTAAGGTTGTTAAGAACAAGGTTGCTCCTCCCTTCAAGACTGCTGAATTTGACATTCTCTACGGCTCCGGAATTTCAAAGTCCAGCGAGATTATTGATATGGCAATCCAGCTTGGTATCGTGGAGAAGAGCGGTGCCTGGTTCTACTATGACGGCGACAGACTTGGACAGGGTAAGGAAAACGTAAGAAAGCTTATCGAGTCCGACAAGGAGCTTATGGATAAGCTTGAAACACTTGTTCGCGAGAAGGTTATGTCTCTCGGCAATGACAATGAAGCAACTATGACAGATGATGATTTCGAAATCAAGGATTTCGATGACGAGATTTAATATATGGCAACTCTTCAGTTTGTAAGAGAAGCCAAGGATTCTAACCTCCTCCTTCTCGGCGTAGTCGAGGAGGAGGGGGCTGTTAGTTATACGGTTAATTTATCTCTTTTCCGCGAGATTGGTATGCCTTCTTCGGGGGCTGAGCTTGATGCGTCGCAGATGTCGGCTATCAAACATACAGACAAGCTTATCAAGGCAAAGAAAAAGGCACTTAACATTCTCGCCTATGCCGATAACAGCAGAAAAAATCTCGGCTTAAAGCTTTATCGGGCGGGCTTTGAACGTGAGATAATAGACGAGGTTTGCTCCGAAATGGTAAAGCTCGGTTATATTAACGAGCGAGGTCAGCTTGAGAGATTGATTTTAATCGAGGCAAATACAAAGCTTCGCGGACCTATGAAAATTATACCTGCTCTTGTATCGAAGGGATATTCTCAAGGCGAGATAAGAGAGGTTTTAGACGATCTTGTCAAAGAGGGCGAAATTGATTTCAGAGAGAATTCCAAAAAGCTTTTGGAGAAGAAGCTCTCTGCTCCCTATGACGAGGAAGAAGCAAAAAAAATACTCTACAAAAACGGATTTAAAATATGATTAAACGATTTATCAGCTACTACAAGCCCCACCTTCCCCTTTTTATTTTGGATATGTTCTCGGCGGTTGTGGTTGCGGTGTGCAATCTTTTTTACCCTACGATTGCAAAAAATATAGTAAACGGTTTCGGAAGTCCCGAATTTACGGTAAACATCGTGGTAATGAACGCAATTTTGCTTCTCGGTGTGTATATTGTTAAAGCAATTTTCCAATACATCATCGGTTACTACGGACATATTGTCGGTGTCAGAATGCAAAAGGATATGAGGCAGGATCTTTTTGCTAAATATGAAAAGCTTCCGTTCTCCTATTTTGACTCGCATAAAACAGGCGACCTGCTTTCCAGATTAACAAGCGACCTGTTCGACGTTTCCGAGCTTGCTCACCACGGCCCTGAGAACGTATTTCTCGCCGTTCTTATGTTTATCGGCTCGTTTATTCTGCTTTCAAGAATAAACCTGACCTTGACGGTAATTATGTTCTCGGTTGTTCCTTTTATCATTCTTTTTACGGTTATTTCCAGAAAGAGAATGAGAAAGGCGATGCGTGCGGCACGTCTTAAAATGTCCGAGATAAATTCTACCCTTGAAAACTCTATAACAGGCATAAGAGAAACCAAGGCATATGTTGCCGAGGAATACGAGATGTGCAGATTCAACCGTGTAAATGCTATGTTTGCCAAGCACAGAAGCGAGGCGATGTTCTCTCTCGGCTTCTTCGACTCGATTATGCAGTTCCTCTCCGACTTGCTTTATCTTGTGGTTATCTTTGTCGGCGGTGTATTCCTTATAAAAGGAAAAATAAATGCAGGCGAATTTACCGCATTTGTTCTCTATGTTTCAATGTTCTTAAACCCCATACACCGTTTTGTTGCTCTCTTTGAACAGCTTCAGGAGGGTATGAGCGGATTCTCCCGTTTCTGCGACATTATTGACGAAAAAGAGGAGATTGATGAGGGCGACGTTGAGATTACCGATATAAAGGGAGATCTTGTGTTTGACAACATTTCCTTCGGCTACGGTGACGGCGACGGTGCTGAATATGTAATATCCTCGCTTAATTTGAAGGTTGAGGCAGGAAAAACTCTGGCTCTTGTAGGTCCTTCGGGCGGCGGAAAAAGCACACTTTGTAACCTTATCCCAAGATTTTATAATGTCACCGAGGGAAAAATTCTGATAGACGGTGTAGATACCAAAAATATAACCCTGAAAAGTCTTCGTAAAAACATCGGAATCGTATCGCAGACGGTATTTCTCTTTGACGGCAGTGTTCGTGAGAATATCGCCTACGGTGCAGGTGAGGTAACCGACGAGGAAATTATCGAGGCGGCAAAAAAAGCCAATATCCACGATTATATATCCACCCTGAAAAACGGATATGACACAGAGGTTGGCGAGCGAGGAGTGAAGCTTTCGGGCGGACAGAGACAGCGAATCGCCATAGCACGCGTATTCTTAAAGAATCCCAAGCTGCTCATTCTTGACGAGGCAACAAGTGCTCTTGACAACGCAACCGAAATGCAGATACAGGCATCTCTTGAAGAGCTTTCCCGCGGCAGAACGGTTATTGTTGTTGCCCACCGTCTCTCTACCGTAAAGAACGCAGACGAGATTGTTCTGCTTGACAAAAACGGTATTGTAGAGCAGGGAACTCACGATCGCCTTCTGTCCATAGACGGCGAGTATAAAAAGCTTTACGACTATCAGTTCAGAGATAAAATATAATAAAACAAAGAAAAAAGCACTTATGCAGCGGGAAAACCGCCACATAAGTGTTTTTTTATAAATCAATTATTAGGGCCGTAGCCGAATTCTGTAAGTCTGTCGATAGCATCCTGGGGCAGAAATTCAAACATCTCTTGGGGAATGCCGTCGGGATAATCTAAAATCAAACTCTCTACAAGAATATCGATTTTTTCGTCATAGTTATCCTCGCCGGGATGGGGAATATATATTACTTTATCGCCAATTCCTTCCATACCGCCAATGGGGTAAATCTGACCGCCCTGGTTGTCTTCATTTTCACCCTGATCGCCGTCGTTTTCACCCTGGTTGCCTTCGTTTTCGCCTTCGTCCTCGTCGGGAATTACATCCTCGGGAAGATCGTCGGGTACTTCGCCTGTTTCAAGGTATTCAAGGTATGCATCGTAGTAGTGAAGAAGTACGTCATTGAACTCTTCGTCGGTGAACTCTTCCTTATTGGAATAGTTTTCATCAATATACTCGGCGATGCTGTCAACGATTTCGTATTCAAGCTTAATGCCGTGCTCGGTAAGAGTATTATCAAGAGTTGTGGAGAGATTTTCCATATACTCTTCGCGGCTCTGACCGGGCTCCTGCTTAACCGCAAGAACATCTGTCATACCGTCTTTAAGCTCGTCGTATGTAACGGTAACAACCGTTCCGTCGGGAGTTTCAATCTGTGTAGCAAGAGATGCGATAAGTGCCTCTGTAATGGTCTTAATAAGACCTGAGGTTCTCTCGTTGCTTTGAAGAATGTCTATCAGTTTGCTGATAGCATCATTTCCTTCTTTACGCCGATCCTGAAGAACGGTCCACAAATCCGCATCGCCGTCTACAAGAACCGAAATAGCTCCGCTGTCGGAAATTACGAAGTACAATTCCTTCATTGTAGTAAGGTCTTCGTAAAGTGTTTCATTAGTTATGGTTTTAAGGTAACCTACAAAGCCGTCTATAATACCTGCAAACTCGCTTCCCTCGTCATACTTAATTATGTCAAGGTCTAAAAGCACACCCGCATTTCTGAGCGAACCCGAAACAACAGTGGTAAGATAAGGAGAGTTGCAAACACCGCCTATAATATTTTCTATACCTTCCTTGCACTCGGCTGAAAGGTTGTCTCTGTCTGTATTCTTGAAGGTGGTTGTCTCCGCCATAACAATAGAGGTGATAGTAACAACCTCGTTACGAAGATTAACATCCTGTCCGTTTATTTCAACGGTAGCAATTCCGTCGGACATTGCACCCGAACCCATTTTATCCATAAATGTAAATGCAGGGTTGTCGGTGAAGGGGGAAAGATACTCGTTATGTATACGTTTAAGCTCTACGTTTTCGTCGGCATATCTTGAGGATACACTTGCGTCGTATGCACGGTTAACAAGGCCTACAACACCTGTAATGGGAAGAGATACCATAATCAACCAGATAATCGCCTCAACCGCGGCAAGAAGAGTACCGCAAAGCTTCTGGTGGTTGTTCTTCGCCTTTTCTATATCCAAAACCTTAACAAGAATTACGCGAACAATCTTGAGAATAAGGTTAATAAACAGGAACAAAACTGTTGCAAGGATAGGAACTAAGATAAGTGTGGCAGGAAGAAGCATAATGCTTTCAAACACACCGACCTCAAAAGAAAGCAGAAATTTTCTTAAAAACTCGCCCGACTCGGGAATTTTGCTCTCAATTTTAACAATTAAATCCTCAATTTTCGCCATGTCGGTTGAGCCAAGAATTTTATCGCTCACAACACAGGCAAATATATAGGATGCGATTGCAGAAACAGCGGTCAAACCGGTGCGAATAAGCTGACGCCAGGTTCCGCGACGCATACCGAATAACATCTTGAGAATTATTACTATAAGGAAGAAGGAAAGCAGCAGTATGCCGATAAGAGCAACCACAGAGTCTGACTCCTTCATTTTAGCTACAAACCCAAATAAACTCATTTTCTTTACCTCTCGGTATTTTATTTACAATTTTATATGCTAATAATACTACATTTTACCTTTTTTGTCAATAGATTTTTATTATTTAAAATAAAATAGCCATAAATGACAAGTTTGGTTGTCATTTATGACTAAAAGCAGGACTTGCCCTGCAAAATCTTTAATAATTTTACTCTTCGACTTTTTTTTCGTTAATTGTTTCTGTGGGAGCTTCAATTTCCCCTGCGAAATCTTTTTCCTCGTGTTCATAATACTCGTCTGCATCAAGCTCGGTAAAATCTGCCTCTATCATTTCGTTGTCCTTTGGCAGAGCTTTTATCTTTTTAAATGCATTCAGTGCAGAAACAAGTATGCCGATTACCCATATATGGAATATTAAGTCAACGATAAATATTCCCGCACTTCCGAGAAGAAACATTGCAACTGTGTCAATTACAAACAAACCGAGTGCAATTCTGATCCAGGCAACCTTTCCGTTTTTTGAAAACCACCAACAAGCCATATAAAGCAAAAGTATAAGTATTGAAATAACAAGCATAACTACGAAAAGCGACTTGTCCATAAACACCATTTCTTCTGCCTTTTCGTAGTAATTTTCGGGCATCATTCCGCACAGGAACAACCCAAGGAAAGTGAGCATATATGGCATATTGGCGGAGAAGAGAAAATAACTGCCCACATTTGTAGTAAGTGTAATCATATTTATCGCGGTAAATACCACAACAGCAATAAGATTAATTCTTGCCGCATTGTATTTACTCATCAACGCATGGCGTTGCATTCTCGGATCTGAACTGAAATTTCCAAACAATCCTGACATTTTCGCCTCCAAAAATCTTTGATATGCTTATTTTAACATAATAATAGGTGGATTGTCAATAATATGTTGCAGGGTAAAAGTAAAATAAAAGAAAAGCGAGCCGCAAAACGGCTCGCTATAAATATCTTTAATATATTTTGCTATTATTTTCTGCCCGTTCCGTGACAAGCACCGCAACGATAATATGTATCAAAGCCGTTCTGAATTCCCGAACCTTGACCTAAAATTTTAGAAGTTACAGTGCCGGATCCTCCGCAAACGTCACAAGTTCCTGTTCCGCTTGAATTGCCACCGCTGGGAATTTTACATAATAATGTTATTACAATAACGATGCCAAGACATACTGCTATAACCTTACCGTAAAACAGTTTTTGTTTTTCTCGCTTTTCGAGTATTTCCGATTTAGTACCTTCCGTCAAAGATTTTGAATTTGTAACGTAGTGATGCACAATAAATATAGTGAGACCGACTGCAAACAGAACTGTTGTTAGTACGTAGTATAATGCATTTCCAGTCAAAGCAAATATTATAAAGAATATGGCATAAACAATACCGATAAGAACAAATCTACCGGTTGATGTAGATAAAAATCCTTTTTTTGCTTGGGGTTTCGCAGTTCCTTCTTGTGAATCGGGTGTTGCAATGTTCAGATATTTGAGCAGTCTATTATCGTCACATTTTATTTCAAAGACCTTTGTGTTTGCGATAGCTAAATTTGCCAACTTAAAAACGTATTTTCCGTTTTTGTATGTAATTGATATAAAATCATCAATATTTATAGCAAAGAATTTGCCATCCTTTATCAGATGAACAGAATTGTTTTTTATTGCTACCTCAATGGGATTTCCGTATAGGACAGCAGGAACTGTTATATCAAAATCACGATTAGAAACATATTGTAATCTATCTGTATTTATTCTTATGTGATTTAGTATTGCCGTTTTTCTTGTGTGTTTGGTAATAAAATATATTTCAATGCCTACTAAAGCACAAATTACAAGTGGGCAAGCAATACACAGTAGTATTATTGTAAAATCATTCATTTTCCTTCTCCCATATATGATAATTCGTTTTGTTTTTAATTAGAATCTTTTTTAGAGAAACCGCCATTGGCTAGATGTCCTTCGTCATTATAATAAAGTTGGCAAAAATGGGTGTCAGTTTCATAGAACATATAGTCTTGCAGTTCTGATAGTGCATCTACTATCTCAAACAAATCCCCTTTATAATAAACATATATATCGGTGCGTTGGAACCAATAACCCGGTTCGTCATAGAAAACTCCGTTTACCCATCCTAATTTACCGTCATTATATCCCCATATTGTTTTTTCTAACACGGCATAGTCACCATAATGAGTTACCTTATATAAATCCGTGTATCCTTTGCGATCGCTCTCGACTTCTCGCGTTTCTCCGGGGTTTTCTGTTGGATTATCAATGTAATATCCCGAAGCAGCATTTTCGTTTAAAACGACTTTTTGGAATCTTTCGGGATACAATTCGTAAACAGTTTCATATACAACCCATAAGCCATTATGATAATCGTACATGTTGGCATTCATTGTTGCTGTTAATAATCTATCAACATCAGTAGTTGAAATGTATTTCCTAAGTGCGTCCATAGGAATTTTTTCTACTCGGTTGCTAAAAGAGAATCCAAGTTCCTCGTGTAAATCTTTAATCTTGTTTTTAAACGCAGCACTTTTCCTCTCTTCTTCGGAAACACCTTCGAAATTCATAAGCGAGACCCAAGTATCCAATTTTTCTATATAAGCGTTTGCTTTAGAATTGGGGATAATAACTGCAATAAGAAGTACAACAAATAAGATTATTGCTATCAATGTTGCGTTAATTATAAGAACAAGTTTGGTTGTTTTAGAAATGCCTTTTTTTGTTGTGTTGTCTTGATTTGATTCGGCATTTGTTGTTTCAAATTCTTTCATGTGTTCGTCCATTTTTTCTCCTTTCAAAATAAAAAAAGTCCCACAACCGAAGTTGCCGCACCGAAAAACGCAGACTTCGACTGCTTATGATAATATTATACTCAATGTTTGAGTAAAAGTCAATACTCAGTTTTTGAGTATGATACACTTTTTGCGATAACACTAATCGTAAGGAGCTTATATGAATTACAGAACGAGAATGCGTAATCTTCGTGAGGACAGAGATTTGACACAACGAGAGGTTGCCAAAGTGATAAACAAATCACAACAAGGATATAGTCATATCGAAGACGGTCGGGCAGAGCTTAAGATAGAGGATTTGATTAAGCTTTGCAAATTTTATGAAGTTAGTGCAGATTATTTTATTGGCATAGATGAGGAATAAGGGTATTAAAAAGATACAGGAACGTAACGGTTGCATAATCGCAGTTTTTTGTTTGTACTGCAAAAAAAAAGGACACCATACAGGTGTCCGGAGGTTACGGCTCGGGTATTCCTATTTGCTACGCAAACGGAAGATACCCACACTCTTCGCCTGAAAAGCGAGCTTTTCGATCTTCGAGTGGGGTATGTGAACCGGCATTCCGTTACGCCTAGGGCGAACGGAACCGCTTCAAATCCAAGGTCTGCATCTCCAAAGGAAAGAAAAAATGGGATTCCAAACGGAATCCCATTTTTCTTTGGAGGTGCAGGCCGGATTTGAACCGGCGGATAACGGTGTTGCAGACCGGGGCCTTACCACTTGGCTACTGCACCATTCCAATGTTCGCCTTAATATTATATCAAAGCTTTCGTGGTTTGTCAAGTGCTTTTGACGATTATTTTGAAAAAGTTTTACACGATCTATATTTGCCTAATAAAAAATCTCCCCCGAGATTTTTTCGGGGGAGAAAAATTAGTGTTTTTTGAGTCTTTAGTTTACTCAGCAGGTGTTTCCTGAACTGCAGGAGCTTCCTCGGCAGCGGGAGCCGCGGGTGCACACTGTGCATCATACTGGGGTGCATACTGTGCATCATACTGGGGTGCATACTGAGGATCGTACTGAGATGCAGCATACTGTGCATCATACTGAGGGGCATACTGAGAATCGTACTGAGGTGCAGCATACTGAGCATCATATTGAGGAGCATACTGGGGAGCTTCGGGGTTGTATGCAGGTGCGTTATACTGGGGAGCAGCATACTGAGCATCGTACTGAGGAGCATACTGGGGAGCTTCGGGATTGTATGCAGGTGCGTTATACTGGGGAGCAGCATACTGAGGAGCATACTGAGGTGCATACTGGGGAGCAGCATACTGAGGAGCTGCCGCTGCCGCTGCTGCAAGAGCTGCCTGTGCCTCTTCGGCAATTCTCTGTGCCTCTGCAAGCTTTTCTTCGCTGGTAGGACATTCGCCGAGAAGAAGCTGAGCTGCATCTGCCTTAGAAAGCTCCTTACAGAATGTCTTCTTAAGAACGATAACTGCGATCTCTGCAACAAGCATAAGGATGATACCAACAAGAGCAGAGTTCAGTGCCTCCTTTGATGCATCTGCAAGCTCAAGGAAGCTTCCGTCACCAACCGATTTGGTAGAGGTGATGTCAACGTAGTAATGCTTAAATCCGGAAACAACGTTGGGAATGATGTAAACGAAGAGGGTTGTAATTGCCATTGCAAGGCAATTATCGTGAACCTTGGGCTCGGTGATAAGACCTGCAACACCCTTGTTGCGTTCACGTCTTACGGTGCAGGAAAGACGTCTTGCTGTCTTGTTAAGGTAACCTGCACAGCCAAGAACTGCACCAAGGTAGATGAACATAAGAACAATGTCGATTATGTAAGAGGTATTGATGTTCTTCACACCGTTTACTTCTGCAGCAATTACCAGTGTGAGATAACCTGCAAGCTTGCCGGAGGTGAAGGTGTTGAAAATACCGCTCTTAATCATGTTAAAGAAGAAAATAATGAATCCGAAGATACCTACAATTGCTGTACCCTGAACGATGTTAAGGTAAACAAACTGCTGCTTGGGGTATTCACGAAGTCTGGAGCATACAAAGTTTACAAGAACGGAAACCAGGCAAACAATAGTGATGTAGTAAAGACCGCTACCCTGATGCATATCGGGAATTACGCACTGGAAGAGCATAATTGTCAAAGGCAGGGAAAGAAGTCCGGGAAGGGTAGAACCTGCTGCCGCACTTGCTTTTTCGGGGGTCTTAACATTTTTGAATGCTCTTACAAGAACGATGATAAGACAAATAAGGAAAACAACGGGAAGAACAATTGTGCAAATCAGAACGCCGATAAGAGCAAAGATAGAAATAAGAATATTAAGAATGAGAGAGAAGATGTTGCTCTCGCCCTCAAAATTAATAGTCTTTCCAATAGTCATAACGATGCAGGCAGCGGTAATGATATCCTCTTTGCCTTCCTTAGTCTTAAGATATTCCTGAATCTCTTCGACCTGATCCTCGTCAACCTCAGGACCTGAAGCACCATTAAGACTAACAGTCTTAGCAAGCTTTACAATAAGCGAAATCATACTAACAAGCTTGAGAGAGGTAATCTCAATTTCCTTGGGAATCTTGAAGTCCTCGCTATCTTCGGAAAGATTGCTAATAAACTCGTTGATTTCGTCAACGTTGTCAACAGTTTTGAACGAAATAATAGGTGTGAAGCTAAGTGTGAATGCGAGAATCACAAGCAAAACACTGGCCCACAGCTGAACCGTGGAAATGGTTCTTCTGGGTAAATTGATCTGACGCATGGTTTTTCTCCTTTTATTATATAAAAATACAAATAAAGTATAGCACGATTTAACACAATTGTCAACATTTTTTTATTATTTGATAACATTTTTGCTTGTTTTTTGATATCAAAAGGTAAAATGTTGTTTACATACACATCAAAAGTGTACAAAAAAATCAACAAAACGAGGCAATTATTCTGTTTACTATTGTAAAATTTATATTTTTATGTTACAATATATGTGAAAACAGGATAAATATGCAAAAACACTTTTGGTTGGAAAGGAGATGCATATGGGAACAATTAAGGAGATACTTCGATATCTTGGTGAATTAAATATAGCTTCTATCACCCTCAGATTAATTCTTGCTATGCTTATGGGCGGAACAATAGGTCTTGAGAGAGGAAAACAGGGACGTGCCGCAGGTATGCGTACTCACATATTTGTTTGTCTTGGTGCAACCCTGACTACTATGATCGGATACTATTCGCTTGGAGCTTTTGAAACAGGAGATCCGCTTCGTGTGGCGGCACAGGTTATTTCGGGTATAGGTTTCCTTGGTGTAGGAACAATTCTTCTTAAAGGTCGATTCCAGATCACAGGACTTACCACTGCGGCAGGACTTTGGTGTGCCGCTGCAATCGGTATTGCACTTGGTGCCGGCTTTTACGTTGGTGCAATTATCACATTTGCTTGTTCAATCCTTACCGTAACTACATTCTGGCGAGTTGAATATATGCTTAACAAAAAATATCGCAGATTCGGTATTTATGTTGAAATTTCCTCGGACAATGATGTTCGCCGTACAATAGATCTTATAAAAGGTGAATTCCGTGCTTCCGATATTCAGGTTACATCGCCGAGAAGCGGTACTGCGGGCAACGTGGGAATTGAGGCAAATATACACAACAGCGATCTTTCAACCTCTCCCGATGCGGTTTCAGAGCGGCTTGAAAAGGAAGAGTTTGTTGTTTTCGCACTTGAATCTCTTTAAAATCGGCATAAAAAGGCGGCATTTAGTCGCCTTTTTTAATTTTTTCAGAATTTTTTGAATTTTTTTAAAAATGTACTTGACAAATCGAATTTGCTTTGTTATAATATTAAAGCATTGCAACGGAAGGTTAGCTCAGTTGGGAGAGCATCTGCCTTACAAGCAGAGGGTCACAGGTTCGAGCCCTGTACTTTCCACCAAGAAAATATAGAGGCAAGGTTTTGTGGTCTTTGCTACCTGGCTCGAACAGAGGAGGTAGTGAATGACAGTCCTGTGGACTGTCAGAGCCGACGGCGACCAAGGCACGCAGTTCGTGCCGCGACCGAGCCCTGTACTTTCCACCAGACTTGCAAATGTGAGTCAAATATCGGTTTGGCTTGGTAGCTCAGTTGGTTAGAGCGCTAGCCTGTCACGCTAGAGGTCGTGGGTTCGAGCCCCATCCGAGTCGCCATTTCCGTGCAAATCACAGATTTGCCTCTGTAGCTCAGTTGGTAGAGCAGGGGACTGAAAATCCCCGTGTCGTTGGTTCGATTCCGACCGGAGGCACCATATGCGGATTTAGCTCATTTGGTAGAGCGCCACCTTGCCAAGGTGGAGGTGGCGGGTTCGAGCCCCGTAATCCGCTCCATTTTTTATCCAAGGTTGTGCAAAGTATGACCTTGGTTTTATTTTTTGCTATTAGTGGCGGATAGGGGCATCTTCACCCACCAAGCATTTTTCTAAAATGCTGCGGGTTCTCTCGGTCAAGGTTGCCGTTCGGGAGTGCTCGTCTGTTTGCGTTCCGCTTTTTCCTTAATCCCAGTTAGTTCTCCTCACTTGGCAATATACCGCGAGCGGTATGCGCAAATCGTCTTTCGCCCTCGTTCCTCGGTCGCAATACTCCTTGCTTTGTTGGCTTCCCTTCGCACAAACTGTCGTTTAGACAGTTTCTGCTCGCTCACCCCGTAATCCGTATGTAAGCATACACACTCCTTGCGGGTGTCTTTTTCTTTGGAGAATTGTTACGGAGCTGGCACGCAGTTGCATAGCCCTGCACTC
>JAZSRX010000015.1:0-2037 GCA_045538685.1 Eubacteriales bacterium | reverse complement strand
GATTTCCGATTCAATCTGCTCCAGAGCTTCATCTGCTGTTTCCGGCTCCTTAGCTTCGCCGCATCCGGCTAACATACAAACCATTAAACCAACCATTAAAATCAACACATTTTTTTTCATAATATTTTCCTCCTTTTTTATAAAATGGTTTTGAAATTTCCATTCCTTACCACAGAAAATCAACGGTTCTTCTGCTGAAATGACTTTCCTCGATAAACTCTTCTTTTGTGCCGTCCGGGTGGTCGTACTGCCAATCCAAGATGACCTGGCTTAGGCCATTTGGGCCGTTGCAAGCGAGAATCATTTCTTCGACTTCGTTTGCCCGGATGTAGGTGTTTTCGTTTTCACCGTCATCGAAAGGAATCAATAATTCTCCGTCGTTACTGTAAATCGGTTTTCTTTCTGTCATAAAAATTTTCCTCCTTTTTGTGTGTTACAATTTTTTCGTATGATGATGCTACAATAAAAGTGGACACGGAAAAACTGACGTTTACAAAGCTCTCGATTTACACCTTATCGGATACCATTCAGTATCCAATTTGTTTCTAGTATGTCACTATTTGGTATCCTTGTCAAATAGGAAAATTATTTTTTCTTTCCTATTTTCTATAGAAATTTGACAATAAGATTAGATTTTCGGTCATACTAGAAGAGAGGTGTAATTATGAAATATCAACGTTTAAGAGACTTACGAGAAGATCATGATCTTTCCCAGCGAGAGGTCGCCGATATTTTAAAATGTCAACGCGTTGTCTATCGTCGTTATGAGTGTGGCGAGCGGGAAGTACCGGTCTGGGTGGTGGCGACTCTTGCGGAATATTACAATGTCAGTATTGATTATCTTTTAGAACTTACAGATGTTAAGACACCCTATCCGCGGAAATAAGTGATACTTTGATTTTGAAGTTTTTCCCTTTGTAATCCCTTCGGATGCGATTGGTGTAAGACAAAAATGTGTTACAAAACGTCCATTTTTTTTGATATGCACAGATTTGCGTTTCTTCTGATTTTTCTATTAGAGGTTCTAATTCTTTTGTTTTAACTTTTTCACATAGAATTTCAAATTCGGTTTTATTTAGAATTATTTGCCGGGCATATGGCCCGGTACTTTTTTGGCTTTTGCTCGGTTGCGGTATATGCGGAAATAGCCATTTCATAAAAGTATCTGCTTCTATATAAAATTGATGCCAGATTTTTGATTTTCTTGTTCTAAGTATTTTTGATATAGAAAATCGATAGTAGAGGGGATATTTTGTCCCATCTTTTTTTGGCCTTCGAAATATGAGTTCCATTGCTTTATCATAAGCCCGGTTCACTCTTGCGATATTTATTTCGTTAACCGTCATTTCATCCCTCCTTGCATCTTATTAAGTTTTTGGAAAATGGATTCTGCTGGCAGAGGTCAGAGCTTTATATAAGAGCAAAAGAATCGTTCTCCTAGTTTTCCCTTGTCATGATAATGGTACTACGCAGGAAAAAATTAATCTATTGACGTTGTAGACAAAACTATGGGAACATAGTTATTAGTTTTGTACTATTTTTATATATTCGTTTTTAATTTGTATAAATATATTTGTATAGGTGCGGAAAGGAAATTGACAAAGTTTTTTTTCTTAGGTAATATTTTGTTTAGCGGTATATTTCAATTGCTTTCAGCAAAGGCGCATAAGTATATGAAATATTTAAGCAAAAATCTTGGAATGTGGGTTTTCATTATGGAAGAAAAAAAGAAAAAATACTATACGCCCAAGCAGGCAGAATATGCAAAAAAATATTTGAAGAATTTCGATGAGATTAAAATTCGTGTCCCGAAGGGAGACAAGCAAATTTATATGGATCAGGCAAATCAGTTGGGTTACTCCAGCTTTAATAGTTTTGCGATTGCTGCTATGAATGATTATATCGAGCGATTGCATATGGAGATAGATTTACAAAAGAAAACGGAAGAGTAAATTGGTGTTTTGTGATTTTCCAGTTGATATTATTTTTAAAAAATGTTATCTTTAAATTGTCAGAAGAAATTCATTCTTCATAGAT
>JAZSRX010000054.1:0-9962 GCA_045538685.1 Eubacteriales bacterium | reverse complement strand
ACGCCTGTGATCTTGGGGATCGCCAATTCTCCGTAGGGCTGCGAGCAAACCTCGCAAATCGCAAGCTCGGTCGCCGTAGCCTCACCGCCTGTGTGATTATCCCTTGCAGGTGTGGTTACCGTTCCGCAATCGCTACAAGTGATAGCGGTCGTACAATCACCGTCATCCTCGGCGGGAGTGTGCTCCTTATTTTCGCCGTCGGTTACACCGCATCTTGAACAGGTGGATTGAACCTCGCACAAATCAACGTCGGGTGTCGTCCATTCGTGTCCAAGTGCACTTCCTTCGGTCGCTCCGCAGGTCTTACAGGTCTTGGCGGTGATACAGGTTGCATCCTCCCAGTTGTGAGGAAGCATCTCGCCCTCGGTGTATCCGCAGACCGTACACGTTTTGAGAGATGTGCAGGTGGCATCCTTCCACTGATGTGCCGATGCCTCTCTTGCTTCACCGCATACGTTACAGGTTGCATCGCAAGCGTTGTCGTAGGTATGCTCGCAACTCTTGGCAAACAGTTCACAGCCTGTAAGCAGGAATGTAAGGCACAGAGCCATAGTACATACTATAAGTAATGCTTTGATCGTTTTTTTCATTTGTATATTCTCCTTAAATTATTAATCCGTTTTTTGTCTGTTTGAATCAAGACGGCAGAGCCCGATCAGATCCTCGCACTCCTTAAAGTGCCGACATCCAAAGCAGCCAAACTCTCTGTCCTGCCCCACAAAGCCGTCGCAGGTCTCCTGCATCGCCGTTGCGAAGGGAAAACCGTCTTCGTCATAAATCGGATTGGAAATAAAATCAGGGTAGATCGGAACCGGCTCTGTGCGTTCCCTCTCAAATTCCTCGTAATATCCGTATCGGATTTCAAATTCTCTACCGTTTATCTTTATAGTCTTGTATACGTCGCCGTCTCTGATTTTGTTCATAACCTATGTCGTTTGAAAATTATTTTCAAACCTTCTCCTTTCGGAAAAATGACGGAAAAAAGAAAAAATCCCGTAACCGTCTTATGACAACAGTATACAGGATTATTTTCTGTTTGTGTACCACCCGAAAAAGTGTTTTTCGGGCATATTTTTTTGTCTCTTTTTAAAGAATGTTAGACATCTCTGACCTGTCTTTTATGCCTGTTTTCTGGACAACGCGAAGCACCGTCTGCTTTACGGTTGAATCCGAAATATGAAGCATAGAGGAAATCTCCTTGGTGCTGAAGCCAAATGCAGAAAGCTTTGCCACCTCTCTTTCTCGCGAGGTAAGATCGTGGGCAATATATCTGTTACGAACAGCACCCGAAAGTCTTGACCAACCAACACTGTATCTGCGGTACATCTCGCCTACAATCTCGGCAGCCGACTGATCAACCAAGGCAATTCTCTCTTCAAGCAGACCGTCAAAATGCCTTATATACTCGGTCAGAATACCGTAAAGTTCATCTGCAATAGCATACTTTACAGCTATGTCAATATGATGTATCGCCTTATCCTTCTTGCCCGAATTATAATAAGCAACAGCACAGGACATACGAAGGAATATTTCGGGAATAACCGTTTTATCCACCACTGCCTGAGTAATAAGCGGCTCTATGGTGTTGGGTATCATACGCATCATAGCAAGTCCCTCTATACCCTCAAGCTTTGCCTGCTTTGAGGCAATGGCAAATGCCGCCATATATAAATACTTTATGTAAAACACCTTTGCCGCAGGGTGAGAATCGGCAGGCAATACCTCAAAATTACCCTCTGTAAACCACTCGGGATAGTCCTTGTTATCATAAATCGAGCTGTCTACAATAGCAAGTGAAAGCGATATAATCTCGCGTTCAAACTCGGTCTTGTGAGGTGCTTCGCAGATGTGCTTTTTCGCCTCGTTCCAAAGGTGAATATCCCCTCGCCATATAGCACAAAGTGCAAGAAGCATACCTCCGCCCACAATAGCATAAAAGCCCGAATGAGTGGAGAGGAAATATCTCGCCTGGTCATAAACCGTATCTATATCGCCGCGGCGGTAGGCAATCTGTGCCTTAAAGAGCCGGTATGCCTCCGGGTTGTTTACAAGCATCTCGGCAAGGTTGTCTGCCTCGCCAATCTCGTTGTAAAGGTTTGTCATATCAAGGAAAGGACTTTTCCTCGGCATTGGCATATGGGGATTTTCCGCACTTCCCGAGCTTGGCAAAACCGCACCGCGAGGTATCATCCAGGATCTGCCGAACCTTGTTGCACCCTTTATTCTTTCCTCTGAGCAGAGAATCTGTACGTGTCTTGGGGTAACTCCCCATTTTTCCGCCGCTTCTTTTACCGTAATGTAAGCCATTTTATAATGTTTAGTTCGCCAAAACGAACTCCTCTCTTGCGTTTTTGTTCGCAAAAGCGAACTTTTTATAGTCAGATCGGTTCGCCAAAGCGAACTTACACCTTAATTATACTACTAAAAAATGGAAATGTCAAGAGGGAAAAGAGAGTTTAGAGTTCAGAATGTTGAGTGCAGAGTTCTCGGGCTCTTCTTCCGGGAGAGCTCCTGCGTCAGCGAGTGAGAGGTCTTTTCCTTGCTTTCTTCTCAAACAACCTCTCCGTCGGCTTGGCCGCCACCTTCTCGCTGCGGCTCGGTCACGTTTCGGCTCTTGCGTTATTAACGCAATTCACTACCGAAACGCCGCTTAGCTACCTGAAAGGCGAGGCATATTAATCCGCCACCGTCTCGCTGCGGCTCCGAGATTGAGAGTACGTATGTTCCCTCTCGGTTTTGTTAGCACTTACAAACTCTCTCCCTCAGTCAGCTTTGCTGGCAGCCCCCTCCACAGGGAGCCGATTTATGTCGGGCGGTTTTCGTTACGCAAGAAAATCGACCGCCCGATTAGGCGGTCGATATAAAATGTATTTAATATTTTCTAAAATTAATACACAGACAGTGATGTTATTAAAAGATACTTTTAATACGCATAAACCGTTTTTTAAGAAAAGGGAAAACCTTAACTACTGTTTATTTGCATTTTCTGCGTATTTTTTCACCAGATCTCTGAACTCGGACTTAAACTCGTCGTTAGCAAGGTCAAGACCCGAAAGCTGTTCAACAAGCTGTGTAAGGTTTGCCTGTGCCTTATAGGGCGAATCGCGAAGAATAAGGGCAAACTCGATAACCGAGGCAATAAAGAGATCCTGCTCGGTAGGTAATCCGTAATCACCGTTCGTTACGCTAAAAGTAAGCTCCTGCTCCTGTGTTGCATCACCACCTACGTTCTCGGTAGACTTATATTTTATAATAACGTCAGCGAAGTTCAGGATGCTATCATAGGCGATCCAATCATCGCTCTTCATCTTTATCTCATAAACTACAGTAATGGTATGTCCCGAGCCAAGCTCGCCTGCATCGGTGTTCGAATCATTGAACTGATCCTCGGTAAGCAGCTTGTTCTCATATCCGATAAGACGGAAGGACTCTACCCATTCGGTATTAAAAGTAATGCCTGCCTTCACGTCCTTTGCAACGGTAACGATGCTGCCGCCAATGTCCTGAACAAGTGCCTTTTTCGCTTCCTTGACACTGTCTATATAGCTGTAAGTGCCATTTCCTTTAAGAGCCAGTGTTTCCATTTTTGAGGACTGAACATTTCCTCTGCCAAAGCCGTAAACCGAGAAGTAAATTCCGCTCTGACGTTTTTTCGAGATGAGAGATTCAAGTCCCCTCTCGGAGGATACACCAACATTGAAATCACCGTCGGTTGCAAGAATAACGCGGTTGTTTCCGCCCTGAATAAAGTGTTTTTCGGCTAATTTGTATGCACTGTTGATACCGTCTGCTCCCGCGGTAGATCCACCTGCAGTAAGATCCTCAATAACCGCCATAATTTTCGCCTTTTCATAACCGTAGGCACCGTCAAGTGCCACACTGTCCGAGCCCGCATAGGTAACTATTGAAACGCGGTCCTCGGGATTAAGCGACTCGGTAAGAAGCATAAATGCCTGCTGAACCAGGGGAAGCTTATCCGACGAAGCCATAGAACCGCTTACGTCAATAAGGAATACAAGGTTATTTTTTACATTTGAAAACTCTATTTCCTTTGCCGCAAGACCGATAGTAAGCAGCTTGTTTTCGGAATTGTAAGGAGAATCAAACAGAGATGCATTAAGCGAGAGAATATCGTCGCCGTCGGGAGTTTCGTAATCATAGCTGAAATAGTTAAGCATCTCCTCAACTCTGACCGCATCCTTGTTAATGTTGTAATATCCGTTGTTAATCAGAGAACGCAGATTGGGATATGACGCAGTGTTGGCATCAATGGAAAAATAGCTGGTGTTGTTTTCCATAGTGTTAACAAAGCTGTTTTCCACAATCTCGGTATAGTTCTCACCGCCAAGCTCATCATAAGAAGCACCGCCGTAATTCATACCGCCGTTGTAATCGCCGCTTGCCATATTATTGGATTCGGCTTTTTTACAGGATACGAATGACAGGAGAATAACCGCCACCATAATGAAAGAAACTGATTTTGTTGTTTTTCCGAACTTTCTCATACCTTTTCTCCTTTAAATATTTTATGTTTTTAAAATTAAATTACTTATCTGCTACCTCAAAGCAAGTATAGCTTGTGCCCGAACCTCCCTGCTCGTCGGAGAAATAGAACTCTACAAACAGTCTGTATGTGCCGTTGTCGCTGAAATCAAAGAACTGTCCCTTATAGGTCTGACGTCCTGTCTCGCGGGGATAGAGCATACAGGCAATTTCGATAATGGGAAAATCCTCTACCATACGGCTTTCCCAATTTTCGCCGTTTTTCATCTCGATTTGATAACCTACACCAAAGCAGATGAGGCGGTCTGTTTCGTTGTGCCAATCTACATTGAAAATCGGTTGACCGTCAACAAACTCTACCGACTCAAGAGTGATGTAAACCCCCTCCCCGGTGGTGTAAATTTCCTTACTTGGAGTATAGCTTTTTGTGGTTGGATCAAACTTTTTGCCGATGCCAAGCTTCTCTGCAATACTGCATCCGCCAAGCAGGCAGACAGTGACCGACAAAACTACTAATAATGACAAAATTCTTTTCATAAGTTTTCTCCCTTATTCTTTTAATTAATTATACCATATTGTATGCTTTATTGCAACAGCTTTTTTACTTTCACATTATTTAGCTTGACATTTGTAAAAAAGATGTTATAATTAAGTTAAAGAAATATGAAAATAAAAAGGAGTTTTTTCAAATGAGCAGCTTTGAAAATCTTCGAATCGTGGACAATTTTTATCAGACATCGCTTTATTTCCCTATGCCCACGGTCGTTATCAGCACACTTTGTGAGGACGGTTCGACAAACCTTGGCCCGTACTCTCTTGTTCAGCCATACTATGTAGCAGGTAAGGATTACTATGCAATGCTTCTCTGCTGCCGTAACTCGTCAAATACCGCACAGAACATTCTCAGAAATGGAAAATGTGCACTTAACTTTATTGATGACAATCCCAAAACCTTTAAGGAGGCGGTAAAGCTCTCCTGGCCCGGCGATAAGCCCAGCGAAAAGATGCCCAAGTGCAATTTCAAGCTGGAAAAGAGTCTTATCCACGAGGAGACAGGCGAGGAAAGACCGAGAGTTATGACCGACGCAATTCAGGTTATCGAGTGTAGCTGGGTTCGCGAGCTTGACGGTGCAGACAAGGATCTTCCCGGCGAGCTTAACGGCTATGAGCCCCCCTACCACGATTTCAACGGTATTACCTCTAAGTTCGGAGCACACTTTATCCTCAAAGTAGACAAAATTCTTATGAAAAAGCCCTATGCCGATGCTATCATCAACGGCGTTGGCAAAAAGGACTTCCCTCCCCTTCCCGTTGACTACGGCTACCGCGATTCCAAGAATTTCTGGTTCCACAGAAAGACAAAGATGCGTGCCGAGCTTCTTCAGGTAAGAGAGGCATCTCTTGAATCTGTTCGTTATGCGGCAGACCGTGCAGACGACGTGGTTAAGTTCACCGATGACGCACTGAAAACCGTTCTCGGTGTTCCGAGAGTGTTCCTTCCCGTTGTTCTGAAGGGTTGTGTTGCCTGGGCAAAGGAGAATAATGTTACACTCATCACCGCCGAGCATATGCAGATAATTAATGACAAAAGAGCCAAAGAAAAGGCGAAAAAGTAAGGTTAAGTTTACATATTAAGCATTTTTTACCTTTACAGGTTAATATTTAACAAAGGACTGTCATTTGGCAGTCCTTTCATCTTGACAACAGAACAAAAGTATAGTACAATAAATACAGACTATATTTTGGGAGAAAGCTATGCGTAAATTTGATACAAAGGTACAGCATTTAAAATACAAAGTGCTTCGCGAGGTTGCCCGTCTCAGCTGGGAGGGAACACTTCTCGAAAATCTTATTGACATTCCAAAGACCATTATCCCCGGCAAAGAGGCGGTTCACCGCTGCTGCGTTTACAAAGAACGTGCAATTCTCGGCGAGAGAGTTAAGATAGCCATAGGCGGTGACAAGGAGAACAAAAATATTATTGAGGTAATTGATATTGCCTGCGACGAATGTCCTGTGGGCGGTTACTCGGTTACAGATGCCTGCCGTGGCTGTCTTGCCCACAGATGCGAGGACGTATGCCGATTTGGTGCAATTACATTTGACCGCAACCACGTGGCTCATATTGATAAATCGAAGTGCAAGGAATGTGGAGCTTGTGCAAAGGTTTGCCCCTTCACCGCTATTGTTAGCCGTAAGCGTCCCTGTCAGAATGCTTGCAAGGTAAAGGCGATTTCTATGAACGAGGACGGTGCGGCAAAAATCGACAACAACAAGTGTATTCAGTGCGGAGCTTGTGTTTATCAGTGTCCCTTCGGTGCAATCAGCGATAAATCCTATCTTGTGCGTGTGGTTGAGATTCTTAAAGAGGCAAATCCCTCTGATTCTGCCCCCACACGTAAGGTATATGCAATGGTTGCCCCATCGATTTCCAGCCAGTTCTCTTATGCAAAGCTGGGACAGGTTATTTCGGGACTTTCGGCTCTTGGCTTCCACGAGATAGTTCCTGCGGCACTTGGTGCTGATATGGTAGCACTTGCAGAGGCGAAGGAGCTTTCGGAAAAGGGATTTTTGACCTCGTCCTGCTGTCCTGCATTTGTAAAATATATCGAAACCGCATATCCTCAGCTTAAAGAATATGTTTCACACAATGCCTCTCCTATGGTGACTCTTGCAAGATATATCAAGGAGAGAGATCCCGAGGGAAAGGTTGTGTTTATCGGCCCTTGCATTGCAAAGAAGGCAGAAGCAGAGCTTGAAGAGGCAAAACCATATGTTGACGCAGTTCTGACCTTTGAGGAGCTTCAGGCACTTTATGACAGCAGAGATGTTGACATCAAAACTCTTGACGAAAAGGAGCTGACCGGTGCTTCCTGCTACGGCAGAATTTTTGCCAGAACGGGTGGACTTACCGAGGCGGCGGCACAGGCGATGAAGGAGCAGAATATCGACTTTAAAATAAAGCCGATAATTTGTGACGGAATTGAGGCCTGCAAAACGGCTCTGTTAAAGAAAAGCAAAGGCCTGCTTGACGCAAACTTTATCGAAGGAATGGCCTGTGTGGGCGGATGTATCGGCGGTGCAGGATGCCTTACCCACGGCGAAAAGAACAAGTCCGAGGTTGATAAGTACGGTAAGGAATCGAAAATCGAGACCATAACCGAAGCTGTAAATAACTACAAATAAGCTTTATATAAAGTGATATTATGTTATTGTAGATTTTATATCAAAGCATTTTTTATGATTTATAGTTTGTATCAAAATATCCGAACAAGAGAAATCCTGAATTTTAAAGGCGGCGAAAGCCGCCTTTTTTGTTGTGCTCGCATTTTCTTCTCAATAGAGCAACCGGGAGGAGTATATGAGTTCAGAGTGCAGAATTCAGAGTGCAGAGTGCAGAGTGAGCAGTGCACATACCGCTTGCGGTATATTGCCCGGCGAGGAGATGGTACTGATTAGCAGTACAAAAAGTGTAATTATCGCGTACTATGCCACGAGTGGCAAACTATGTTTCAAGAATGGTGCAAAGTTTAGAGTTCGGAGTACAGAGTTGATATATAAAATGTTCGTACAAATGTGTCATCTCGAGCGGTATGTACAATTGTCGAAGGTGCAAATTGCAAGGCGAGGGATCTCCGTGTGGGAGCCGTTTGCCTTTTAGACATTGACAAAGAGGAATTTAGAAAGGAAACCTCATCCACCGCAAGCGGTCCCCCTTCTCGCTGCGGCTCGGTCACAGAACGGCTCTGACCTCATCCGTCGGCTTCGCCGCCACCTTCCGTGGCAGGAAAGGCATATATGCCGCTTCGCTTCTCGCTGTGGCTCGGTCACGTTTCGGCTCTTGCGTTATTAACGCAATTCACTACCGAAACGCCGCTTCGCTACCAAAGGGGAAGGTTTAAAGTAACATAGACTTTGTTCGCCGATGAAATGAACTTTGCAATTTAATCTTTGCATTTAAAATTCGCACCTTTGTCAAAAATAACGTATATGCAGAGTGAAAAAAATTTTTATTTATGCACTTTGCCTATTTACTTTTTTGTTCAGTTGTGTTAAAATATTAACGAAGTATGTTAAAAAATTAACAATAAACAAAAAAACGACAAAAGAACGATAGAGGAGCGATAGAGGAACGATAGAGGAACGATAGAGGAACAATGGGAGAAAGATAGAAGAACAATAGGAGAAAAATAAACGGTTTAAATTGGCAAGGCAGTGGGAATTTAGCTGAAGAACATAAACAGTTTATCAAAATAATCTGCTTGGCAACATAATATGCTCAGCAACATAATCTACTTACCAAAATCCACTTATCAACAAAATTTATTTAGCAATATAAAACACTTATCAACATCAATTTCTAAACAAGCAACGAAATCTACTTAGCAATACAATCCTCTTTCGACATAATCTACTTATCAACACAATCTACAAATAATAACCCCCTTTTATACAACATAAAAACACGAAAAACTATTCTTTTGGAGGATATAAAAATATGGAAAGAAACTACCGGGAAGTAAGCTCTGCTGAAGAGCTGCTTGAAGCTATTCGTCGTATAAGAAAGGCACAAAGCATTTTTGCCACCTACACACAGGAACAGGTTGACAAAATCTTTCTTGTGGCGGCAAGTGCTGCCGATAAGGCGAGAATAACACTTGCAAAGCTTGCTGCGTCCGAGACCGGAATGGGTATCGTTGAGGACAAGGTTATCAAAAATCACTATGCAGCAGAGTATATTTACAATGCCTACAAGGACACAAAGACCTGCGGAGTAATTGAAGAGGACAAGGCATACGGCATCAAAAAAATCGCCGAGCCAATCGGTGTTGTGGCTGCGGTTATACCCACAACAAACCCCACCTCTACCGCTATTTTCAAGACACTTCTTGCACTTAAAACACGAAACGGAATTATTATCAGCCCCCACCCCAGAGCAAAGAACTCTACCATCGCGGCGGCAAAGGTTGTGCTTGAGGCGGCGGTTAGTGCAGGTGCTCCCGAGGGAATTATCGGCTGGATAGACGTTCCTTCCTTGGAAATGACTAACACGGTTATGAAGGAAGCGGACATCATTCTTGCAACGGGTGGTCCCGGAATGGTTAAGGCGGCGTACTCCAGCGGTAAGCCCGCATTGGGTGTCGGAGCAGGTAATACTCCCGCTATTATTGATGAGTCTGCTGATATTCTTCTTGCTGTAAGCTCTATCATTCACTCCAAGACCTTTGATAACGGTATGATCTGCGCGTCTGAGCAGTCGGTTATCGTAATTGATAAGATATATAATAAGGTAAAGAAGGAATTCGCAACCAGAGGCTGCTATTTCCTTACTCCCGAAGAGACGGAAAAGGTCAGAAAGACCATCATCATCAACGGCGCGCTCAACGCAAAGATAGTTGGTCAGAGCGCATACAAGATTGCGGCTCTTGCCGGCGTTGAGGTTTCCGAGAAGACGAAGA
>JAZSRX010000002.1:0-3528 GCA_045538685.1 Eubacteriales bacterium | reverse complement strand
TGTTAAGTGTGCGGTTCTTCCTCTTTCCAAGAAGCTTTCCGAAAAGGCACTTGATTTGTTCGACGAGCTTGCTAAGGAGTTCAACTGCGAGTTTGACGAGACCGGTTCTATCGGTAAGAGATATCGCCGTCAGGACGAGATCGGTACTCCATTCTGCATCACCTATGACTTTGACACCGAGAACGATTCCTGCGTAACCGTTCGTGACAGAGATTCTATGGAGCAGGTTCGTATTCCTCTCTCTGAGGTTAAGAACTATATTGCCGAAAGAATTAAGTTCTAAAAAACAACATATTTGACGAGAACGAAAAACTTTTTCTATCGCCGTTTGCCGGACTCTCGACGTGGGGTATCTACGCCGTCTCGTTGCGACTCGGTCACATTTCGGGTTTTGTATCATTGATACAATTCAATACCGAAATGCCGCTTCGCTACGGTCGCAAACGGCGATTCTCGCTTAAATCCGTAGGTTTTTTCTGAATAAAAAAGAGGTTTTTATGAAAAATATTGAAAAAATACTTTCCTTTACCGTAGACCACGATTTGCTCACAGAGGGCATTTATGTGTCGCGTATTGACGGCGATATTACCACATACGACCTTCGTACAAGAGTTCCCAACTCGGGCGATTATATGGATAATCTTACTATGCATTCGGTAGAGCATATGTTTGCAACCTATGTTCGTTCAAGTAAAATTGCCGACAGAGTTATCTACTTTGGTCCTATGGGTTGCCAGACCGGATTTTATCTTTTGGTGCGTAACAGCGACAACTCAGAAACACTTGATGTGGTGAAGGATGTGCTCTCAAAAATCGTAAACCACTCGGGTGAGATGTTCGGTGCGGTTCGTAAGGAGTGCGGAAACTATCTTAACCTTGACCTTGCGGCAGCTAAGGTTGAATGTGAAAGATATCTTGCTATACTGAACGGCAAGGAAAATGACTTCATATATAAAGGAGAAAAAATATGAAGGCAGATATCGGAATAATCGGTGCAATGCATCCCGAGGTTGAGGCGATTATCGCCGCCCTTGGCGAAGCAGAAAAAGAAACCGTCAGCGGAATTGATTTTTATACAGGACTGCTGGAGGGCAAACGAGTTGCAGTTGCAAAGTGCGGCATCGGCAAGGTTTTTGCCGCTATGTGTGCTCAGACTATGATTTTAAAGTATTCTCCCGACCTTATTGTGAACACAGGAGTTGGCGGTGCGTTGGCATCCGGCATTTCCACAGGTGACATTGTTATTGCAGACACACTTTGTCAGCACGATATGGATACCTCGCCTATCGGTGATCCCAAGGGACTTGTTTCGGGAATAAATGTTATCTATTTTGAAAGCGATAAGAGGGCAGGGAGAATTTTGCTTGACTCGGCAGAAAAGCTTGGACTTTCTGCTCGTCTTGGCAGAATTGCCTCGGGCGATAAGTTTATCGCGTCAAAAGAGGACAAGGAAAGAATAATCTCCGACTTCTCGGCAGATGCCTGCGAAATGGAGGGATGTGCTATCGCACAGACTGCCTTTGTGAACGGCACACCCTTTGCGGTTGTCCGTGCAATCTCCGACTCTGCCGACGGCGAGGCAACAATGGATTATCCAACCTTCCTCTCTATCGCGGCGGCTAATTCCACAAAGCTCACCCTTGAGCTTGTAAAGAATTATTAATAGTCCACAATAATAAAATACAAAACATAAAAAGCAGCCCCAAGGGCTGCTTTTCTTAATAAATGCAGATAAAAACTATAATAAAACAAACATTTATCATCAAAAACGCATAGAAAAAGCGGACTTTTTGTCCGCTTTTTTGTTTGTAAAACTAGTTATTAAAATCTTCATAAACAGAAGTGAAATTACAATTCTTTACAGTAAAAAGATATGTGGATGCCACACCATAGCTTGTGTTTTCTTTGATATAAATTTTTAACTCATTGTTTCTATTTAATAGTTTTGCAAGTGTCCAGTCGCTAAGGAATATTCTTTCGCCGCCTTTATTCATCTTTCCGCTTAAATAATGCTTGGTTCCGGTATCATCTAATACGGTAATTGTATATTGAGTTAAGGAAGAGGCCTTGACTTCGTGAGTGCTGTATTCCCACAGTTTTATTGCTATACCGTCAGAATCCATTATGATTAAAGCATACATATTTGAATTTGTGGTAGCACTGTTGCTAAACGTACCGGCAAACAGAGGATCATTCCTTATGTAGGCATCATCTGTTGGCAAATTAAATTCGTCAACGTAAAAGTCTATTCTCCAAGGACCAAAGGATTCGCCGCATCTCGAGCAGGTTCCTTCGGTTGTCGTGTGACCGAGCTCGTTTTTATATTCTTTTTTAGTTTTATCGCATTTTGAACATTTAAAAGTATCATATCCGGCACCTGTGCATGTGGCCTCGGATTCGATCAGAGTGAATTTGTGAGAGCATTCAGTCATTTTATCATCGTCATTTTCCGATTTGTTCAAATTATTGTCTTGATCACCGCTAAGCATTGTAACAACACCGAAAATTCCACCCACTAATATAATTAGAGAAAGAGTTATGCCAATTATTAATGGAAACCTCCTTTTTTTGAGTGCGTTTTTTTGTGATTTCACTTGCTTATCATTACAAGTGTTTGAGTTTTCCAAGCGGGGTTCTTGTTGATTTTCTTGTTTTAACTCATAATTATCGTTGTTTTCCATATAATTTTCCTCCGTTTTTACATACTTTGTCCTATAATAAGACAAAATACTTGTAAAACTAATATATCATATAAAATGTCCTAAGTCAAGACATTTTTGCAAATTGATTTAGAAATTACATAGGTTGGGAGAGAGAATATGGCTCGTATTATTGACAGCGAAAATACTAATATAGTAGGAAAGAATATCAGGACGATAAGACGTAAAAAGAGAATGACTCAGCAGGCACTTTCTGGCAAGTTGGAGTTGCTTGGTGTATATGTTTGTCGGGGCTCGGTTTCGCGTATCGAGTACGGTGTCCGTACTGTAACCGACATAGAGCTTCTTGCTATTGCAAAGGTTCTTGGCGTGTCAATAAATGACCTTTATGTGAACCTTGAAAATTACTTTGAATAAATAATTTATGAGGGGGTAAAATGCCCCCTTTTTTTGTTTTTCAAAAGGAATAATAATCTTCAAAAATTTGATGCAAAATTTCTGTTTTAAACCGAATTTTTTTGTTAATTAATTAAAAGGTATGATGCGATATTTAGGTTTTATAAAAGTGTAATAATGAAACACAAAACTTGGTAAAAAAACAGAACAAACTTTATAACAAAAGATTGGAAAACCAAGAAGAAAAAAAATGCCTTTTCCTTTTGCTTTTTTTCGTAAAAAAGAGAGAAACTTTTAAATAGAATTTTTCGATCTGAAAAAGTGGAAGCAATCTTGATTTATCCTTTATTTATATACTTTTGAAAGATAGAAAAAACCTCAAAAAAGAGCTAAAAAAGGGCTTAAATATTCGAAAAAGGCCCTGAAAATAGGCAAAAATGAGCGAAAAAATGCTGTTTTTTACTAACTTAAC
>JAZSRX010000048.1:0-35692 GCA_045538685.1 Eubacteriales bacterium | reverse complement strand
ACTGCGTCGATCTTACAAGCAACGATAACACCGTCCTCATCAAGAACTACGGTTGCGATTGTTGCGTTGATCTGAGCATTGGTAACATCACCATAAACAAGGCCGAGGCCAAGTGTATAGGTAGGTACATAGTTAGGATCGATCGCACCGCACTCGCACTCGCCCTTTATGTAGTTGTGCTCGTGGGGAGGTACATAGTTAGGATCGGTCGCACCGCACTCACACTTGCCATCAACGTAGCTGTGGGTATGAGGAGCAACGTAGTTAGGATCGGTCGCACCGCACTCGCACTTGCCTTCTACAAAGGTGTGTGTGTGACCGTTATTACCGCCAAGTACAACTACAAGAATAACAACAAGTGCTACTACTGCAACTGCAATACCTGCGATAATGCCAATGGTTTTCTTGTCGAGGGGCTTTTTAGCTTCGACTTTTTTCTCTTCAACTTTAACTTCCTTCGCGGGCTTCTCTTCGGGAGTCTGCTCTGGCTGTTCGTTGAGATTCTTCTTTTCTTCGCTCATTTCTTTTCTCCTTTTAAAATTGTCGAGTATTCTACTCCACTCGTCATTATAGCACAACAATTACTAAAAGTCAAGAAAAAAGACATATTTAATATACTGTTAAATATTTAACACTCGATAATGAAAATAAGAGTTAAAAAACTTGACATAAGCGAAGAAAAATGTTAAAATAAAATGTTAAGAAAACAACGGAGCTAAAAAATGAACCAAATAGTTGAAAGTCTTATTTACAATGTCGGACTGCTTTTCATTATGATGATTCCCGGATTTTTAATGAAAAAATGCCGTCTTTGCTCTGATTCCTTTGGAAAAGGAGTTTCAAACCTGGTGCTTTACATAGCCCAGCCCGCACTTACTTTTGTTGCATATCTTCGTCCGTTTGACAAGCAAATACTTATAAATTCCGCATATGTTCTGGTATTTTCGGTTGTTCTTCACGGCATTTTTGCTCTAATTGCAATGAATTGCTTTAAAAAAGCTCCCGATTCTATGCGTCGAATGCTTCGTTTCTCCACGATTTTTTCAAATGTTGCATTTATGGGTATTCCTCTTGTTGATGCCGTGCTTGAAAAAAACTATCCCGGAGCAACCGTTTATGCACTGATTTACAGCATAACATTCAACGTATTCCTTTGGTCGCTTGGTGTAAAGATTTGCACCGACGGAAGGGACACTAACGAAAACGGAGTTGACGATCACACCGAGCATAAAAAGAAAGCTTCTCCCTGGATTGCCGTAACTCATCCCACAACCATTGCCTCTGTTATCGGTCTTGTTTTCTTCATCTTGCCGATAGAGGGGTATGTTCCCACACTTGCGGTAGAGTCGCTTAATCTGCTTAAAGGGCTTGTGCGTCCCCTCTCTATGCTTGTTATAGGATTGAGACTTGCCGATATGAGCTTTAAGGGTATGTTAAAGGATGTGGAAATGTATGTTTTCATTATTCTTCGTCATATTGCCTTGCCACTCTTATCACTCGGCCTTGTAAAGCTTGTGGATATTGTACTTCCCATTGATCCTGCGGTACAGATGGTTATTGTAATTCTCGCGGCCGTTCCTGCGGCAACCTCTGCTACAATGTTCGCGGAAAAATATGACTGTGATGCGGTGTACGTATCAAGACTTGTGACGGTGTCAACAATTATTTCGATAGCTACAATTCCTCTTGTGCTTCTTTTAGTTTAGTCGGAAATATTCATAAAAATTCGAGGTTAATAATGGAATTTACAAAAAACATTCCGCTTATAGAGAAAAAAATAGGATACACATTTAAGGATAAAAGTCTGCTTATTCAGGCATTTACCCGTTCCAGCTTTTGCAACGAGCATAGAAAAAGCGGGGGCAGGGAATATATATCCAACGAGGTTCTTGAGTTTTTTGGTGACAGTGTACTTTCTACTGCCATAATCAGTATGATGCTTCGCGAAAAAACCGAAAGATACGAACACGGTGTGTTTACAAAGCTTAATGAAGGTGATTTTTCAAACATCCGCTCTAAGCTCAGTGACAAACGCAATCTCTCAAAAAGTATGCAAACCCTTGATTTGCAGAAATATCTTCTTATGGGAGAGGGAGATGAAAAGCTTGGAGTTGCAAACGAGCCCTCGGTTATGGAGGACTTGTTTGAGAGCATCGTCGGAGCAGTTTATATTGACTGCGGAATGAATATTCAGCGTGTGATAACCGTTGTTTCGGGTATGCTTGATGTGTCGGCTTATTTCTCAGGCGAGGCAGCTCCTATTCAGAGCTATAAAAATGCCCTTCAGGAGTGGTGTGCCGATAAAAAGCACCGACTTCCTCCGCCTGTTTATAAAACCGTTTCCGAGTCGGGTCCGGATCACAAAAGGGTGTATGAAAGGGCGGTTATAATAGGCGACAGAATCGTTGCAACAGGACAGGGAAAGAACCAGAAAATTGCAGACAGTGCAGCCGCGGAAAAAGCCCTTGAAATTCTCCAAAAAGAGAATACAAACACTCAAAATGTAAATATTAGTTCACTTTCTGCACTTAAAAATTACGCAATTCAGCAAAAACAGCCATCTCCCGAGTTCAGAGATCTTGGCGAAACATCCAATTCAAATGCGGCATCGAGAGAGTATATGATAGAGTGTCGCTGTATGGAAAAATCCGCCACTGCTGTGGGCAAAAGCAAGCAGGAAGCAAGAGCACTTGCGGCTGAAAAAGTGCTTTTAGAGCTTGTTTCGAAAGAATCGGCTAAACCTGTCAACAAACCTCGCAAGGTGACGGTTCTGAAGCCCAAGAAAATTGCTCCCAAGCCACAGAACGGGCGGCCAAATGCACAAAAAAGCATAAAACAGAGGAAAAAGATATGAAAAAAACCTATCTTGAGGGGGGCAAAATCTGCACCTCTCACGGAGTGAAGGGTCTTTTGAAGGTAGAGCATCTTTGTGATTCACCAAAGGTTCTCCTTCCGATAAAGAGAATATATTTTAAAGAGCAAGACGGTTCTTTTTGCGAGAGACAGGTTAACTCCTCTTCGCTTATGGGTCAGTTTGTGCTTATGGGAATCGAAGGTATTTCCACAAGAGAAGATGCAATTGCCTACAGGGGAAGAATTTTTTACCTTAACCGAGAGGATATTCCTCTTCCCAAGGGTGCAATGTTTATTGCCGATATGATTGGTCTTGCTGTTGTCCACGCCGAAAGCGGCGAGGAACTTGGCGAAATAGCCGACGTAAGCGATATTGCAGGCAGAAGAATATATACTGTAAAATATATGGGACGGGATGTTCTTATTCCCGATGTTCCCGAATTTATAAAGGAGATAGACGAGGAGGGGGGCATGAAGGTTTTGCCCATTCCCGGTCTTTTCGATTCAGCAGATGAGATTTGACGTAATGACGTTATTTCCGGATATGGTGCGTTCTGTGCTTGACGAAAGTATAATCGGAAGAGCACAAAACGGTGGTCTTGTTGAGATAAAATGCCACAATATCCGTGATTTTTCCAAGGATAAACACAGAAAAACCGACGATACTCCCTACGGTGGCGGTGTTGGAATGGTTATGACCTGCCAGCCCATTTATGACTGCTATGAGAGTATTGTTTCCGCAATCCCCGAGAATAGTAAAAAGAGGGTTATCTATATGTCTCCAAAGGGCAGAATGTTCTCTCATTCTGTTGCCAAAGAGCTGTCGGAATATGACAATCTTATCTTCCTTTGCGGGCATTATGAGGGTGTGGATCAGCGTATAATTGACGAGATTGTTGACGAGGAAATTTCTATCGGTGATTATGTTGTCACCGGCGGAGAGATTCCTGCTTGCATAGTAATTGATGCGGTTTCCAGATTGATTGACGGAGTTCTTGCATCCAGCGAATGCTATGAGGGCGAGTCGGTTGCGTCGGGAATTCTTGAATATCCGCAATACACAAAGCCAAGAGAGTTCAGGGGACGTGAAGTTCCCGAAATACTTCTTTCGGGCGATCACGCAAAAATTGACAGGTGGAGACTTGAAGAGGCGGTTAAAATCACAAAGGAACGACGCCCGGATATGCTCCTTTTACATCCCGAAATTGAAGAATCCTTACAGCCAAAAAAGAAAAGGAGGGTAAAAAATGGGTAAACCGTCTACTTTAAAGTCCGTTTGGAATGCCATCTTTGAAAGAGATGACGGCGAAGAATCCCGCAAAAAGGAAAAAGAAAAAAAGTTTTTTGCCCGAGAATTCAGCGGAGCTGTAACGCAGAAGCTTAAAAGAATTCTCTCTTCGAGGGTGTTCAGATTAGCAAAGTCCACAGCCGATATGCTCTCGCACATTCCTGCAAGAGTGTACGGAACGGTTCTGCTTTGCTTCGGACTTGTGGGTACACTGATGTATTTTCTGGGAATATCCCACGACGAAAGCATTGTGACTCCGATAGTGGGAATTGCCTTGTCGGTTCTCTCGCTTCCACTTCTTTTGTCGGATAAGCCCATGCCCATACTTTTACAGGACTTTAAACCAACCGATTATCTTTTCTTCGAATTTTTCTGTATGAAAAGACATTCGTTTATGGAGAGCCGTAAAAAATTCCCAACGGTTTTAGCGATTCTTATCGGTTTTCTTCCTGCCGTACTCTCGGCATTTGTTCCTTATTGGATTGTGGCACTTGCTATCGGAATAGCCGTTTGCGTTTATATAGGAATGGAGTCGCCGGAGTTTATATTCCTTGTATCTCTTGCTTGCGTTCCTTACCTCAGATTTTTAAATCACGCGGATATAATTCTCGGAATTGCCATTTTACTTGCGGTAATTTCGTTTATGCGTAAGGTTTTCTACGGACGAAGAGTTCTTTATATAGAGCAGTATGATCTAATTATCGGAGCAATGCTTCTGTTTATTCTGATCAGCGGTATATTTATCAAAGGTGAGTATTCCTTCTCGGGATCTCTCAGACACATTGTTTTTGCATTCGGTTACTTCCTTGCGGGAAATATTATTACAAACCGCCGTCTTGCAGAGCTTTCCACAAACTCTGTTGTAATTTCGGGTGCGATTGCATCTGTTGTATCAATAGTGCAGTTGGTTATCATTCTTATCAATTCTTCGGGTGAGATCACCAACGAAACACTGAGCCCCATTCTTGCAAGGGCAGACGGAATCGCTGTTCTTCTTATCGCATCTGTAATCTTCTCTATGGGAATGTTGAAACAGTCGGTTAAGAAAGAAAGAGTATTGTTTGCCATCTCGTCTGTACTTTGTGTTTTGGCACTTGTACTGTCGGGCGAGGTTCTTGCAATAACTTCATTAATTTTGGGTATCGTTGCACATATTGTTATTAAATCCAATAAATTACCCGGACTGATTCTGCCTTTTCTTCTTGTGCTGTCGGTTCTTGTGCTTCTTCTCCCCAACAACTTCCTTAATATCATTTTTAAATACAGTCCTTCCGTGGTTTCGGCAGAAGAGCTTTATGACCTTTGGTTAAAGAGCGGCGAGGTATTCTTAAACAACCTTGCTGTTGGTATCGGTATCGGCAGTGAAAGCTTTATTGAGGAAATGTCCGCCCTTGGGGTGTCGGGACACAACGACTCTTCAAATCTTCTTATCGAGCTTGGCCTTGAAGCAGGTGTGTTTGCACTTATCTGCTTTATTATTCTTCTTATTACCAGAATAAGCCACAGATCCTCTCAGTACCTTTATGTAAGAAATTCTCAGATGGAGAGAGCATCCAACCTCAGCGGTGCCTGTCTGTTTAGTTTGCTTGCTTTCGGTATGGTAAACTACATTTGGTCGGATATGTCGGCATACTACATTTTCTGGTGTATTTTCGGTATCGGAAGTGCATCTCTCAGAGTTGCGAAGAAGGATTATAACGACAGAGTTATTTATTATGAAGAGAGCAGTGCTCTTGATTCCTCTGTAATTGACATAGAGATTGGATAAAAGACGAAAATTTGTCTAAATATTTAAAAAAATCAAGAAAATGACATTTATTATTTAAAAAAGGTATTGATTTTTTGTCAAAGATTTGATATACTTTATAAGAATTAAGAAATCTAAGGAGAGAAAATATGATTTCTCGTGGTGTAACTATTCGCAACAGCGTTGGACTTCATGCAAGACCTGCAACCTTCTTCGTACAGAAAGCAAACTCTTTCAAGAGCTCTATCTGGGTTGAAAAGGAAGATTGCCGTGTAAATGCAAAAAGTCTTCTTGGTGTACTTTCTCTTGGAATCACTAAGGGCTGTGCCATCACATTAATTGCTGACGGTGCTGATGAGAGCGATGCTATCAATGGACTTGCAGAGCTTGTTGACAGCGAGTTTGGCGAAAAGTAATTGAGTTGCCCTAACACAGACATTTTTGTGTCGGGTTAGCTCCAAAAGGGTGACGATAATCCATTAACCTCGGTTTTTTGGTGTTCGTTGCCCTTTATTTTTTAAACTCGGAGGTGCGGATATGTCCGGAATACAAAGACTTCGTGACAAGGCAAATTCTCTGCCTTCCGTTCCCGGAGTTTATATAATGAAGGATGCCGATGGAAATATTATTTATGTCGGCAAATCCAAAAAGCTTAAAAACAGAGTAACCACATATTTTACAGGCAATAATCACACTCCCAAAACCGCAAAAATGGTTTCTCTTGTGAATGATTTTGATTATATTGTCTGTAAAACGGAAATTGAGGCATTGACTCTTGAAAATGTGCTTATTAAACGTCATATGCCTAAATATAACATCCGTCTTAAAGATTCAAAATCCTATCCGTATATAAAGGTAACGTCGGAGGAATATCCCCGTCTCATTGTCACTCGCGAAAGAGTAAGCGACAAAGCGAAATATTACGGCCCCTATCAGTCTGCATCCTCGGCATATGCGGCGGTAGATGCGGTGGTAAAGATTTTCTCCCTTTATACCTGCAAACGCTCATTTCCGAAGGATATTGGTAAAGATCGCCCCTGCATATACAGAGATATGGGCAGATGCATAGCTCCCTGTACAGGTAAGGTGACACCCGAGGAATACAAAGAGCGGGTTCGCTCGGCAGAACGTGTGATTGATGGAAACACCGCCGAGGCAAAGGAGCATCTTCGTGCCGATATGGAAAGGGCGGCGGAAATGTTGGAATTTGAACGTGCTGCCGCAATTCGTGATCAGCTTTCAGCCCTTGAAAAGCTTTCGGAAAAGCAAAAGGTTGTTGCCGATGCAAAGGTAAACCGAGACGTTTTTGCCATAACCTTTACCGAAGGTGTGGGTGTGATGTCAATGCTGTCTGTTCGCGGCGGTGCATTGGTTAATAAGAACGTATTTTTACTCTCTGCTGCAGATCCGCTGTCCTCTGACGAGGCAATATCGCTTATCGCGTCACATTATGACGGTGGCGGAAGTCTGCCCGGCGAAATAATGTTGGCATTTTCTGCAGAGGAAGAGGATATTTCGCTTCTCTCGGAATATCTTACACTTCTTGCAGGCAGAAAGGTTAATGTTAAAATTCCTGAGCGAGGTGACGGACGTGCACTTTGCAATATGGCAATCGAAAATGCGGGCGAGTCGGCAAGGCAATATCGCCTTGAAGGCGAGAGGGAGGATAAAAATATCCGCCGCCTTACCTCGCTTCTCGGTCTGCCCGAGCCCCCGAAACGCATAGAGGCATATGATATATCCAATATCGGAAACGAAAATATTGTGGCTTCAATGGTTGTCTGGTCGGGAGGAAAGATGAAAAAGAGCGATTATCGGCTTTTCTCTATAAAAACAACTAACGGTGCTGACGATTACGGCTCTATGTACGAAGCACTCTCCCGTCGCCTTGCTCATATCGGTGACGGCAGTCAGTCGTTTGGCGAAACTCCCGATCTTATTCTTGTTGACGGCGGTGACGCACACGTTGGTGTGGCAAAAAAAGTTCTATCGGAGCTTTCTCTTGAAATTCCCGTTTTCGGAATGGTGAAGGATGACTATCACAAAACAAGAGCATTGACAGATGGAAATAACGAAATTTCTATTGCAAAAGAGTTTGATATGTACGCTTTTATTTACAATATCCAGGAAGAAGCACATAGATTTGCCATAAAAGCATCAAGAGGAGGCAAGATAAAAACACTTACGCACTCTTCTCTTGAAAAGATAGAGGGCATTGGCCCAAAGAAAGCGAAGGCACTTCTCTCGGTAATGCCGATAGGCAAAATCCGCACCGCAACGGTAGAGGAACTTTGCTCTGTTAAGGGCATCGGACACTCTGATGCCGAGAGAATCATGAAATATTACGAAGAAAAAAGAGGTAAGAAAAAATGATGAGAATAATTACCGGCATAGCAAAGGGTAAAAAGCTCGTTTCACTTGAAGGTGATGCCACCCGTCCAACCTCGGAGAGAATAAAAGAGGCGATTTTTTCCTCTATTCAGTTTGATGTTGAGGGAAGACGTGTGCTTGATTTGTTTGCCGGCACGGGACAGATGGGGCTTGAGTCACTTTCAAGAGGAGCACAAAAGGCAACATTTATTGATCTTTCACGTGAGGCGATGGAAATAGTTAAGCAGAATGCAAAGGCAACCGGTTTCTTTGACGTGAGTCACTTTTTGGTAAGCGACTGGCGTAACTATATCAGAAAAGCATCCGGCAGAGAGCAGTACGACCTTGTTTTCATTGACCCTCCCTATGCGATGGAGTGCTGTTCGGATGCGGCATCATACCTTGCGGAAAAGGAGCTTATTATCCCGGGTGCTATTGTTGTACTTGAATCGGGCGAGGAAGAAATCAATATTGACGATCCCCGTCTTTCGGGATACAGAGTTATTAAATCTACAAATTACGGCAAGAAAACCGCAGTAAATATTCTATTTTATGAGGGCAGGGAGGCCGCAGAATGAGTGTAATTCTTCCCGGAAGCTATGATCCTGTTACCAAAGGCCATCTTGACATTATCCGCAGGGCGGCAGAGAAGTATGATGAGGTTTACGTGGTTGTTTTCACTAATCCAAGCAAGACTTATACCTTCTCTGTGGAGGACAGAGTCCGTATGCTGATGCTTGCAACAGACGACCTTGACAACGTGCTTGTCAGCTATTCAAACGGACTTGTGATTGATTATATGACCGATCACGAAATAAGTAAAATCATTAAGGGCTATCGTACAGATGCCGATCTTGAATGGGAAAGGGAACAGGCAGAGTGGAATTTCAAGCACGGAAGCTATGAAACCGAGCTTTGGAAATGCCGTGACGGCTTAGAAAATGTCAGCTCCACTGCCGCCCGAGAAGCCATCAGAAACGGCTTACCACTTGATATGCTTCCAGAAAAAGTCGCCGAGTATATTAAAACCTGCAAAAAATAATTTTTGCACAAAAACATTTTGTTTTTTGGATTTTTTCTAAAAACGAAGAAAGTTAAGCATATAAAAATCTAAAATACTACAAAAAAGACACCCCGAAAAAGATGTTCTATCTTTTATAAGGGTGTTTTTTATTTTTAATAAATATGGGGCTGACGGTAAAACCGCCAGCCCCGTTTTAAGTCAGGTTTTATAGGTTAATCAGAATAACTGATTAAATATTTAATTACTCCAATTCCCCCCTTTTTTATTTTCGTGAAGGGGCTTTTATCTAAAGCGAAAAAGTTGAAAATGTCAACTATTATTCGCAAAAACTAAGGTTTGTGCCGATTACTCGGCGGGAACGATTCTGATAGTCTTGGCTAAGAAGTCGAAGTAAACATCAATGGGACCGTCCACATTAACCATAATAAGCTCACCGTAGCCGGTTGCTATGGAGGGGTCGGTGTTTGCAAGTGTGCTATAGCTTGTGGTGGTGTAATCACCGCCCATAACCATTTCGCTGACTGCGATAAAGCTACCGCTTGCCAGAACGTCAACTCTCACGTATACTTCATTAGGATTATCGGGATTCTTGCTCATTTCGAGAGAGCTGTTGCCGTTTGTGTAATCCACAACAGAGAGGAAGATGTAGTAGTCGTCGATAGAAGAGCTACCGTCATCACCACCTTCAACAATCTCAAGATGGAGAACTCCTGTATCTACGTTATAGCGAAGGTTATAGACACCGGCCTTATCAAAGAACAGAATAGTTGTACCTTCTGTCGTAATGGTATGGGCAATTCCGGCAGGAGTATCTTCCGAAATGCTGATAGGCAGAGCCGAGAAAGAGGCGGTGTAGAATGCAATGTTCGTAAATTCATTTGCAGTCAGCTCGTAGGTCAGATATCCGTCACTTTCCTCAAGTGGGATAAAATCACCGTCAAGGTAAAGAAGTGTTTCGTTGCTGGTATCACAATCTACCGTAAAGGTATTGAAAGTGGGAACATAAATGATATTGAAGATACCGCTCTTCAGCACTTCAACCACATCGCCGTTGCGGGTAAGGGCGGTAATATCGCCGGTGATATCCGCAAGATAGTCTGCACCGATAATGCTATCTTTGGTGTAATTTTTAAGACTAAATTTCTCTCCTGCCTCAAGCTCAATTATCGTGTAGTAGAACCACAGTCCGTTCGCCTCTATGTACTCCAAGAAATCGGAATTGTTCATTGTTACATCATCGCCAAAAGTCCACATGAACTCTTCTTCAAGACCGGCGGATTCCGAAAGATCGAAGCTGTTGAAGATAACATCCTCTCGCTCTCCATCAAATACCACACCGAAGGACTCGCCGTCAAAGGGAGCAAATACTTTCGATATATAGATCTTCTTGCAACCGCCCTCGTTAAATTCAATGATGTAGCGTGTAGCAAAGTCGAATACGATTTCGCCATCCTCGCCTTCGTGATAATCCCAGGTGTTCCAGTCAAACGCATCGTCAATATCGTCATAGCCCCAGACTGTACCGTTTTCGGTGTCGCGAATAAGAAGTTTGTCGCCAACCTTCAGCTCCACGTAGCCGTAAAGGTAAGATGTTACTCCATCGGTGGGATATGTTACGAAATTCATTTCTGTGCCGATACCGTTGATCTCGATTACAATTCCCTCAAGGTCAGGGTCTGGTGTTACGGGAATATGGTCGGGATCTTCTGCACCGCACTCACACTTGCCGTCAACGTACACGTGCTCGTGGTGATCGGGTGTTTCCTCAACGCAATAGATAAAGATGGACATACTGTAAGGAAGGTAATCAATAATATACTTTCCCTTGGTATTTATCTCTATATATCCGTTTATGGTATCTACTGTAATTGTTCCCTCGGGTGCGTCAACCCAGGCAAGATTTTCGTGTGCCATAGAGGAGTCGCGGGAGTTGGAAAGATAGAACTTTGCTCCTGCATCGGCATAGATCTCTATTCTCTCTATATTGAGAGTAGTGCCTGATACGTATTTACTGTACTCGCTTCGGTTTCCTAGATGAGTGTCAAGTGCAGGGAAGGTGTAGAAGAGATACTTGTCGTCATCTTGGTCGAGAGTTACTTTATCAAGACTGAATTTATCACCGTTTGTGAATACCATACCGGTGCCGGTATTAGCAGAGGGCTTTGTCAGCTTATGAAGCTCAATCTTTTTATTGCCGCCTATGTCAAAGGCAAGCCACCAGTCGGCTTCATTATCCTTGAACATTATCTCGCCTTCTGCTCCACGGCCGAAGGACCAGGTATTCCACGCCATATCAAGATCGGCAAAACCGTATGTCTTACCGCTGTCAAGATCAACTATGCTGATTGAGGTTACGGACAAACGCTTATCTGCTTCAAACAGACCGAAAATATATGCCTGCTTGTCGGGATCGCCGGGGTAATCCATCTTTTCGAGGGGAATCATTACGGGCTGATCAAATGAAGAATGTGTAACCACTGCAACTACACCCGAATCCGGACGGTATCCACCCATAGAAAGCTTGATAACATCCGTAACATCAATGCTTAATGAAACCACAGACGACGAGGTAGTGCGAACAGTTCCGTCATCATTTATGTTTCCGCGTACGGTTACGGGAAGATCGGGTATTGTCGAATTAAAGGTAACGGTATATTCATACTTAACAGATGGCTTGTCGGTCTGACAAATGCTAACGACGTCGCCTGCCTTTACGTTTATGGGGTCAGTCACAAGCTTTACAAAATAGCTATCCGATCGTTCAATCTTAAGAGGTGCTACAATCTCACCGTTCAGACATACCGAAAGATTGCTTGAGAGCTTGGGAATCACCACATCGCCCAAAACCTTAAGATCTCTGTCAATATTTTGTCCGCACACATTGCAGACATAGTGTCCGATGCAGCCGTCCTCGAGGAAGGTGGGCTCCTTTGCCTCTACCCACGTGCCGGGCTTGTGATCGCCAAGCAAGTAGGCAACATCCTCGTGACCGCATCTCTTACAGGTGCGTATCATTTTGTCGGTTCTGAGACAGTCATTTTCCTCAGCCGCCACAAATTCACCGTAGTCGTGAGATGCATTTTTCTCAACCTTCGCCTCTTCGATAACACCGCAAAGCTTACACTCACGCTGGCGAATGCCCTCGGTAGTGCAGGTTGCCGACTGCGTTATTTCCCAGTCGGTAAAGTCGTGGGAGCATTCTTTCTTAGGGTCACAAGACGATAAGGAAATTACAATGGATAAGATAAGTAAAACCAATAAACATAAACCAAATTTTCTTTTCATTTTCCTTTCCTCCTTTTCTTGTTTCCCCTGCCGAATGTGGCAGGGGTATTGTTTTTTCTTTTACTTTTTTTATTTTTTGCGTTTTATTACTCAGTCTTCCGAAGAGCTGTTGTTTTCTTCGTTTTCCTCTTCTTCGTTTTCATCCGCCATTTCTTCTTCGCTCTCTTCGCTGATCTTCTCATCAGCTTTTGTTTCGTTTTTCTTTTTGTTCTTGAAGAAGATGAATACAACTGCTGCACCGCCAACAAGAAGAACGGCAACAACAGCAATCACTATCCAAATAGCCGAAGAATTGTTAGGAACACCCACAATGGCATAGTGACTGAAGTGATCGGTAATAAAGGTAAGTGTACCGTCATTATTCATCTCTGTCTTACAAGCCGTAACATTGCCGTTATCGTCAATGTAAACAACCTGAACATTTTTGTATTTTGATGCACTTTCGGGTACGGGAAGAGTAACCTTTACTGCACCGCCGGGCTGAACCTCAGCTCCGTTAAGAATAAGAGATATGTCATAGGATGCAAGAATTTCAGCTTTATCACCTACAACAACCTCAACCTTACCCTTGGTCTCCTCGGAGATGGTGGGGGTAACGGTGTTTGCAGTTATAACGGTGCCGGGAGCAACAACAGCAGTACTTCCCTCGGGAACTTCAACTTTAATATTGCTGTTGTCGGGAGATACAATTTCCTCTACCTTTACAAGCTTGGCAACAGCTTCAATCTTTGTTCCGCCGCAAAGGGTACAGGTGTAGGTCTTTTCTCCGTCTGCCTCATATGTGGGTTCAACAGAAATTCTGCCTTCGTCCCACTGACAGTCGCCGTTTTCTCTATCGCCGCACTCACACTCGCGGTAGTGCTTTCCCACAACGGTTGCCTCGCAAATCCAATCACCAAATTTATGTTCGTGAGGAGGAACGTAGTTAGGATCTTCCTCACCACACTCGCACTTGCCGTCAACATAGTTGTGCTCGTGAGGAGGAACGTAGTTAGGATCTTCTTCGCCACACTCGCACTTACCGTCAACATAGTTGTGCTCGTGGTCTTCGGGATCCTTGGGAGTATCAATAGCTTCTCCGCAAACATCACATTTTTCGTTTCCATCTTCGTCGGAGCATATGCTTACTGTTTCGCCACAGTAATCACAGGTGTGCTTTCCGTCTGCCGCTTCGTGAGTTCCTGTTGTTTCGTTACAGATGTCGCACTTGTGGTCTCTGTTCAAATCTTCACACTGGGTGATAGCTATACCGCAGTAATTACAGTTATGCTTGCCGAGAGGTGCTGAATGTGTACCCATCTGCTCGCCGTGAAGATCGCAGATATGATCTCTGTCGCTGTCTATGCAAGAGCCGCAATTTTCTCCGCAAACATCACATTTTCCGTTTCCATCTTCGTCGGAGCATATGCTTACTGTTTCGCCACAGTAATCACAGGTGTGCTTTCCGTCTGCCGCTTCGTGAGAACCAACAAAGCTTGAACACACATCGCATTTATGATCTGAATTTTCATCGGTACAGTCGGTTATTCTTTCTCCGCAGTAATTGCAGGTGTGTTTTCCGTCTGCCGCCTCGTGTACTCCAACCGATCCGTCACATACGTCGCACCTGTGGTTAAGGTCGATATCGTTGGGATGCAAGCATACATATTCGCATTCGGAGCATCTGCCCTCGCTCCAGGTATGAGCTTCTTCTGCAATTACGGTAACACCGCAACAGTTATGTATAAGCTTGTGCGTGTCGGCATTGCTTACCCAAACCGCCTCTTCAACGTGAGAGGTGGGTACTCTTATTTTTCCGCATACGTTACAGTCGGTGTCGCAAACATCGTCGTATATATGCTCTTCTTCGTCGAATCTGTAACCGTCGATGCCTACGCAATCGTGCCAGTGATAGTTTTCATCGCTGTTCCACTCATCCTTAGGTGTGTGAACGTGATCGAGGGTAGGAGTGATAACAAAGCTGCATACCGTACAAATTTGAGGATTGTGCTCGGTGGCGGGCTCGCCGGGAGTATGAGGAATAAGCTCGTCAACAGCTCCGCAACCGTATACGGTACAAATATGAGAGTGTCCATCGGGAATCTTGTAATCAAAGCTCTGAGAATATTTATGTTCTCCTCTGTCCTGGCTTTCATAATAATACTCGTCGCTTATACTGTCACAACGTGTGCAGTCGTACCAATAAGTATCAAAGCTCTGACAGTCTTCTGCCCCCTGTCTGAGGTGGCTTGCGTCTGTTATTTTTTCAATATAGTTATGTCCGAGAGCTTCGCCCGACTCAAATGTAGTGCTTCCAAGTGCTCCGCATATACAGCTGTAATAGTATTTTGCTTTATTCACGCAGTCTGCACTGCTTATTCTGTATTCCACGGTAGCAACCTGCTGATCGAATACACAAACGTGAGGAACGGTTACCGCACCAACGTTTATGGTAATAGATTTACTGTTGTCATCGCCGTCGACAACGGTTATGATTGCTGTGGTAGCATCTCGGTCGCTATCGGGACGGTTAACTTTGACAAGACCTTCCTGATCTATTGTAACCCAGTCAGGACCTTCTATCGAGTAAACGTAAGGTTCTTTACCTCCGCTTACCGCAGAGCTTACGTAAAAGCTCATAGAGGTGTCGGAATATCCTGCGGGAATATCAAAGGACTCTCTGTCTTCAAACGCAAGTGCTTTGTATCCGATGCTGACAGTAATCTTTTCACCTGCAAAGGAGCTGTTGGTAGCTGCGTATCTTATGTCATAGCTGCCTACCTCAACACTGATTTCGGAAACCCAGTAGTAGTACCAGCTATCCGCGTCTGACGGCTTATACTGCATACCGCTTTCAAGTCCGGAAATTTTTCCGTTGCCCGACTCATAGGAGGAGGCATCGGTGGTTTCAATGCCGGTGGGAGCTGTGGGACGTGCGGGAATCTGAAGATCCTGAGCTTCGCTGTCGCAATCGCCGTTTCCGCCGTTCACCTTTACAATGTTAATAGTCTTGCCGAACCATTCGGTGGGAATGTTATAGTAATTGCTTTCTGCGACGAACTGAAGGGTTGAAATGCCGTCGCCGCTGATCTTATAGGATTCGCCCTGTGCAAATCCGTAAATTCGCTCTTCAAAGTAGTTGATGTATGTATTTGGAGCATCTTCTTTTACGTGAACTGTAAGAGTTTTTGTAATTCCAAGCTCAACAGTTCTGATTTGAACGGTATATGTTCCGGGATAGCCAAAGGATTTAACTGTAATAACACTGACACCGTTTACGGGCTCGCCAACATTAACAAGCAGATGGCTGTCACCGATGATGATTGCCTCAACGTAAGGATATGCCGCATCGGAAGGAGAAACGGTGGCAAGAATCTCACCTGTGCCGTTATATTCAAGAACGAGGGTGTCCTTGCTTATTTCGAGACTGCTTACAGGGTTGTTTGTGCTATATGCACCGTGGTTTACAGTAAACTCAATAGATCTGTCGTCCAAGGTATCATAAGTACCGTTCATATCGGTGGCTCTGATTCTTACTGTTCCTGCTGTGCAGGGGGCAATAATCTGACCTTCGATTCTGCCGTTATACATATAGTCGAAGTTAATTCCCGAAGGAAGCTGTCCTTCAATAACCTCAAATTTCCAGTTGGTTGAACCGAAGCTGGCAGGAGCATTACCGCCTCTGATAGCATGCCAGAAGTTAATGCCTGTGTAGTCGCCAACCGCACCTGCAGGAATATCAAGGTTTGTACCGCCTACCCACTTAAGCTCGGCGGGCTCTGCCGAATACTCAAATACCACTCGGTCCAGAATGTTGCCATCAAGGTCTGCCATAAAGAGACTTTCGTTATAATAATTAGAGTTGGTATCCTTCCAGTAATAGTTGTTATTAGCCGGAGTGGTGGTTACGGTGTGAGAGTTCATAGAGTAAGGCATACTGTAAGTAAATACTTTACCGGTAAGGTCAAGACGTCCGCCCTCGGAAAGAGAGAAGCTTGCAAGACCGTTTACTGCATAACAGTCATATTCGCCATTCTCATTATCGGTGAAAACGGTAATATCGGGAGAGGAATTATAGATATAGAGAGAACAAATGCCGTATATTTCGGTAAATTCACCGCCTCTTATGTCGATATTCATCTCAACGTCGCCGCAATTCTCAATATGAATCGAGTTGTTATAGTTTCCGTAGAGTCTTACCTTGTTTTCGCTGGTATTGTTGTTCTTTAAAGCAATGTTCCAGCCCTTCTGAAGTCCGCTGTCGGTGAATACAAGGTAGCCGTACTGAGCTATACCCGCATAGTACCAGTCACCCGTAAAGTCTGACGAAAGATTCATATTTACGGTACCGCCCGATACGCACATCGCCGCCTGAATACCGGTAAAGGACTTGGTGTAATTATCAGGCGTTTTAATATTAAGTGTTCCGCCTGCATCTGCCGACAGATTAATCTCGCCGGTACTATAGGTGGAGTAAATACCTATTGTATTATCGTCTGTAAGAGTTATGGTGTTGTTGCCCTTAAGGTGAATGTTAATAACACCTTCTGTAATGATAGGTTCGCCGTTGTAACCGTCAAGGGTAAGGGTTTGAGTGTCGCTTTCGTAGCTCCAGCCCGCACCCGAGCCGTCGGATTTCATTTCTACGGGATCGCTGCTGCCTACTGTAAGAAACCTGTCCTTATCTGCAATAGCACCGTAATTTACGGTAAATTCAACAGTTCTGTCATCCGATTGGTCAAAGTAGGTATCATTTATTTCTCTCAGGCGAATAGTAACACTTCCCGCATCGCAGGGGGCGGTGAAACGACCGTTAAGAAGACCGCCGCTGGATGCCAGGTAAATTCCTTCTGGTAGCTGTCCGTCCACAATCTCACACTTAATATAATACGCCTGATATGTTTCTAAGCCGCGGATAGCTGCAAGCAGGTTGATAGAGAAATAATCGTCAACCTTGCCTTCGGGAATGGAGATAATGCCGTCACCTACCCACTTAAGCTCGGCAGGAGCATCACTGTACTCAAAGACAACCTGCTCACAGATCTCACCGTCAAGGGTGGATAAGATATAATTGCTTGAGTTTGAGGGGTTATTATCATATTCTATCCAGATGTAATTGTTATTTGCGGGGGTAGTTGTAACGGTGTTAGCATTCATACCTCCACCTATAGAATACATACCAACTACACCGCGAAGCTCGACGCGACCGCCCTCGGTAAGAGAGAGCGAATTAAACGTGTTTACAACTTTACGCAGCTTGAAATAGCCGCCGTCATTATCAGCACTTGCGGTAATTTGGGGTGCTGAATTCTCAACATAAAGGTCGCTGATAGCTATAACGGTATCATTCTCCGAACCTTTAACATCAACGTTTACAGTAACGTTTTTTCTGTTGTTGATATTTAAACCGTTATAGAAGCCGTAAATAAAGCTGTTGGCACTTGAGGTACGCTCGATATTTACGTTAATTTCTGCCTCGCCTGTGCCACCGTTGTCAAAGCTTACGTTACGTTCAAAGCCATAAAGCTGTCCTGTACTCGATGTTGTAACATCAATGTTGATAGTACCGCTTCTCAGCTCCATACTTCCTGAAACGGCAGAAAAATGAGTTTTAAGGTCACCCAGGATATTGAGTGTTCCGCCCTCATCTGCCGTAACCGTCGCCCTGTTATAATCAAGATTAAGACCGTATGCCGTAGAGTTGGTCAAATCGGGATCAAGTGTCAGGGTATTGTCGCCAACAAGGTGGAGATTTATATCTCCGTTGGTAGTAATACTTTTGCCGCTGTAGCCCTTTAAAGTAAGAGTTGCGGTTTCTGCATCCCAGCTATATGTAGGAGCATCTTCGCTTGCATCAACAGTCAGTACGGTTTGCGTGTTGTCGGTTGCTGTCAAAGTAACCGCCGTAGCAGAAATTGCCTCTGCCTTGGTTGGTGAAAGCAAGCAAAAAATGCTGAAAATTCCAACAACCAAAATTAAAGCAAACCATTTGCCTGTTTTCTGCATATTGCTTTTTGAGATGATGTTTTTCATAATTTTCTCCTTTCGAAAGGGAAGCCGTACAAACGACCGCCTTCTATTATGATAAATAAATTATAATATATTTTCACGCGAATAAATACACCCGCACAGGGTGGAAAATGGGTGTTTTTCGGGTGTTTTTTCGGTATAAAAAGAAAAAAGAACGGTTAAAACCGTTCTTTTTATGAGATATGTAAATAATTATTTACTTTAATAAGCTAAATATTTCGCTTTTGTTCGAAACGTTAAGAAGGCGGTATAAAGCACTTGTGTGCATCTTTACCGTATTTTCCGAAATGTGAAGCTCTGAGGCAATTTCCTTTCTGCTCTTGCCGTCAAGGATGCCATCAAGCACCTCTGTCTGCCTCTGCGAAAGGTGAGTTCCTGTCGGAAGAGTAGCTAATATTTTCTCTAACTTTTCTGCGTGGGAGAGATCTCCTGCAACCACTATCACCGGCTTGGTTACCGATGCGTGAACGTAATCCTGAAGCAGCCAGAAGATGAAGAAGAACACAAGCTCGCTCATTAAATAAGATATGGAAAGAAATTCAAAGTTCCAGGTGATAAACTTTTCAACAATCCACATTCCGATGTTGCTGAACACTACAACAAGCATCAGACCTGCCAGCTTGTGAGATCCATCTTTTTTCGTCTTGAACGAGCGGAAGATTGTAACAAGCATCGCCACAAAATATGCCAAAACGTAAATCAGATAAAGCGGGTGAAGCGGTCCGTATTCCTTGACAAGCTTTGCCGCACCGTCAACGTGTGTAAGCGAAACACTCTTGTAATACCAACCAAGATATCCGGTTGTAAACACAAGTGCATACATAACAAATGCAAAGCCGATAAGCATATAGGTAACCCACTTTTTGTGCCTGATTTCGCACAGCTCGGAGATTATCATATACATACTCATTATGACGAATATCTGACCGAGGTAGGCAATTTTATTTGCTATTAATGCAAATTCTACGGTTTTGGACATTGATAAAAGCAAATATCCAAGATTTACGATGCAAACGCAGACATTTAATACGAAGACCCAAAAATTCTTTTTTTTATGTATAAACAAAGAAAAAACACAGGGGACTAAGAGCGAAATCACAAAAATAACACAATATGCAATTGTCATAAAAGCCCTCCTTGTTGTAAGAATCCTATAGACTAAAAAAATTATAACACAAAAAACCAAATAAATCAACCATTATTGTCGGTTTTTTAAAGTAAATAAAAAGTTCAAATCGCAGCAATACTCAAAAAAGTTTTTCCTCTTCTATTAAAATATATGATTAATGTAAAGAAGAACTCAGGTCATAAAGTTATTTTCGAAAAAATGTTGAAAAAATTAGCGATATATGATAAAATCACTATATAAGGATGCAACTTACGCATAATCCGAGAGGGAAAAATGAACGCGACGGCAGGGTATTAACCGATCTGTGCCATGCTGATAATTACACCGAGAGTGTTCGGAAAATCAGCAATTCGGTTATGACTGCACCGGATTCTGACTGTACTCTTGGGTTTATTGATAACGTTAAGTCGAGCAGTATGTATGAGTGTATTTTTTGATAAAAATCGCTAAATTACCAATAATAGTTTACAAAAACGTGACCGACTCGCAATAATGAAGAAGCAAAAAAACACACAATATACCGAATTGTTCTTTCGTTGCCTATGAAAGCCGCTTTGCAAAACACGAAGATATCGCTAAGTCAGGACTCTATATATTTGGCGAGTTGAACGGTTTTTATGCCGATGTATTCTGATATCGAAGTTGATAAATAATTTTTTTGGAGAAAATAAAATGAAAAAATTTTTAATCGGTTTACTTATTTTTTTGGTTGTCATTCTGGCTGTTGTCGGAGCAATCTTTATGATCGGAAACATCTATGTATCGAATCAGAAAGCTGACGATATTCCCGCTCATGTAGACATTACTCCAAACGAGTTTGGCACTGTTGTTGCTGTTGATCGCGGTCTTTACGATGAGAACGGCGATCGCTTTGAAATCAAAGGAATCAATTTCGGCAATCTTTTTATTGCTGAGGGATGGATGACGGTTAATTCTATAGGAGCTGCATATGATAAAAACGGTAACTTTGAAAAGGTTAACGACCAGGGTATAGTCGAAGAATATGAAGAAATCTATCAGGAAGAGATGGATGCCATTCTTGCTGAGCGAGTAGCTAACGGTGATTTTACCGAAGAACAGCTTGATGAGCTTCTTGACACCTTTTTCTATGCTTACTGTACCGAAGCTGATTTTAAGCTTATCAGCGACACAGGCCTTAACACCATTCGTCTTCCGATGTACTACCGCAACTTTATGGAAGGACCCGACGAGGCGCTTACTATGCGTGACGATGCATTTGAAAAGCTTGACTGGTTCCTTGAGATGGCAAAGAAATATAACCTTAAGGTTATAATTGATATGCACGGCGTAGTGGGCGGTCAGTCAGGATATGAGCATTGCGGCACTCGTGATATGGATTTTTGGGAGAACGAAACCTACATTCAGCTTATGTGTGAGCTTTGGAAAAACATAGCTCTTCACTATGTGAACGACCGTCCCGACCTTGCTTCTACCATTCTTGCATACGACCTTGTAAACGAGCCAACTAAGCGAACAGAGCCGGCAACAGGTGCTCTTCAGTGGAAGGTTATGGACAGAATGTATGATGCAATCCGCGAGGTTGACGCTCACCACGTTATTTCTATAGAGGGTGTTTGGTACCCCACATCTCTTCCGAACCCCGAGAAATACGGATGGGAAAATGTACTCTATCAGTACCACTTCTACAACTGGAATCACAACAAGGGCATTACCAACGAAATGTTCTACGGTGCAATGTTCTCTCTTTACAGTATGTCAAATTACAATGTTCCAAAGCTTGTAGGCGAATTTAATTTCTTTGATGATGCTGATGCTTGGGGCAAGTACCTTGCACAGTATGATGAACTTGGCTGGGGTTGGACAATCTGGAGCTATAAAATCGTTTCTGTGGGCTGGTGGGACAGCTCTTGGGGACTTGTTGTAAATAAGCTTGACATTCAAAATGCTCCCGGCACCCCAATTGAAGATTACAAACTCAAGCTTGACCTTCGCACAGCATCATATGAGCAGATTATGGATGTTTGGTCAAAGGAAGAAACACGGTACAACGGTCAGGAGGGAGCATATAAGCTTTATAGTGACGGTATGCTTTATAATGTCCTTAAAGACTACTTCGGCGAAGATTTCAAAGTGGATGTAAAGGAGATCGCAAGATAACCCTTTCAGAAAAAATCGCACTATACCTAAGCCCAAAACATTGTGCTTAGGTGTGAGATTTTTAATTATTTCGCTTTATTAAAAAAAGACGAATAAAAAAGACGAACCTTGAAAAAACGGGTTCGTCTTTTTGTATAACAAAAGGACACCCACTTGGAGTGTCATTTTCGATATGAAATTTTAAGGTGCACGGGTTTATAATTGGGCAATAATTTCAAGGTTTGACACGGGAATTTCGCTAAAAGCGAATATTTGCTCGCTCTCCGCCTGGCAAACAAGCTTGCCGATCTCCGAGCGGCAAATGCGAACCCATATCCTGAAAATCTGCGATTTTCAGGATGGGTCGATCTCGATGGGATCACATCAAAACAAAAAGGACACCCACTTGGAGTGTCCTTTTGTTTTGGTGACCCGTACGGGAATCGAACCCATGTTACAGCCGTGAAAGGGCCGTGTCTTAACCGCTTGACCAACGGGCCGAGGAGTGGTAGCGGATGTCGGATTTGAACCAACGACCTGCCGGGTATGAACCGGACGCTCTAGCCAACTGAGCTAATCCGCCATAGACTTCACGTCAAACCTCGCTTTGATATTATAGCATAACACATTTTAAAAGTCAAGGGGTTTTTAAAAGATTTTTTTCGGAGTTTTAAGGACTACTTCTTAAAAGCAGGTTTTCCCTTTTATTTAATGAATTTCTGCATTTAGTATTGCCAAATAAACCGATATATGATACAATAATAAAAAACATCACTTAGGGGGAGAAAAACTGTGTTTGGTGCTGTAATGTGTGTTGTCATAGGTGCCGTGCTTTGCTTTATCGGAACGATGAATATGCGTGGCGACATTTCCTCGCTTCACTCCTATCACCGCAGCAGAGTCAAGGAAGAGGACGTAAAGCCCTTTGGAAAGCTTGTTGGCATAGGAACGGTTGTTGCCGGCATTTCGATAATAATTATGGGTGTGCTGACAGGCATTGCCATTGCATTAGAAAAAGAGTTGTTTACTGTTATCGGCACGGTTTTTCTTTTTGTCGGTCTGCCAATAGGCATTTGCATTATGTTTTATGCTATGAAAAAATATAACGGTGGCATATTTTAACTAAAGAAATTCCGCAGGGTGCAGAGCCCTGCGGTTTTTTGAATACAAATGTCGGTTTTAGTCCATAATCTTAAAAACAATTTTAAGAGGAAAAACGTGGAAGAAAACAAGCTGTTCAGCGATTATTCGCAAAATATCAGATTTATTAGCCAAAAGTTGCGTGTGAAAGAGAACTTCGACCTGATCGAAAGGCATCTTACCGTCTGTGAGAGGGATATGTGTTTTTACTATATAGACGGATTTGTGAAAGACGGCGAGATGCTCAGAATTATGCAGTATCTTCTCTCGCAAAAGGAAATCGGCTCGGCAGAGTCGCTTATTAAAAAGCTTCCTTATGTAGAGGTGGAGCTTTGTTGTGACAGCGAGAAAATAATAACAGCCGTTCTTTCGGGACAAACGGCGGTCTTCGCCGAAAGCTTCGGTGCCTGGGCAATTCTTCTTGACCTTCGAACCTATCCTGCAAGGCCGACCGAAGAGCCGGAGAGCGACAGGGTAATGCAGGGTGCGAGAGACGGTTTTGTAGAAACCTTGGTTACAAATACCGCACTTATAAGAAGGCGAATCCGCGACCCCCGACTTACTATGAAGCATTTTAATCTGGGCGGTTCGTCGCAGACCGACGTGGTGATTTGTTATGTAGAAGGTATCGCCGATAAAGAGGTTGTAATTGAGGTTGAACGAAAAATCGCCTCGGTGAAGCCGAAAAGCTTGACACTTGGCTATCAGAGTCTTGCCGAATGTCTGATTCGCTCGGGCTGGTTTAATCCTTTTCCCAAAATCCGAACCACAGAGCGTCCCGACACCGCCTCGGCACAGCTTCTTGAGGGCTCGGTTATAGTCATTTGCGACACTTCTCCCCAGGCAATGATTCTACCCACGTCAATATTTGATTATCTTGAAGAAACAGATGATTTTTGTTTTCCGCCGCTTACAGGAAGCTATCTGCGGCTTGTTCGTACCGCCATTCTTCTGCTTTCGGTGGTAATAACTCCGCTTTGGTATCTGTCTATTGAATATTCTGCACTTTTGCCCGAAGCACTCAGCTTTCTTGTACCCGACGATCCGGGGGCATTGCCCATAATTTTACAGCTTTTTTTAGTCGAGTTGGCAATAGACGGACTCAAAATTGCTTCTATGAACACACCCGACATACTTTCAAACTCGCTTTCGGTTGTGGGAGCTTTGATTCTCGGCGATTTTGCCGTTGATGTGGGCTGGCTTTGCGGTGATGTTATTCTATATATGGCATTTGTTGCCATAGCCAACTTTGCTCAGCAAAATCACGAGCTTGGCTATGCATTTAAATTTATGCGAATGATGATTCTGGCATTGGTCTATTTTCTCGGTATATGGGGCTTTGTCGGGGGCGTTCTGCTGTTCTTATTCTTCGTGGCAACCAACAGAACACTGTCGGCAAAACACCACTATCTCTATCCCCTGATTCCTTTCAATTTCAAAGATTTTTGTCATCTGATTATCCGCCATAGAAAGAGGGATTTTGAGGATTAATCTATTGCTTTTGTAAATAAAAGTTAGAAAAAAGCAGGTTTTAACCTGCTTTTTTCTTAATTATCTGCGTGTTTCTCTTTTAAAATTCTGACATTTTCATTTACCTGTTTTTTGTGAAGAGGATACCAGAACCAGAGCACAAGGGCAAGTAAAACAAAGCCCACCGCGGGAACAACTGTGGAGATGTTGAAAAGCCCTTCCTTTACCGAAGAAGAAAGGGTAGCACCTTCGGTTTTTTCATAGCCAACAACAGTAAGAAACAGACCTGTCAGACCTGCCGCACCTGCCTGTCCCATCTTTCTTGCAAAGGAGTAAAGTGCATAAATCGAGCCGTCCTCACGAATACCGTTTTTAATTTCAGAGTAGTCGATAACGTCTGTTATCAATGCCCAGCTTACCATTGCGAACACACCGAGACCGAGCCAGGAGAAAAGATTAACGCCCACATAAACCCATACGTTCTGCGGTCTTACAAAGAAGAGAAGAATACACACTCCTGCCGCCAAAAGATTGGAGAAAACGCTGATTTCCGCCTTTCCAAACCTTTCGGAAAGCGGTCTTGCAAGGGCTGCCGCAATAATCATTCCGCCCATCATAGCAAGTGTGGAGGCAGACTGTGCTGTCGTATTCGCATAATAATCGGGATAGACGTAATTTGCCATTTGTTGCAGTGTAAACTGGGATAAGAGCATCAGCACAGATGCTACAATTATCGAAATCAAGGCACGGTTTGTAACCGCACTCACAATAAGCTGTTTCACACCGCCTCGCTTTTCGCTTGGTTGCTCATCTGGGATAACTCTCTCGGTTGTCAAAACATAACAGAGAAGATAGCATATCACCGCAAGTCCTGAGAAAACTCCTGCAATAAGTGTAAATCTCGGTCCGTTCATTTCCGCAACGCGTGTTCCGTTAACAATTCGTGTATCGTATGCCACAAGAGGAACACCTGCACCTACAATAACTCCCGCAAGCGAGCTTCCCATTGTTCGGAAGGTGGAAAGCGACTGTCTCTCGCCCGGCTCTCTTGAAATGGTTGATGCCATAGAGCCGTAGGGAATGTTTATAGAAGTGTAGAATATTGAGCCCCAAAGGATATAGGTTACAACCAGCCATCCTATGCGAAATGCCATAGAGGATGAGGCAAATGCCGACTGATAAATAAGAAATGAGGATATTGCCACAGGTGCACACATACGCAGAATCCAGGGCTTGAATTTGCCATTTTGGGTAGGTTTTGCCTTATCGCAAAGACGCCCCATAGTTACGTCGGTGAAGGCATCAACAAATCTTGCAAGCATCATAACAATACCTACAACACCCGCACTTATATGCATAACATCTGTATAAAATTTTAGCAAAAAGCTCGATGAAAGAATAAAGGTAAAATCGTTTCCGAAATCTCCGAACAGGTAGCCAAGCTTATCCCTAATACCAAACGGAGATGCTGTTTTTTTAGTTATCATATTCAAAAAACCTTTCTGAAAGTAAGATTAGTATGTCTTTTTTGTGAGAAAATATGAAAAAAAATAAAAAACAGCAAAAAAACTATTGCAATTTTATTTTATTTATGATAGAATACCTGTATGCATCTTACTCGCCGACGCGAGAATTAATACGAAAGGAAGCGAAAAAATGATACTTGAGTTCGTACTTCTTGTACTGCTTCTCATTTCTGCTGCATTTATTGTTGTTGCAGTTATTCTTCAGAAAAGTAACGAGGACGGTCTTTCCGGTGCAATCGCAGGCGGTTCGGAGACCTTCTATGGAAAAGATAAGTCTGCTAACACAGAGAGAACACTTTACAGATTGACTCTTATTGCGTCTATCGTATTTGCTCTCGCAGTTTTGGTTGTATATATTATTCAGCCCGACTATGCAGCACAGCCCGGCCTTGAACTCTGGAAGGATACCGGTATTAACGAATATAACAGTGTTGTTAAATAATACAGAAGGTGCCGTATAGGCACCTTTTGTTTTATGCGGATTTTATTTTTGCACTCCGTCAAATAATAATAAAAAAGGAGTGCTGTTTAGATTATGAACAAAAGAAAAGATTTCAGTAAATTTACAAAACGAAATACTCACAAAAGACGTTCGAAAGAACAGGCAAAACGCGAGCTTATGAAGGCATTAAGCCAGGTTGGTGTGGGTATTGACTCGGTTAAAATACGTGATATTGACGTAGGAGATAAGGAATTCAGAGAACAACCCTCAAAAAGAAACATCACCGCCAGGGGTATCTATTGCGGTTCAAAAAGCAATTTTGGCTTTGTTTCTCTTGAAGGCGAAAAACGTGATATTTTTATTCCCGGCGGCTCTTCACGCGGTGCATTAGACGGAGATTTTGTTGAGATTGTTTACCATAAGTATATAAACTCTTTGGGAGAGGAAAAAACCGAAGGCCGAGTGACAAAGATTGTGGAGATCGGCAGAAGAACGGTTATCGGCACTCTTACTGAAGATGTTCGCCGTCACGGCAGAAGATACCTTCGCGTGTTTTATCTGAAGCCGGACGACGCGAAAATTACAACTCTGTTTCCCGTAAGAGACCTTGGGGGAGCAAGAATCGGCGAAAAGGCAGAGGCACTTATTCTTCGTGACGGAACCGGCGAGCCCGTCTGCGACATTATTCGCGTTTTCGGTCAGAGTGAGGACAAAGAGGCAAACTATAAGGCGATTCTTGCCGAGTGCGAGATTGTCACCGACTTTACTCCCGATGAGCTTTCTCTGGCAGAAGAGGTGGCAAAAGAGCCAATATCTACCGACGGCAGAGAGGATCTGCGAGGCGAGGTTATCTTCACCATAGACGGAGAGGGAGCAAAGGATCTTGACGATGCTGTATCGCTTCGCCGTCTTAGTGGCGGCGGCTTTAAGCTTGGTGTTCATATTGCAGACGTTTCTTATTATATAAAGGAACGCACAGCCCTTGACAGATGCGTTATGCAAAGGGGAACAAGTGTGTATTTCACCGACAAGGTTGTGCCTATGCTTCCCGAAGCACTGTCAAACGGTGCCTGCTCGCTTAATGCAGGTGAGGATAAGTATACTTTAAGTGCTTTTATCTTGCTTGACAAAGACGGAAACATCACCGGTTTGAAGCTCACTCCTGCGGTTATAAACAGCCGTGTGCGAGGAGTGTATTCCGAGGTAAATGATCTGCTTTCGGGTACAGCCGACAGCGAAATAAAGAAAAAATATAAGGCGGTTTTGTCTACAATTAATAAAATGAAGGAGCTTTACGAGCTTCTTCTCACGAAAAGCAAAAATCGCGGTGCGGTTGATTTTGATGCAGACGAGGCGGTTGTTATTCTCGGTGATGACGGTATGCCCGAAAGTATTGAAAAACGTGAGCGTGGTGTTGCCGAGAGGATTATCGAGCAGTTTATGCTCACCGCAAACGAGGCAGTCGCCTCATTCCTTTCAGAAAGAAATATCCCTTGCGTTTACCGTATTCACGAAACACCCCCGCCCGAGCATTTTTCGGACTTTCTTTCCTATATTGAATGTCTCGGCTTTGACGTAAGAGAGCTGAAAAAACACGAGCCCGAGCCAAAGGATATGGCAAATCTGCTTTTGACGGCAGAAAAGAGAGGACTTTTGCCTGCGGTGTCATATACAATGCTTCGCTCTATGGCAAAGGCGAAATACTCGGAGGAAAACAAGGGACATTTTGGTCTTGCAATAAAGAATTATTGCCACTTCACCTCGCCAATAAGACGTCTTTCCGACCTTGCGACTCACAGGATAATCAGAAGAGTCCTCTTTGAGAACAAGCGTCCAGAGCTTTATACGTCATATGCAAAACGTGCGGCTGCCGCCGCAACCGAAGGCGAGCTTCGTGCAATCACCGCTGAGAGAAGAATAGAAGATCTTTATAAGGTTCTCTTTATGTCGGAACGGGTGGGAGAGATATTTGAAGCAACGGTTTGTTCTATAACCTCTTTCGGTATGTTCTGCACTCTTGACAACACCTGCGAGGGACTTGTTCCCATAAGCGAGATGCCCGGTGTATTTACCTTTGACGAGAGAAATCTTATGCTTCGATCAAGATATAAAACCTATCATATATCCGAGAGGGTTACAGTTCGGCTTGAAGAGGTAAATATAATACGCGGAAAATTGCGTTTTTCCATCGTAAATCAAGATAATTGACAACAAATGTTTACAAAAACACAAGAAAGGAGAAGAAAATGAGCAGAAAAATCAGCATTCTGACGGTAAGCTATGTAATTTTTTTGGTTTTGATTTTAGCATCGGGATTTATGACGGGGCTGCTTTCAGAGGCGGTTTATTTCCTCGCATTTATATTGCCGATAACTCTTGTTCTTTACCTTTCGAGAAATGACAAAACAGAGAGAGGGAAGTACCTTTCCATAAACTCCGATGGAGTTAAAAGGATTATTCCGCTTATTGCTCCTACCCTTTGGGTGATAATTTTAACCTCGTTTTTGACTTCACTTCTGATTTTTGCCATAACGGGCAAAACAAACAGTGTAAATCTGGGAAACTCCTTTGTTATAGCATTAATCAGTCACGCACTTTTACCTGCGATTTTGGAGGAGGCACTCTTCCGCTATCTTCCTATGCGACTTCTCGCCCCACATTCAAAACGTGGTGCGGTGCTTATTTCGGCATTTTTCTTCGCCCTTGTGCACCGCAACTTCTTTACAATCCCTTATGCCTTTATTGCAGGTGTGATATTTATGGCAATTGACCTGGCATCTGAAAGTGTTATTCCCTCGGTAATCATTCATTTTATCAACAACGCAATGTCTGTGGGAATGATTGTTTTTGCCGACAATTCCGCCTTTGCTCCTGCGGTATATTTGGTTTTGGCAGTTTGTCTGATTGTTTCGGTCGTGCTTATCATTCTGAAGCGAGTGGAATATAAGGATATGTTCGCGTCCGCCTTTGAAAAGGGCGAGGGAGCAAAAATAACTTTGGAGATGCTGATGTTTGGGGCGATGACACTGTTCCTCGCCTTTGTATCCCTTCTTTAAGGAGAAAATATGACAGAGAAAATTTACCTTACAGATGATGAAAAGTTTATGGCAGAGGCAATAAAGCTTGCACTTCTTGCCGCCGAAAAGGATGAAGTTCCGGTAGGTGCGGTTGCGGTCAGAAACGGTGAGATTATCGCGTCGGCTTTTAACACACGCGAGGAATCGAAATGTGCTACTCATCACGCGGAAATTCTTTGCATAGAGGCGGCCTGCCGAGCTCTCGGAGGTTGGCGACTTCCGGGTGTGACTCTCTATGTGACTATGGAGCCCTGCGTTATGTGCGGCGGTGCAATTATTAATTCAAGAATAGAAAGAGTGGTTTACGGTGCAAAAGACCACCGTTTCGGTGCTTTCGGCTCTGCTCTTGATATAAATTCGGCCGGGCTGAACCACCGCCCCGAAGTTGTGGGAGGGGTGCTTGGAGAAGAGTGTGCCGAGATACTTACTTCCTATTTTAAGAACAAACGTAAAAAAACACAGGATATATAAGTTATCCTGACAAGAGTATATTAAACAGAAGTTTACTTGACAAAATTGCCATTTTGTGATATTATTACCACGTATGGGCATCTGCCCAAAATACTTTTCAAGGTTTTTTGTTTGCAAAATTCTGATGTAGCACTTCCCGACATTCCCCGATCCTGGCGGGCTGCTATGCTGAGTGGTGCGGCAGAGGACCGAGAAAATTAATTTGAAAGGCATTGATATAATATGAAAGTAAAAAAGCTAAGAGAAAAGAGAGAATTCCTCAACATACGCGAAATGGTTGAGGATATTGGTAGCCGTTTTGAAGGCAAGGTTGCCTATCGCTACCGTTTGAAGCCCCACGACAAAGAGCCCGTAAAAGTAACATACGACGAGATGCGTGATCACGTTCGTGCATTGGGTACAGAGATTGTTGCAAGAGGCCTTGCCGGCAAGAAAATCTGTGTAATCGGTAAGCACACCTATCCCCTTATTCAGACCTACTATGCAACTATGGCGGTTGGTTCTGTATGGGTTCCCCTTGATCGTGACTGGGCAAAAGAGGATCTTCTCGAAACCGTAAAAAGCGGCGAGTGCGATTATCTTATGTGCGACCTTGACATCAGAGAAAAGTGCGAGTTCATTACAAACGAGCTTGGTATGCCCGCACCCCTCTTACTTAACGGTGACGGCGAGAACAGTCTTCTTGCCTGGAGAGAAGCGGGAGCAAAGAAATTTAAGGAAAACTCCTCTCTCTATTTTAACGCACCTATTGATCCCGATGCTCTTGCAGAGCTTGTATTCACCTCGGGAACAACAGGTCAGGGTAAGGGTGTAATGCTCTCCCAGCGTAACTTTATGTCCGACCTTGCAGACGTTATCCCTTATATCGACTTTTCGGTTAAGTGTATGAACGTACTTCCTCCCCACCACACCTACGGCTCTTCTGTATCCATTTTCGGTCAGAACAGCATTGGATGTGATGTTTACATTTCCTCGGGTGTTAAGTATATTCTGAAGGAGCTTCAGGAGCATAAGCCGGGACATCTCGTTGCCGTTCCTCTCTATGTAGAAACCTTCTACAGAAGAATTGTTAAGGGAATTGAGGAAAAGGGAAAGTTTGTGGGCGGATTGGTTAACGGACTTATCAAGTTCAATAAGAACTGCCACAAGATTGGTCTCAAACCCTTTGACGGTCTTTTCAAGAAGATGATTCTCTCTGCCTTTGGCGGCGAGCTTAATATGATTATTTCCGGCGGTGCTCCTCTTAATCAGGATATGGCAGATCTGTTCGACGGCCTTGGTGTTAAGGTTCTTAACGGCTACGGCATAACCGAGTGTGCTCCCATCATTGCCGTAAACCACAATAATTATATTGTTCCCAAGAGTGTTGGTCCTGTTCTTCCTATCGTTGATTGCCGTATTGCTGATGCAGACGACTCCGGCGAGGGTGAAATTCAGGTAAAGGGCCCCAACGTTATGCTTGGCTATTACAAGAATGACGAGGCAAATGCCGAGGCATTTACCGAGGACGGATACTTCCGCACAGGTGATGCAGGTCGTATGGAAATCAAGAATGGCACTAAAATTCTATACATCACAGGCCGCTTCAAGAACATAATCATTCTCTCCAACGGCAAGAATGTTTATCCTGAGGAGATTGAGGATGCACTCAGTGCAACTCCCGGACTTGTTGATATCGTAGTTTACGAGGGTAAATCCCGTCGCGGAATTGCCTTCAATACAATCGTTGCTGAGATTTATCCCGATAAGACAGGCCTTGCCGAAAAGGGCATCACCGATCTTAAAGCATACTTCCAGAAGTTTGTAAACGAGTATAACAAGACCGCCGTTCCCTATAAGAAAATAGGTCTTCTCAAGGTTCGTGAAGAGGAATTCCCCAAGAATACTCTCCGCAAGATACTGAGGAGAAAGATGGATATGACCATCGACTAACTTTTGGAATGTGAAAATTGGCTAAAAAGACCGTTTGCTCCCACTCGCAGTAGTTATCTACAGCTTCGGGTCGCAATCGGCCTTTTTATCTAAATTTTCCCTATCCCAAAAGCGAGCATTTTAAATGTAAAAATTGGCTAAAAAGACCGTTTGCTCCCACTCGCAGTAGTTATCTACAGCTTCGGGTCGTGAGCGGCCTTTTTATCTAAATTTTCCCTATCCTAAAAGCGAGTTTTGGAATGTCATATTTTGCAGCAAAAATACTTGACACCAGAAAAATAATGCTTTATAATAAAAAATAGAAGCAATAATTAAAATTAAGGGAGAGAAAACAATGAAAAAGGTAATATGCCTACTACTTATATCCGTAATTTGCTTTTCTCTTTTCGGCTGTAGTGTGTCTCCAATGCAGGAAACCTGGTCGAATTTTGCCGAATACGACGGCGTGGGTTTTGATATTGAGGAGTATAGTGCGAGAGTTGAAAGCAATGGCGGAGACGTGGAATTGTTACCCTCCACTGAGTATAATTTATTTGGTGAAATAATACCTGAGGCGAGATATTTTATAGAGTATGCCGACGAAACGGGTTTTCCGATTGCTATTTTTGAGAGCATAGATGACGCTAAGGTGGCTCACGGTTATGTCAAGGAAGAATATGCATTTATGAAGGTTGACAACCCTTACGTTGTGGCTATTCGTATTGATAATGCTGTCATTTTCGGATTGAGCGAGGAAAACAACCGAAAAATTATTGAATTTGCAAATGAAATCGGCATATCCGATGAACAGATTAATCTTCAGAAGAATAATCAACATTGGCGTATCGCTCGTAGAGATACGGATAAAACAAAGGAAAATATTCTCAAATCAATAGAAAATAAGGGATATACTGCTATAGATGAATATGTAAGTGAAAGTAATGACGAGGGAATATACTTGAAAAGCACTACGTACGTTTTTGCATCGGAGGATTATTCTACGGTTTATCAGCTTTACGTGACCGAGGGTGAAAATGCAAGGGCGTATCTTTATACCACTATGGTATATTATCCAGAATTTTTCAACATAAAACAAAACAAATGTCACATTTATTACTCCATAAACGACGGCTACTCTATGTTTATTCTTGGCGTATCGGCAGATACAAAGGATTTCTGGGATGAAATAAGATAAAGTTTTATTTATAGCAAAAGAGCTCGGTTTCGGGCTCTTTTTTTGTTTAATTATAGTAGATCCTTCGAGCAGACCAATGCTTCCATTAAAAGCAGAATAACAAAAATAACTATTGACAAATCAATAAACATATACTATAATATACTCATAATCAGATTGTATACAAGTATACAAAATCTATTTTCGAAAGGAAAGCCACAAGATGCTTGATAAGAACAGACATACGAATCTGCTTGAACAGTCGCAGTACAAATATTCGCTTCAGGACGTTGACGAGCCCAATCTCTATCGCGAGGTTTATCCTTATGACGAGATTCCGAAGGTTGCCTTCAACCACCGCAGAGTTCCTCTCTGTATGCCTGAGGAAATTTGGATTACCGACACAACCTTCCGCGACGGACAGCAGTCCAGAGCACCCTATACCGCAGATCAGATTGTGGATATGTACAAGATGCTTAATCGCCTTGGCGGCCCAAAGGGCATAATTCGCCAGTCGGAGTTCTTTGTCTACACAAAGAAGGACAGAGAAGCAATTCTTCGCTGTATGGATCTGGGTTATCAGTTCCCCGAGGCAACAACCTGGATAAGAGCGAAAAAAGAGGACTTTATGCTTGTTCGTGACCTTGGTATTAAAGAAACGGGAATTCTTGTGTCCTGCTCGGATTATCATATTTTCAAAAAGCTTGGACTTTCACGCGGCCAGGCACTTGACCATTATCTCGGAGTTGTAAAACGTGCTTTTGATGCGGGAATCCGCCCCAGATGTCACCTGGAGGATATAACCCGTGCCGATTTCTACGGCTTTGTCGTTCCTTTTGTAAATGCTTTGCACGACCTGTCTGCCGAGGCGGGAATTTCTGTAAAAATCAGAATGTGCGACACAATGGGCTACGGTGTTTCCTATCCCGGTGTTGCACTTCCCAGAAGTGTTCCCGGCATAGTTTACGGTTTGCATCATTATGCCGACGTCTCCTCGGATATGCTGGAATGGCACGGACACAACGACTTTTATCACGGTGTTACCAATGCGGTTAATGCTTGGCTTTACGGAGCATCGGGTGTAAACTGCTCGCTGCTTGGTATAGGAGAGAGAACCGGAAACATTCCTCTTGAAGCAATGGTTATGGAGTATGCCGCTATAAGAGGAACAACCGACGGAATGGACACCACCGTCATTACCGAAATTGCCGAATATTTTGAGCGAGAGCTTGGATATTCCATTCCTCCGATGACTCCTTTTGTTGGCTCTGCATTTAATCTTACCCGTGCTGGAATTCACGCAGACGGAATTATGAAGGATACCGAGATATATAACATCTTCGACACCGATAAAATTCTTAACCGCAAGGCAGAGGTCGCTATTTCAAACACTTCGGGTGTTGCAGGAATAGCATATTGGATAAATAAGCATCTTGGTCTTACGGGTGATAGGGCACTTACAAAACAAGCACCTCTCGTTGTAAAGGTTAAAGAAGAAATTGATGCTCTCTACGAGGACGGAAGAACAACCCTTATGGGCAATGACGAGCTTATGGAAATTGTTAAGCGTTGTGGCTCCGAATTAAAGGAGAAATGTAAATGATAGTTGACAAAAATGCCAAATCTCTTGAAGAAAGTGTGTTTTTTGTATTAGAAGACGAGATTTTATCCGGCAAACTCAAACGCGGAGAGACACTTACCGAGACGGCTCTTTCGGCAAGACTCGGTGTGAGCAGAACACCGCTTCGTGCGGCACTTCACCGACTTTGCGAAGAGGGGCTTGTGGATATTTTTCCCAATCGCGGTGCGGTTGTTGTTGGTATAGGAAGCGAAGAGCTTGTTGACATATATAAAATCAGAATGCGTCTTGAAGGCCTTGCCTCTGCCGAGGCGGCGGTTAAGATAACCGACGAGGATAAAAAAAGACTTTCTGACATACTTGATCTTGCAGATTTTTACATTGCAAAACGTGATGCCGAGAAGCTTAAGGAGCTTGATTCGGAGTTTCACAGCATAATTTATAAGGCATCGGGAAACCGTCTGCTTAACAAGACTCTTTCCGAGCTTCACAGAAATATTCATTTTTACAGAAAACGCTCGCTTGCCGTAGAGGAACGGCTTGAAAAGTCTGCTATTGAACACAGGGAAATTCTCTCTGCAATAGAACGGGGAGATGCTGCTGCCGCAGACAAGCTTACTTCTGCACATATTGAGGCAGCACTTAAAAATCTTTTGGCAGTAAGCTCTGACGAGGAGAATTGAAATGGGACATAATATTGTTGAAAAAATCATAAAAAGCCATCTTATCTCGGGCGAGATGAAGGTGGGCGAGGAAATCGGTCTTCGCATAGATCAGACCTTGACACAGGACGCAACAGGAACAATGGCATATCTTCAGCTTGAGGCAATGGAGATTGACAGAGTAAAAACCGAGCTTAGTGTTGCATACATAGACCACAACACACTTCAGTCGGGCTTTGAAAATGCCGACGACCACAGATATATTCAGACGGTTGCGAAGAAACACGGTGTTCGCTTCTCAAGGCCGGGAAACGGAATCTGTCACCAGGTGCATCTTGAACGCTTCGGTGTGCCGGGAAAAACTCTTATCGGCTCTGACAGCCACACTCCCACAGCAGGCGGTATAGGTATGCTTGG
>JAZSRX010000069.1:0-3029 GCA_045538685.1 Eubacteriales bacterium | reverse complement strand
GAAACTTGTCAAGATTAATGGACACATAAAAGAGTGAAAAAATCATTTGGTATTGAATAATTTATGCCCGAATGAAGTCTGGAAGAATTGTAGTAAAGTTCGATGTACGAAACGATGACACCCTTTGCTTTATCAAATGTTAGATGTCGGATATCCGACATCTCGCATTGAAGCGTTCTCCAAAAACTCTCAATTGGTTGGTTTGCGTTTGGCGAGCCGGGCGGGGACATACTTTTTCTAAATCCACTACGCTCCACCAGCTCCTTCGTCCGCTTTGCTGTGTACTGACAGCCTCTATCGCTATGGTATACCGCACCTTTGGGCCGATTTGGGTTTCTACCTATTGCCATTTCAAAAGCATCTTGAACAAGTTTTTGCGTTTGTGTTCGCCCGATCGACCAACCTACGATTCGTCTTGTTGCTACGTCGATTATACCGCATAGATACAGCTTGTTGTTCCCATTGTATCTTAGCTCGGTTATATCCGAGCACCACAGGTAGTTTGCTTCCGTTACCGAAAACTTGTCGTTTATTAGATTTTCTTCTAAATACTGTTCTGTTGTCGGTTTTGCTTGCTTTTTTCGGCCTTTTCGTCCGCTTTTTGCTACTAATCCGTACTTTTTCAGTATTCTGCTTATGCGGTATTCGCTTACGTCTATATCTTTTTTCTGCAAATACTTGCGTATGCGGATTCTGCCGTAATTTCCGTTATGTTTCTTAAAAGAGTTAACTACTGCTTTTTCGACCTCTTTTTCTTCTCTTTCAAGCTCCTTAACTTTGCGGTAATACTCGCTTTTTGACACCTGAATTATTCGGCATACCATGCGTGTGTCATATTCTGCGAGCTTCTTTTTCGCAAATTCTACTCGTCTTTTGGGTGTTTCGCAAAGTATGCCGCTGCTTTTTTTAAGATCTCGTTCTCCATTCGAAGACGCTCGTTCTCTTTTTGCAGTTTTTTCAATTCCGCATCCGCGGGTTTTTGTCTACCTTTGCCTACAAATGCGTTTTCGGGATCGGTTTGGTATTCGTCCACCCATCGGTAAAGCATGACCACGTTGATTCCCATTTTCTCGGCAACTATCGACGGTTTGAGTCCGTCTTGGATTACCAACTTGCAGGCTTCGATTTTGAATTCTTTGCTGTACGTTCTTTTCATTGTGAACACTCCTTTGAGTTTATTATATCATTCACTCTTCGTTGTGTCCACTTTTACTATACAACTTTCCTACCTTTTCTTTTCTCTCTTCTCTCTTATCTCTTCTCTGGAAAAGTCGCTCGGGGAAATTTAGAGAAAAGTGAAGAGTGAAAAGAGAATAGTGAAAAGTACAAAAAGAAAAAGCCGCTTGCGCGACTTTTCTTTTTGGTGCGTCGCACCGAAAAAGATATCAGTTGCTTTTCACAAAATACAATATCCTGTCTGTCCAACAATCATTTTCATCAAGCGGATATAAATCGTCTTTGGATATTTTTCCTCTTCTCGAAGAAATTATATCTCCGTCAAGATAGGTTAATCCCACTTTTTCGCAAAAAGAAACAAAGGTTTTAAATGATGCCCATATTTCACCTTTAGAATTTAGATGCTCATAAGTTTTGCACCCGTGTTCAAAAAACATTTCTATGAGTGCCAAACGTCCTCCAGGTTTTAAGCATCGATAAACTTCCTGTATCAATGATGCGTAATTATTAACATTATTAAGCAAATTGCCACTGAATATATCAACACTTGCTTCTTTCAATGGAAGGTTTTGATCTAAATCCATATCAAACACATAAAAATTATTTTTATTGCATGCTTTGGAGTGCGCGCAGACAACTGTAGGACAAGCATCGGTTGCAATAAATAAATCATCTTCTGTCAAGTTATCCAATACCGCGGAAAAGTACCCCGATGGTCCGCTTGCGAGATCGATCTTTACTCCTTGTACATCAGAAATAAAATCTATAAACCGTTTTTTGCTTAGGTTTGAAGTCATTATCTGTTTTTGCGATTTATAATTTCGGGACATATTTAGTTTTATGTTGCCTTGTGCAAAATACCCTTCTAATTGTTTGGACCACCACGGACGATCAGAATCGTGTAAAATAAAATGTATAATGTTTTCCTGAATTGTATATGGCGTATCATCATTAATTATAGAAAAAACATTTAACATTGAAATATTCCCTTCTAATTTTAAACTTCGAAATATTATGCGGTATACCTACAACTTTTACCGCCGCAAACAATTATGGGTTTAGTTCAAGTGCTCTCAAAAGGTCGTTTTCGAGAAATGATATCTTTTGAATTCAACTTTGAAAAGAGGTAAGAAAAAATCCCGAAACCGTTGAGATTTCGGGATTTTCTACACCGATATCTTTTTCGGTGCTACTTTATGGTTGCGGAGACAGGACTTGAACCTGCGACCTCCGGGTTATGAGCCCGACGAGCTACCGACTGCTCTACTCCGCGATATAGAATTGTAACGGAAAAATTGGTGCAGGAAACCGGGCTCGAACCTGTACGAGGTGTAATCCTCACTGGATTTTTAGTCCAGGGCGTCAGCCAATTCCGCCATTCCGGCGTGCTCCGCTCGATTATACTATCACAAATCGGGTGGGATGTCAATAGTCAATTGCAAAATTCTTTTGTCTATTTACGGCGTAAAAAGAGATGCCGTGCGATAAACACGGCATCTCGACAAAAATCTTTTAGTTGATATTGCTTTCAAACGCCTCAACTGTTTCCTCGATATCGGCGATAGTCGCATCTTTTGCGGCCTCGAAACTGGATACGAACGTTCCAACCTTGGCTGTGATCATATTGTTGACCACGTCCTTCATTTTGCCGAACTGGAACACCTCGCAAAGATCGGGGGTGCGGTTCTCAAAAATGATATCGAGCATTCTCATCGAATCCTCGTCACGGGTGATCTGATACTGCAGAGTCTGCTCGTAATAAACGGGAGTGAGTATCTCACGTGATGCCGCACTCAGCGCCGAGATGATGTGGCCTGCCATTTCAAGGTCTGCCTCGTCAACAAGTCGGATCG
>JAZSRX010000040.1:0-26919 GCA_045538685.1 Eubacteriales bacterium | reverse complement strand
CGGAGATCCTCGCAAAGGAAAAAGGCTTCTTTACCGATTTTTGTCACCGTTTCCGGAATTTCGATTTCCCGAATATCCGAACCGCGAAAAGCATCTTCACCGATTTCCTTAACGGTTTCCGGAATCGTTACGGAATCTATTTCCGCCACCTCAAAGGCACTTTTTCCGATTTTTTCAACGCCTTCCGGAATTACCGGATTCTTTGATTTTCCGTTATACTTTATAAGGACTTTTCGTTTTATTTCAAAATCTTTCGGCATTAAATCAACTCCTTTCTCCATAAGCTCCCTCTGATGAGGGAGCTGTCAGCATTGCTGACTGAGGGAGAGATTTTTCACCTCGGAATCAATATATTTACATACATCTTCGAATTTATAATAAATGTCGAAATTAGAAATTCTTATTACCTTTAATCCGAATTTTTCAAGTTCTTCCGTCCTAATCAAATCCCTTGTGTATATTTCTTTTTCAAAATGTTCTTTTCCGTCTATTTCCACTATGAGTTTCGCTTTTGCACAGTAAAAATCCACTATATATTCGCCTATTGCTTTTTGCCTTTGAAAACGAATAGGATAGCTTCTTAGGAATTCATACCACAGTTTTCGTTCCCACGGGGTCATATTCTTTCTTAATTCTTTCGCAAGAGGGATATTGGCTTTGTTATATTCTTTCATTTTCTCTCCCTCCGTCTTCGCCTTGCGGCGAATCCACCTCCCTCGCAGAGGGAGGCTTTGTGTGGTGAACAACTATTAGTCAAGTTGAATTTACTTAACCCAATGATTTACAACTTGGCGATAAATTCTCTCGTTGAAATCAACGATGTAGTCACGATGTTCCTTAAATGAAAGATAGTAAGCATCAATCATTCCCACACCAAGTTTTAATGCCTTTTGTAATCTATGGTTGCCATCAATTAGCTTGTCTATATTTTCTGTTAGCTTGACAATAATTAGAGGCTGAGTAATTTCGGTAGTCATAGCATAATTTTCGTTTCCGTGAAATGGATTGTTTAGAGCAAGAAGCTTAACATCGAATGCTCTTATTCTAAACCTTTCAATATCTTTGAGGAGCTTTTCGATGTCCCATATTATAGATCCATATTCATTACCAATCTGATATTTTTGCTCCATATCCGTTCCTCTTCAAATTCTTGTTTTTTATATGTCTGATTTATTCAAGTTTAACTTTTGTTTATCAGATGAATCAGGTTTAGTCCCTACTCCTATTATAACACAGAAACCGCAGAAAAGCAATCTGCGGTTTCTGCTTTTTCTGTCGGCAGGTAATGTATTCCAAAAACTGTCCTTAAGAGTACAATCCTTTTCGCTCAGCGTTTTTGTTTTACATTTATTACCAGATAACTATTCTCTTATCCTCGGGAAGATACATCTTGTCGGTATCCTTTACGTCAAAGGTCTTATACCACTCAGCGAAGTTTCTGGGAGGCATATTGGCGCGGAGAATAGCGGGGCCGTGAACGTCCACGGAAAGAAGCATCTGCTGGAACTCGGGTCTTGCCTTCTCACACCATACTTTTGCCCAGTTGCTGAAATACTCCTCGTAGGATGCACCATCGGTTCTCGACATAATATCAAGCGTTACCGACATACCGCCGTTGTCTGCCATATTCTCGCTTACGATAAAGGCTCCGTTTACCTTACCCCAAGGAAGCTCAATGCCGTCGAACTGTGCTATCATCTTCTGAACCTTCAAGTCAAAGCGCTTGAAGTCATCCTCGGTCCACCAATCGTTGATGTTACCGTTCTCGTCGCACTTTGCGCCGTTAGAGTCAAATGCGTGGGAGATCTCGTGGCCGATAACACCACCGATACCGCCGAGATTCTCACTTCTTGTCTGCTTCAAGGAATAGAAGGGCGCCTGAAGGATAGCCGCGGGGAATGTAATGTCGTTTACGAAGGGACCGTAGCAGGCGTTGACCATATGGCCGGGCATTGCCCAGTTCTCGGGCTCGGTGGGCTTGTCAAGCTTTGAAAGCATGTCAAGGGTTCTGATTTCATGGAGAGCCGTCATAATGTCATAAAGCGAATCCTCGGGATTGAAAACATACTTATCGTAGATCGCTCCGGGCTTGTCGGGATAGCCCATCTTTACTCCCATCTTGGAGAGCTTGAGAATTGCCTTTTCCTTGGATGACTCGCCAAGAATATCGTTAGTCTTGATTCTTCTCTTGTATGTATCAATGATCTGATAAACGATCTCGGTGATATCCTTCTTTGCCTCTTCGCCAAAATACTTTTCACCGTAGTAGATGCCAACGGGATCAGAATACTTGCCCGAGGCGAGATTGTAGGCAAATTTTTCTATGGACTGCATCTTTGCCACGCCGGTAAGAGCGCGCATATACATACCGCCCATGTCACGAAGCTCCTCGGAGAGATAGTTGCAATCGCTGAGAAGTCCGGTAACGTAAGCCCAATGCTTGTAAAGCTCAAGGGTTTCACCATTGAACACGTTAGCAAAGCTCTCGAAGAATCTGGGCTCTGTAACCACGACAGTTTCGGGAGTCTTGCCAAAGAGGTCGCAAAGTATCGCATCAAAATCAACGGTCAAAAGCATTTCTGCCACCTTGGAGGTGTCCATAGGATTATACATCTCAACGTATCTCGACCATTCCTCACTGGTCTTTACGAGTCCGCCGAGTATTGCGTCGAAGGAGAGCGCGTCGTTTACGTACTTTTCCTGATTCTCGGCCGAGAGATCTGTATGTGCCATAACAGCCTTGGCAACGTTTGTCCAGATGCCGAGTATCTGAGTCTTCTGAGCCTCCATTTCAGGCTTGTAGTAGGATGCGTCGGGAAGAATAACGCCTGCGCCCTGAATATAAACCAAGTGCTGCTTTGTATTCTTCATATCGGTCTCAACGCCAATGCCAAAGGGAGTGGGAACGCCCTTAAGCATCAGGGTCTTATAGAGTCGGCTGAAATCCTCAATGCTTTTTATCTCGTCAATGATGGCAAGAGCTTTCAAAGCCGGAGCAATACCGTACGCAGCTTTTCTCTCGGCATCCTTCGCAATAGCGTAAAGGGTGCAGGCTCTCTCAAGGTGCACGTTGGGATAGGACCCCTTCTCCGTCATGGTGGCAAACTCGTCCATCATGATCTTCTCAACTCCGTCAGCAAGATTCATAAAACCGCCTGCTACGGGCTTGTCATCGGGAATAACAAGCTTTTCAATAGTTTCGCCGTTGACAAAATTATAAAGGTCGTCCTGAATTCTTATATTTTCCATAATTATCTCCTGTTTCTATATGCCAAGCATATTATTTATATTCATTATAGCACTATTCTTCTGAAAATACAATAGAAAATTAAAGTAGCGAAAGAAAACAAGCGTTTGAATATAAAAAAGCCGAGGATCTTTTCCTCGGCTGAATCGTTTATTTATTTGCTTAGTTCTCGGTTGACAAACTCCGCAACCTCTTCCTCCGAAATGTCGAAGACCACCGAGATCTCCGAGTGGAGCAACTTAAACGCCTTTGCTCTTGCATTCTCATCCGAAAGGAAGTTCTTTTTTCCCTCTGCCTCACGGCGTATTGCACTTTCGTTAATAGCGTGAATCATAGAAATAATCTTAATTCTGTCACCCGACTCCATAATCTTCTTGAAGTGTTCCTGTCGTGCACGGTTCTCATTCACCCATTCCAAGGGAAGAATATCCTTTGCGTTATGTAAAATATCCAAAATCTCATCCTTAGTAAGCAAAGGACGCATAAAGGAGACAAGTCTTTCATTATCCACAGGAACGAAGGTAAGCGACTCGGAACGTGCAAGTGTGGAGCGAAGGACATAATAACTGCGAGAGATGTCGCCAATGGACTCCTCCCGTATATCAACTATTGTCATCACGCCAACTGCGCCATACATAATCTTATCGCCTATCTGGTGCATAAAAATCCTCTCCAAAGATGTTGTTTACAATTATATTTTACCATAAATCAAGAAAAAAAGCAAGAGAAAAAATAAATAAAATTTTAAAAGGGCGAGTCAAAACCATCCGACTCGCCCTGAGATTATTCTATCGAAACAACCTTATATCCCGCATCCTCAACCGTCTTTTTAAGAAGCTCGTGAGGGCAGTCGCCCTTGGGAGTGATAATTGCAACATCGTCCTTGTGGCTAACCTCGGCAAGCTCTACGCAAGGAAGTGCAGATAAAACGTCGCGAACACGTCCCTCGCAGTGAGGGCACATCATACCTTGAATTTTCATTGTAATTTTCATTTTTTCATTCTCTTTTCCGCCGTCTTTTCGGCTGTTTTTGTTTGTTTTATTATATTTTGATTTAAATCCATTCAACCTAAGTGCGTTTGTTACAACGCAGAACGATGACAAGCTCATAGCCGCAGCACCGAACATAGGATCGAACTCCATGGCAAAGAGTCCCGCCGCAAGAGGAATACCTATAAGATTATAGCAAAATGCCCAGAATAAGTTTTGCTTTATGTTGCGAAGAACCTGTCTTCCAAGCCGTATCGCCGTTGCAACATCCGAAATTGAATCTCGCATAAGCACAACATCGGCAGACTCTATTGCAATATCAGTTCCACCGCCGATAGCCATACCAACGTCGGCTCTTGTCAATGCAGGAGCATCGTTTATTCCGTCTCCGACCATTATTACTCTGCCCTCCTCGCCAAGCGAGCGAATTGTGGACTCCTTGCCGTCGGGAAGAAGGTCGGAAATTATTTCATCCACACCTGCCGATTTTCCGATTGCCTCTGCTGTTCGGGCATTGTCTCCCGTCAGCATCACCACGCGAAGCCCCATATCCTTAATATCCTTTATGGCTTCTATGCTGTCCTCGCGTAGAGTGTCTGCCACCGCAATAAGACCGAGAGGCGCACCGTCACGGATAAAGAACAGAGGTGTTTTACCCTCGGCGGTCAGCCTGTCGTAGTCATTCTTGTATGCCGACAGATCGCAGATCGTAGAAATAAACTTATAGCTTCCGCCATAGACTTCACTCTGCACTCTGCGCTCTGCACTCTGAACTCTCCCATAAACTCCACTTCCCGCAAGCGCATTGAAGTCGGTGATCAAAAGATCCCTCGAATAGCTCTCGGCATAAGCCGAAACCGCCTTTGCAAGAGGATGCTCGCTCTGCTTTTCAAGAGCGTAAGCCACAGAAAGAAGCTCACCCTCGTCGGAAGACCTATCGCATATCACGTTTACCACACGGGGCTTGCCCTCGGTGATGGTGCCTGTCTTGTCAAGAGCGATTATTCCTGCCCTGCCCGTCAGCTCAAGTGCCTCGGCGCTCTTGAAGAGAATACCATGCTTTGCACCAACGCCACTGCCTACCATTATGGCAACAGGGGTTGCAAGTCCCAGGGCACAGGGACAGCTGATAACAAGGACGGATATGGCGCTGGAGAGTGCTTTGCCAAGCTGACCGTCAATTATCATCCAGGCGGTGAAGGTTATAAGAGCAATAAGCAAAACCACAGGCACGAAAATACCCGAAACTCTGTCGGCTATCTTGGCGATAGGCGCCTTACTTGCAGATGCATCCTCAACCATTCTTATAACCGAGGCAATGGCGGTATCATCACCAACCTTGGTGGCTCTGCATTTCATAAAGCCCGACGTATTTGTTGTAGCGGCAAGGAGGCTATCGCCCACCTGCTTATCCACGGGAACAGACTCACCTGTCAGCGCCGACTCGTCAACGCTGCTGTGTCCCTCGGTAACCACGCCGTCAACGGGGATGGACTCGCCGGGGCGGACGATGAAAATATCACCAACACGGACCTCGGAGGCAGGGATCACCTGCTCCTTGCCGTCTCTTATAACGGTGGCAGTGCGAGGCGCAAGACGAAGCAGGCTGTTGATAGCATCGGTGGTTTTGCCCTTTGCTCTTGCCTCAAGCATCTTGCCCACGGTGATAAGGGTAAGGATCATAGCCGCCGACTCAAAATAGAGGCTGTGGAGATAATGGTCGGGGTGCTCTGCCCCGGTCATCATAATCGTCATTGCGATACTGTAAATATAGGAAACGCCCGAGCCGAGAGCCACAAGTGTATCCATATTAGGCGAGCGGTTTATCACCGCACGGATGCCGCTTATGAAGAAGCGCTGATTAATAACCAGCACAAGCCCCGAGATAAGCATCTGCAGTATGGCGATGGAAAGAGGGTTACTCTCGAAAAAGGCGGGCAGAGGCCAGCCCCACATCACGTGTCCCATAGAGAGATACATCAAGGGAAAAAGTAAAACCACAGAGGCAACAAGGCGGTAAATTATAGCCTTTTGCTCGTCTTTTTGACTACTATTATTGTCATTTTTAGGCTTTTCCGCCCCTTTTACGCTGGCTCCGTATCCTGCCTTGATTACGGCGGCGATTATCGTTTCGTCGGTGGCAGAGCCCTCTACGGTCATAGAATTGGTAAGCAGATTTACCGAGCAGGAGGTCACTCCCTCGGTCTGCGACACCGCCTTTTCAACCCTGGCAGAGCAGGCGGCACAGCTCATACCTGTTACGTTATAGCTTTTCATTTTTCTACCTCATAAGCTTCTCGACTGTTTTCGCCAGCTCGTCGGCAGTTTCAAGCCTGCCGCCCTGAATGTCGCTGACAACACAGCCCTTGATATGCTGGGATAAAAGCTCGGTGGCAAAGGCGCTTATCGCCGCCTGCACCGCCGACACCTGCGTAAGAATGTCCACACAATAGGCGTCCGAATCCACCATTCCCGATATGCCTCGGATCTGTCCCTCTATTCTTTTAAGGCGGTTCTTCAGCGCACGAAGCTCGCTCTCATCACGAACTCTGGTCTTTGAGCAGCACTCACATTTGGTCGAAGCTGTCTTTTCTGTCATTTCGGTCATATTTTCTCTCCAAAAATGTTTTTTACACCTCTATTATATACCCCTCAGGGGTATTTGTCAATAGGATTTTTCGGAAAAATGTAGGAAAATAATAATAAATTTAAACGAATAAAGAAAAGGACAGAAGCCTTGTAACTTCTGTCTTATATTTTAATAAATCTATCTATTATAAGTATTATCTTCGGCTATTAGGCCGAGCATCTCCTCCGCCATAGTCAAGGTCTGCTCTGGCGCTCTGCCTTCATCACGCAGAATAACCTTAAAGCCCGAGTTAATAAAGGCATTGTAATTTTCAGGGGAATTTACTCTTTTAAGGCACTCTCTGAAGTTGTCCATTGCCGCCTCGGGATTTTCTTCCTCCATAAGCAGACGGTATAAAAACTGCTTTTCCTTATCGGGTCTGTTGAAGAAAAGATTAACCGATACTTCCCTGTCCGCAAGCATTATCAGTACGTGATCCTCGTCGGATATTTCTTTAAGCGTTTCTATGGATATATTAGTGTCGACAAAAATCGGCTTGTCACTTTTTGAAAGCTCGTCGAGTATCCTGAGCTCAAGAATTTCGCACTCCCTCGAAACACCAAGGATCCATTTTTCGTACTCGTCGGGCGTTCTCCTGATAAAATCACGAAAATCCTTTAAATCTCTGGTGTAGCACAGATTCGGGAACTCTCTGTTATCAAGCCTTGGCAGAAGGGCATCGTGATAATTTTCCTCGCAGGCTATGCCGTTATACTTTTTAGCGAGATCCTTAACCAAGGTCGATTTGCCCGCATAGGCAGTGCCGTTTATAAAATATACGTTGTTAAATTTCATTTTCTCAGATAAAGTTTTGATCATTAATAGTCAGCTTAAACGCCAAGCCAAGTCTGTCTGCCGCACGGCAACAGAGGGTCATTCGGTCAAGGAAGATCTGGAAATAGTCCATTATAGAGCTGATCTCGGTGTCGATCGTCAGGATCAGGCGAATGGTTTTCTCCTCTCTGTTGATCTCAAGGTCGGAGTCCACTACCGAGTAGTTTACCCTATCGTGAATGTCGAAGGTGGAAAAATCGCTGTTTCTCACACGGCTGCGGCGCACGTCGGACTTGTCCGCCAGAATAAGAGCGGCAGCAACGCTGTCAACCGGAACGCCGGTACCCTCATCGTGATTTCCGATTGCAGTTACAACGGTTGCAATTTCCTCCGCCCTCATTCCCATTTTATCAAGAATACGGAATGCCATAACGGCACCGCTTTGCGAATGCTCGGATCTGTTCACAAGGTTGCCTATATCGTGTAAAAAGCCGGCAATTTTGGCAAGTTCTATTTCTCTTTCCTCTGCCCCGATTGCCTGAAGTATCTGTGCAGCCCTTGAAGAAACCAGCTCAACGTGCCCAAAGCTATGCTCGGTATAACCGAGAGCCGCAAGAGATGCATCGGCGGCAGAAATATAGCTTCTTATATCTTGATTTTTTCTTATTTGCTCGAAGGTCATAAAAGTCTCCTTAAAAATGCATTTTATATTCATTATAGCTGTATTTTATGAATTATTCAAGCCAATATGGCGATTTTTAAATAAAATAACAGAAAATCTCCTCAAAAAGAGGAGATTTAGTTATATAAACGCATCTAGAATAAGCATCAGGCAGAAGCCCGACAGAATTAAATAGGCGGCTCGGTGACTGGTTTCTTTGCCCCGTGTGCTTGGGATCATCTCGTCGGCTATAACATAAAGCATATTTCCCCCGGCAAAAGCAAGGACAAAGGGCAAAAGAACCTTTGAAACATTGGCGGTATAGAATCCCAAAAGAGTGCCGAATATCTCTACCACACCGGTCATAGCGGCATAAAAAAAGGTTTTTCCCTTTTTCATTCCTGCATCAAGCATTGCTACGATAACCGCCATTCCCTCGGGAATGTTCTGCAAGGCAATTGCCGTAGCGATAAGAAACCCCGATGATGAGTCCTCTGCACCGAATCCAACACCTGCGGCAATCCCTTCGGGAAGATTGTGTATGGCAATCGCCATTACAAAAAGAAATGCTCTGCGTATCCTATCGCCCGACATTTCGCAGTTCAAATAAACCCTTTTATCAAAGAATTTAAGCAAGGCAAGGTCGGTCAAATTTACACAGAGAGCACCGAGAAAAATGCCGATAATTGTAACGGCAACCCCAAACCGCCCTCCGTATTCAAGCGAAGGAAAAATAAGCCCAAGCATTGCCGCCGCAAGCATTATCCCTGCCGCAAGAGGCATGGCACTTTCGTTAAATGTCTTAGATCCGCCCCGAAAAATCAGTCCTATTACCGCACCGAAAACAGTCGCCCCACCTACCCCAAAAGCGGTAAGTATTACTATTTCCAATTCTTTATTTTCTTTCTCAAAAGTCATTGGGAAAATATATTTTTCCCTGTTATAAATTTTATGATACAACTTATTTTTTGACACGTTTTATAAAGAAAAACCCTGATTTGAAGCAAGAATTGGCTGAAAATCAGGGTTTTTGTTAAGTTTTATTTACTTTTAGGTTGTTTTTTGCAAGATGTTAGGCATTTTCGACATCTGCTGTGCAGATCGCTCGCTTTCGCTTATGGCGAGCGAGAAAATGCACGGAGAAGCCGCACTGTGTTTTTGCCAACAAACATCCGCCATTACATTAGGCATTTTAGGTGTCTGCTATGCAGACCGCTCGCTTTCGCTTATGGCGAGCGAGAAAATGCACTGAGTGGCCGCACTATGTTAGTACTAACAAAATGCCACTCGAGTTATCTTGCAACCTCTTCCATAATGAATGCTTCAAGGGTATCTCCCTCGCGGATATCGTTGAACTTTTCGATACCAACACCGCATTCATAGCCGGAGTTTACCTCTTTTACGTCATCCTTGAAACGACGAAGAGAGGAGATCTTATCCTCAAAGATAACTATACCGTCACGAACGATACGAATCTGTGCATTTCTGGTAATCTTACCGTCCTGGATATAGCATCCTGCGATAATGCCCACGCCGGGAACCTTAATGGTCTGGCGAACCTCGGCGTGACCGAGAAGAACCTCCTTAAACTCAGGAGCAAGCAAGCCCTTCATAGCTGCCTCAATCTCATCAATAATCTCGTAGATGATTCGGTGGCAACGGATATCAACCTTATTTCTCTCAGCGAAGTCAAGTGCATTTCTGTCGGGACGAACATTAAATCCGCAGATAATCGCATTAGACGCAGCCGCAAGCATAACGTCGCTCTCGGTAATACCGCCTACCGCGGAATGAATAACCGCAACCTTAACCTCTTCGTTGGAAAGCTTAAGAAGAGATGCCTTTACTGCCTCAACAGAGCCGGCAACGTCTGCCTTAACTACAATGTTAAGAGTCTGAATACCTGCTGCGATCTGACCGAAGAGCTCGTCAAGGTTAACTCTTGCATTTGCCTGAAGAATCTCCTGACGGAGTCTTTCTCTTCTCTGCTCTGCAAGGTTCTTTGCCATTCTCTCGTCTTCAACTGCATTAAGCTCGTCGCCTGCCTGAGGAACATCGTCAAGACCGATAATCTCAACGGGAACGGAGGGGCCAGCAACCTTTACGGTCTTGCCCTTATCGTCAACCATTGCACGAACTCTACCAACCGCATTACCTACAATAACGTAGTCGCCCTGGTGAAGAGTACCGTTCTGTACAAGTACGGTAGCAACGGGGCCGCGTCCTCTGTCAAGCTTAGACTCAATAACAAGACCTGCCGCACGGCGTTTGGGGTTTGCACGAAGCTCCTTTACCTCAGCTACGAGAAGCACGTTTTCAAGAAGATCCTCAATACCCATACCTGTGTGAGCAGAAACGGGAACGGTAATAACGTCACCGCCCCACGCCTCAGGAACAAGCTCATACTGAGTGAGCTGATTAAGAACATTGTCGGGGTTTGCGGTGGGTTTATCCATCTTGTTAATTGCAACAATAATATCAATGCCCGCAGCTTTTGCGTGGTTAATTGCCTCAACAGTCTGGGGCATAACACCGTCATCAGCGGCAACAACAAGAATTGCAATATCGGTAGACTTTGCACCTCTCATACGCATTGCGGTAAATGCCTCGTGACCGGGGGTATCAAGGAAGGTGATGTCCTTGCCGTTTGCCTTTACTCTGTACGCACCGATCGCCTGGGTAATACCGCCTGCCTCGCCGCGTGTAACATTTGTGTGTCTGATTGCGTCAAGAATAGATGTTTTACCGTGGTCAACGTGGCCCATTACGCAGACAACGGGAGCTCTCTCGATAAGATCCTCCTCGGAATCCTCTGCCTCGGTAAACAGCTTTTCTTCAATAGTAACGACCACCTCTTTTTCAACCTTAACACCGAATTCGTCGGCGATAAGCTCTGCGGTAGCATAGTCGATAACGTCGTTGAGTCCTTTCATCTCGCCCATAAACATAAGCTTTTTGATAACCTCAGCGGCGGTTTTCTTCATTCTGGATGCAAGCTCGGAAACGGTGATTTCCTCAGGAACGGTGATCTCAAGCTGCTTGTTTCTTGCACGCTCGGCTTCCATTTTCTTGATCTTTTCCTGTGCTGCTCTTTCCTTATCCTTTGCACTCTTCTGATTCTGTCCGCGGTTGTCCTGCTTTTTAAGCTTCTGCTTCTGTGCCTTGGAGTCGCCGCCGTTCAGAATGGAATAGTAATGGTCGTTGTATCTGTCGTCGTACTTGGAAAGATCGACGTCGCTTGTTCTGGTATCAACTACACGTGTCTTGGCTGTGTTCTCGCTTGCATACTCTGCACCGATATTTACACCGCCCTTAACACTGGATTTGTCAAAGGTAGGAGTGATTGTCTTGAACTGCTGCTTCTGTGCCTTCTTTTCTTCCTTCTTTTTGGGCTGGGGAGCAGGAGCTGCTGCCTTCTGTGCCTCCATCTTCTGCTGCTTTTCAAGAGCCGCCTTCTGTGCGGGAAGAACTGTGGTCTTTGCAGGTTCTGCCTTGGGTGCTGCGGGAGCAACCTTCTGTTGTGTCTGCTGAGGATTGGGCTTTTTCTGCTCATCCTTTCTTCCGTCAGGACGCTGAGATCCCGAAGCACGAAGTCCCTGTGCTGCTCTGTTCATATTCTCAATCTTCTTAGCGAAGGGATTCTCCTGGGGAGCTGCACTGTATTTGTTGAAGTTTCCGCGTCTGTCGCCGTCGCGATTGCCTCTCTGATCTCTGTTATCCTTGCGATCAGGACGCTGTCCCTGCTGATTCTGCTGGGGCTTGCGGTCGGGCTGCTGAGGTTTGCGGTCGCCCTGCTGTGACTTGCGATCGGTCTGCTGGGGCTTCTCTGCAACAGCCGCTTTAGGAGCCGACTTCTTATCATTTTCCTGCTTTGGCTTTGCCTCCTGGGGCTTTGCTTCTGCGGTTTTTGCCTCCTGGGGCTTTTCTTCCCGGGGCTTTTCGGACTTGGGCTTCTTGGGAGTGGAGCTTGTAATCTTTGTGCGTCCGTCTCTGTAAGCAACGAAGTCCTTTATCTGATTAGTCTTGGTAATGTGAGAGAGGAAAAGCTCGAACTCGTCCTTATCGGCACTGCTTCCGCTTTTCTTGTCAAGGCCAAGCTCCTTAAAGGTGTCTATAACATCCTTATTCTTTATGTCAAAATCTTTGGAAATTTGGGTTATTTTAATGGGTAAATTGGTCATAAGAATCACCGTTTCCCAAACGGGAAACTCCCTTTCTGTTTAGTTTATGATGCCGACTCGCTGTCAGTTGCCCTTACGGCAGATAATATCTCCTCTGCAAAGCGGTCGTCAACAATGGCCACGGTGGCAGGGGCATAGAGCTTACCGAGAAGACGGCCAAGCTCGCTTGAATCTATGTCTATAATACAGACCCTGATCCCATAGAACTCTGCCTTAAAGGAAATCTTTTTCTTAGTTCCCTCAGAGGCCGATTCGGTTACAAGCACAAGGCGGGGCTTTTCTTTGCCTCTCTTTGCCATTGCCTTGCATACCGGGTCTGTTCCGATTATCACCTTTCCGGCTCTCATAGCAAAGCCGAGCATACCGTAAAGGCGTGTATTTACTTTATTATCCAACCGTCAGTTCCTCTTCCATCTTCTCATACAGTTCTTCTGAAATAGTGCACTCAAGAGAGCTTTCTATGCGTCTTGACTTCCTTGCCTTTTTAAGACAGGCGGCATTTTTACAAATATAAGCACCTCTGCCGGATTTCTTTCCGGTCAGGTCAAGAACAACCTCTCCCTCGGGAGTTCTGAGAACTCTGATAAGAGTATTTTTTGGAAAATGCTCACCGCATCCGGTGCATCTTCTGGTCGGAATTTTTTTCACCGGCGAATTAGCCATAGCTTTACGCCTTAATATCAATCTTACAGCCGGTCAGACGGGCAACAAGCTTAGCATTCTGACCTTCCTTACCGATGGCAAGAGAAAGCTGCTCGGGAGCAACGGTAACACGGCAGGTACGTTCATCCTCGAGGTAAACATCAAGAACCTTTGCAGGAGAAAGTGCCTCTGCAACATACTCACAAATGTCATCGCTGTACTTAATGATGTCAACCTTCTCGCCTGCAAGCTCTGCAAGGATTGCGTTGATTCTCATGCTGTTTTTACCGATACAAGAGCCAACCGCCTCAACATTTTCGTCGCGGGAGTAAACTGCGATCTTGGATCTGCTTCCTGCCTCGCGGGCAACACCCTTGATAATGATTGTGCCGTCAGCGATTTCGGGAACCTCAAGCTCGAAGAGTCGCTTTACAAAGTTGGGGTGAATTCTTGAAAGTGTTACGATAGGACCGCGGGTTTCGCCCGACTTAACCTCGGAAACGAATACCTTAATTCTGTCACCAACGTCATAGCTTTCACCGGGAATCTGCTCATCACGAAGAAGGGTTGCATATCCTGTTCCTGTATCAAGAATAAGGTTTCCGTTTGTGGAATCAACCTTATCAACGATTGCGGAAATAATCTCTTCCTTCTTTTCCTCGTACTCTCTAGTCTGTCTTTCACGTTCTGCGGTACGGATTGCCTGAACAATCATCTGCTTTCCTGCCTGAGCCGAAAGACGACGGAAGTCCTTTGTTTTAAGCTCGGTTTCAACAATGCCGCCAAGCTTGTGACGGCGGGAGAGTGCCTTTGCAGCAGAGAGCGAAATTTCGCTCTTGTCATCATAAACCTCTCCATCGGGAACGACAGTTCTCTGCTGGAAAACTCTCATATCCTTCTTGGTCGGATCAAGCTGTACACGAATAACTGTTGTAGGGCCAACCTCTCTTCTGCAAGCATTTGCAAGTGCAAGCTCGATCTGCGAAATCATATACTCCTTTGAAATGCCGTTTTCCTTCTCAAGAAGATCAAGGGCGGTGAAGAAATCTGCGTTCATTTTTCCGTTGTACCACGTATTTTATACGTTCCTTTCCGTTTTAATGATATATGTTAATTTTATTTTTTTCTACTTTAATTAAATCAGTCCTCAAAAAATACCGTTGTAAGCTTGGAAATTTCCTGGGGAGTGAGAATAACCTCGCCTGTGGGCTCGGTAATTGTGATTTTTCCCTCGTTAAAGGCCGAAAGAATGCCTGTAATGACACGTTTGCCATCCTTCTGGGCGAAGAGCTTTGCCCTTACCTTCTCGCCGACAGAACGGCTTATATGCTCTTCTGTACGAAGCTCACGTTCCACACCGGGCGAGGACACATCAAGGTAATAAAAGCCCTCTATGGGATCGCATTCGTCAAGTATGGGATCAATTGCACGGTGAACCTTTTCACAGTCCTCGATGTTGATGCCCGCCTCTGAATCAATGGTGATTTCAAGGTGATAATCCGCACCAACCTTTGAATAGGTGATGTCCCAGATGTCATAACCAAGCTCGGTTATAATCGGTGATACCGCCTCTCTGACGGTTTCTCTGATGCTCTTTTTCATTTCCCTTTTGTCCTCCTTTAATATATTTATACCTTTCGGCTAAATAATCTTGTCGCGAAAGCGACATATCGAGCATTGATAACAACGCATATCGAATGAGTTTGCAAAGCAAAATCATATATCGAGTTTTTGAAAAACAAAAATATATAGACCGACTTCACTATCGAGATTCGCCTGACGGCAATCGATATATGGAATATGCCGGTGCATAGCCATTCGATATTTTAACTTCGGCAAATCGATATATTCCTTCGGAAATGTTATGCTTTTTCGCAAACGAAAAAGCATTGTGAAGGGGCTGTCACTTTCGCGACAGCCCCATAAAACACTATTTACTGTATGTATTATAACACACACTTCCGAAAAATGCAATAGCTTTTTCGAAATTTATTTGGCTGCCCTTATGCCTTGAAGTCGTTAGGAGCTTTGCCAACCTTCTGCTTACGCTTACCGAGCTTTCCGGAGCCGGTTGCCTTAGCATACTTCTTCATGAGCTTTTCCATTTCCTTGGTGAGCTCAAGTCTTTCCTTTTCAAGCTTTTCAGCCATGCCTGCACGAGTCTTAATTGCTTCGGTCTGTGCAAGATCTGCGGACTTTTTCTTAGCCATTATATTTTATCCTCCGTAATTGTTAATTAAAAATAATTTTGTATTGCACTAAGGTCGACGTCATTCGCCAACAGTTTAAGAATGGCGAACCCTGCTCCTATAATCAGCAGGAGTAGATACAAAGATATCCACCAGAACGTCTTTCCTGCCCTTCAAGCACGCTTCTTAATCTTCTTAGTAACCCACTTGATATCCTTGGAGTTCTGAGAAATAAGCTTCTTCATGTTCTTAACGTCCTTACGAAGTGCTTTCTTCTCCTGAGCATTCTTGTACTCCTTGGTCTTAAGGCGATAGTTAGCAAGTGCAAGGTTAGAGGATGCTTCTACGCTATTGTTGAGAATGCCATAGAGTCTCTGCTTCTCACCGCTGGATGCGGGAAGACGGAAGATCTTCTTTGCAAGCTTCTGATTCTGGTTTACATACTTCTCAGCTGCATCGGATCTTGTCTGACGCCACTTCTGGTTGATGCTTACACCGTCAAGAGTAACTTCGGAGCCGTTATAGATGGAAAGGAGCTTGCTGTTAAGCTCATCTCTCTTGTTAAGGAGAGTCATCATCTCGGTACGGATAGAAGCGATCTTAACTCTGTCAGCTCTCTTCTTTGCCTTCATATTTACAGGATCGTTGGTAATAACTGCATAGTAACGAGCGTTATCCTTCTCCTCTGCCTTGAGAGCAACCTTGTGTGCCTTCTGAGCTGCCTTGATCTTCTTGTCAGCGGCCTTCTTAACTTCCTTCATATCGAACTGGTTCTTGCCGAATCTGTAGTAGCTCATATCCTTCTGGCTTTCAAGGAGACTGATCTTGAAGTCATAACCCTTGGTAATAACTGCAAGGTCCTTATTTGCCTGCTCGGCAACCTTCTCTTCAAGAGCACTCTTCTTAGCGAGATCCTTCTTCTTCTTTGCGTGCTTCTTCTTTGCGTTAGCTACTGCTACTGCTGCAACTGCTGCTGCACCAACTGCTGCAACGTCAGCATCGCTGTTTCTTGCGGAACCGTCGTTAGCAGTATAGGAGATTGCGGGAATGGGGCTGAAGGGCTTGCCTGCGAGGATATCCTCGGGAATGGACTCGGATGCACGGGTGAGATGGCTTCTGGTAAGAGTCTCGTACTCGTCTACGAGTGCATTGTAAGCGGCGATTTCCTTCTTGAGAGACTTCTTGAGGGACTTAACTCTCTTGTCAGCAAGCTTGTTGCAAACGTGGAGGTTCTCAGCAAGTCTTTCGATGATGTATCTCTGGTAGGTAAGGCAGTTGATAATAAGGAGAACCTTATTGTAACCGGTTGCCTCGTCCTTCTGCTTTGTGGTGGTCTCGAGTCTGGTTCTTACATTCTCAAGTGCCTTGTCACTTCTGCTGAGATACTTCTTAAGTTCCTTCTCATCGCTGATGCTGATGTTTGCGTTATACGCACTTGCGGTGGAGGATACGGGCTTGCCTACGGTTGCGATGCCGTAGTTGTTGCTGCCTGCCATGATCTCCTCGGGAAGATCATAGGAAACGGTGGGAACTTTCTCACCGGATGCCTTGTTGTAGTCGTCTACAAGGCCGTTGTACTTCTTGATCTGTGCCTTGAGATCCTTTGCTGTTTCCTTAGCACCCTTCTTGTCACCGTTGTCGCGGCGAGCTGCGAGATCATCACAGATCTCGATAAGGAGCTGCTTCTCAACTGCAATGCTCTCAACAAGAAGCTCAACTCTGGTCTGCTGTACTTTACTCATTGTAATTCTCCTTCCGGGGGCTTTCCCGCCCCCTTCAAATTTAAATATTTTTTTGTTTTTATTTGTTTTATAAATTTAGTTATTGAAATTAATGAATGTTTAACACTCTTAGTCGATCATATTATCTCTTGCAAGAATTGCTATGATCTTACGGCTGTCTCTGCCGCCAAGCTGGTCTACCACCTTAATAACGTCGCGGATGAAGGTTTCGTGTTCGCTCACGCTGAGGTTAAACTGTGATATACCCTGGATCAGATCGCGTTTAAGCTCGTATCTTTCGTTTTCTGTGGGCTTAATGTCGGTCTGAACAAAGTTGATAAGTTTCTTCATTGCACTCTGAAGAATGTCAACTGCAATCTGATTTTCGTTGCCGTTAAGATTAATTCCGTTGATGATCTGATTGATCTCTGCAACAAGTGCATTAAGCTCTTTGGACTTTAGAGTCTTGCCAACCTGATGAGCATCAACTCGCTCAACAAGTTCTCTTACGTAAACGAAGTTCTTGATTTCATCAAGCTCGGGCATAAGCTGTGCCAGTCTTTCGTCAAGCAGTCTGTTAATCTCGTCTGCCGAAGCATTGGGATTCTGACTTCGAACCTCTCTTCTGATCACAGCAATTCTGCCATCCGATGCCATCTTCAGCTTTTCAATCAAAGCGGTTGTTTCAATCTGCTTGATGGGTAATCTGAGAAGGTCGGAATGGGAGCTTGCCATACGGTTGTAATCGTTCACCGCAGCAATAAGAGTTTTCTTTGCGAATGAGGATCTTGGCCTGCGGCGAAGTCGTTCAGCCGCCATAAGAACTCTGTACTGTTCGCTTACGTAGTAGTCAAGAATTATACCGTATCTGTTACGTTCAATGTCTCTTGCACCGCACCTGGAAAGATAAATATTTCTGGGCACGAAGAACAGGATATAGATGACAAACATCACGATATCGTAAACTCTTCTTAGCAAGAAGAAGACAATCGGCAGAGAAATCCAGCCCAAAGCGACCATCATAATCCACTGCAATGCAGTGCTGTCCTCGAGGAACAATGCCGAAATTGCGACCGTGGCAACCGATGCCAAAGTAACAATCCAGTAAGCTACACGCTCTACCGAAAGTGCTCTGTAAATCAGCTGTCTGATTCGCATATTATAATCAATACGGAAGTTTCTTGACAGGTATTTGCGAAGTCCCTTATGCATCTTTATCTGATACTTAATGGGATTGTTTGCCAGGCCGATAGCACGAATTGTGCGTCTGTTATAACGCTTCATGTTACGCGACTTTTCATATCTGATCTGATAGTGGCGGTTTTCGTTATCCCAGCGGTAAAATTCAGTTCTCTTTGCACGGTTGGTAATGACGCCTGTCATAAGGAAGCGAACCATCGATCTCCAACCGATCCAATTGAAGAACCTCATAAGCGGGATGGTAACCAGGGTGGACCAAATCCAGCGGAACAGTCCTGCACGTCTGCGTGCTGCATTCAGCGAGAAGTGATAAAGCTCATCATACAGCTGATCTGCACGGATTGTGGGTCTGTTATCGTCAATCTTCGCTCTGTTACGAAGAACGAGAGAGGGCGGTGCGGGAGGTCTTTCCTCGGTTCTGAACCTGATTGTATCAGGCATATTAAGTGACAGCGGTTCAATATGCATATGACGTTCATGACGGGAGTTAAACTCTCTTACTACGTTGTTGTAGGTCTGAATATCCTCATGCAACCAAGCACTGAACACTCTTTGAGATCTTCTGATTCCGGTCTTTGAGGCGGAATAAAGTCTCTTTGTTTCAATTTCTATGATGCCGCTGATCTTCGCAAGATAACGAAGAATCTCTGCATCACGTCTTTCAAGGCGGTTATTTACAATTTCGGTAAAGGCATCTTCGGGAGGAAGAAGTGAACGTAAGAATCCTCTTCTCTTCACCATAAAGATTCTCATTAACCAAAGGTTAATTTCGCTGCACAGTAACTTCCACCAATTGAGTACACCGTCAACCGACGTCATACTTCTTGCTCTGAGAGCTCTGGTGAATCTTTCCTCAATCAGCTTGGCTTCCATATCAAGAGGAGTTTCTGTGGTGACTCCGGAGTTAAGATCCTTTTGATCTTCCTCTTTGCCCTCCATATGACCTGTGTCAACACCTCTGAGGTTTATACCCGAATGGGGATCGGCAACATTTGCCGCACCAAGTATGAGAGAGTCCTGTCCGTACCGTCCTGCATCAAGCACAACCGAGCTGTCCGAACCGGAGAGCATCAAGGGAGTACCTGTAAAGGGAATCGAAGCTTCGCCTGTCTGGCTGAATCCGATAAGGGGAACTCCACCGGGAGTCATACCCATCATCGTCATGCCTTCAAAGTCGGCCTTCAAGAAGGGAACGCCCATATCGGTTGCGTATCCCATTGCTCCAACAGACATAATCGGTGCTTTGCTGTTTGACTCGGGCGAAGCTGATGTGCCTGTGTAGAGTCCGTATCCGTGCCATCTGTCACCGACGGTTCTTTCCTTACCGTCAACATTTTCAATCACTTCCCTGCAGCATACTATCTCAGGGAACTTAATCATCTTGCCGTATCTGATAATTTCCTCGGCAACCGATGTGGATACCTGCGAGAACTTAACACCAACCAACTCGGAAAGCTGTTCTGCAACCTTGTTGTGTGTGTTAATTGCGTCAATAAATTTCTTCTTGTATCTTACAAGAACATTAGGTAACAATGTAACTCTGCCGTAGTTACGGTATTTAAGAAGAATTCTGTTGATACCTGCAAGACGTTCTCTTTCGAGAACAAGACGTTCAAGCATCATTCTTGCACCGTTTCTCGCGGTACAGTCACGCATCCATCTTACATTAAGCTTGTATACCTTACGGTTGAATTTATTGTTAATTTTGTAAATCTGTTTCTGATAAGATTCGCTCTGTCTGTCGCTGTCGTGAATAACGGTTTCAAGTGCGAGAATCTTTGCATTATGCTCTGCATTAAGCTTATTAAGCTTACGCTCGTATCTGGACTTTTTCCTATTGTTTCTACGCTGTCGTCCTTTAAGGTTTCCGTTAGACATAGAAATTGATTCGTCAATGAACCAGATTTCAGCATTTATCCAGATTCTCTTGAACCAAGCTCTGATCGGCTGGAACCAGACGAACAGGTGTTGCCAGAATCCAATGGGATGCCACCAGGACGTAACCTCTGTATCCTTAACAGAAACGTCAAATACGAATGAAGCATTTATAACCGTTGTTTCAACCGCACGGTTTTCGGTCAGCCGGTAATGGTGCATCATAAGAGGAGTATATTCTCCGCCACGCAACCTTCTCGGCTTTTCGTAAATAGAAGAATCCTTCAAGTGATCTTTAGGGAATACTTCTATATAATTGTCTTTATATGTAATAACCGGTATCTTAATCTTATCCGCCGACTCCATCAGCTCTCTTGAGGTTGCTGCGGTAATACGTGAGAACTGCTCGCCGACTATTGACATATAGTCAATTGCTCTGCCATTGTAAAGCTCGATATTCTTGTAAAGAGCTCTGCCCTGGCTGCGGGCTGCGTCTCTGCGGTTAAGCTTCAGGGCAACGGCCATAATAAGCCGCCTTACCTCAATGATGTTGGCAATAACCCTGAGGTTTTCGATAAGTGCGATTACTACTCCGTTTTCATCAAAGGCCTTGGCCATCGCCTTTTGGGTGCCCTTGAGTGAACGTTTGAAATATTTGATGGCTCTTCTGCTCTTGGACTCAAACTGATCAAAATCGCTTGCGTTTGTAACCATTTCAGCCGATTCTCTCAGCGAATCAATAATAACCTTTGCTATTGCAGAGGCCCTGTCTATCATCGCAGATTCCTCGGAAAGAGCCGATGTCTTTATTTTATTGTGCTTTTCAAGCACCTTAGATGAGTTGTCGTTGTATGCCTGCTCATCAGGAAGAATTTCCTCGCTGACCACCATACTGATCAGTCTGGTTTCATCACCAACCCTTTCGATAAGCTTACGTTTATAAGCAACAATCGGGAAGGTGATGTCATTATTCTTGCAGGTCAGCTCGATAAGTGCAAGAGGTAGTTTATCAAACTGTGTTCCGGTTGCCTTCGTTGTGATCTCGGCTGCCTGGTTGTAAGAATTAATCGCCTTGGAGAATACTCTCTCCGCCGCCTTTCTCTGCGAGTAGCTTCCCGCACGTGCTACGGCACGCAGGTACTCGTAGGAAAGAACAAGCATTTCCCTCTCAATTGCCATACGGTTAACCGTAAGGTTAAGCTTCGCTCTGGCAAAAGCACTTCCGGTCTTTACGGTTTTAATACCCGAAAGCTGTTTTCCGTACTTATTTTTAATTGCAAGAACTCTGTTCTTATAATCTTCTGTGACACGCTGATGAAGGGGTGTTGCCTTCTCCAAGCTGCTAAGCTCGCTCTCGTATCTTCTGCGAGAGATTTTGTTCTCAGAGATAAGCTTATTAATTCTCGCTCGTTCCTTCACAAGCTTTCTCATCGCCTTTTTTATCTTGCGGGCGAAGATAGAGCAACCAAACTTTTTGGAAGGATATCTGATATCTCCAAGAAGCTCGTCGGCTGTGATGGTGGGACTTATCGTCATTGTATCAACAAGCTCTTCGCGGCTCATCTTCTTATCGGGAAGAATCTGCTCGTAGTATTCTACGTAAGAAAGCTCGGGAACAACGGCAAGCGACTTGCCCGAAGCAATATTTTCGGGAAGGAATGTGGAGAGTCGTGTCAACTGCTCTCCCGTAATGGATGAGTAGGTAATAACAAATTCGTTATATCTGTCAACCTCATTGTGAAGCGACACCTTCGCTTCTCTTATGTAATCGTGTGCTTTAACTCTTGCAAGGTTTTCTAAAACGTTGCATTTAATTTCAAGAATTTTGCCGCAAATCCTGATAATTCCGACAAGGATAACCGGAGTTTCTTTATCGTCACGGTTAGCTTCCAGTGATCGCTGAGCTGTTTTAAGAGCGGCCTCAAGGTTTTTGACCGCACCGTAGCTGTGCTTTAAGTAAGCTCTGATGCTTATGTCATCATTTACAAGCTTTTCGCCCTCGAAGCAAATAGACTCGCAAACCTCGTCGTAGATGATAAGATCGTCGGGATCCACACTTTCGTCGGGATCGTATTCATCCTCTTCATCCTGTTCGGACTCTTTAATCGGCTTCTTTTCCGTCGGTTTTTCGGGCTCTTTTTCATGCTGCTCGTCAGAAGAAACAAGGTATATTTCACCATCGTCTCTTATACCGATTTGTAATTTGCCGTATTCCTCGGATTCATCACCGGATCCGAGATTTTCCGTCGAAGTTTCTTCCCCAACAGCCGCATCTTCTTCAAGCTCATCGTCGAAGCCCTTGGCGGTAATCTCAACATCCTCGTTGACGACTATGGAAAAAGCACTCTTTCTCGGCCTTGACACCAGTCTTTCAATCGGCTCAAAGTCAACCGTCTCGGCTGCTTTGTACTCCGACTCTTCCGCAGAAGCTTCGCCCTCGGTCGGTTCCTCTGAATAATTATCATCGGGCAAACTCTCTTCGGAGAGCTGATCAACCGTTTCAAGAGAGGTTTCAACCCCTTCCTCATGGGGAAAGATACTGTTTTCCTCAACCGGCTGAGACGCTTTTATTTCATTCTCAAGATTTTCGGGATCCTGTATAGGCGTATTTCTTTCGTTGTCTGCCATCAATTCCCCCCCTTTTTCTCGTTATTGCAATAGATTTTGAACAAGAAGTTCAATATATCTCTTCGTAAAATTATTCCGACGAAGCATCCGCGATCGTCTACAACAGGAACGAAGTTGTGTTCACCAACCCTCTCGATAAGCTCTGTCATCGAGGCGTCGTGGTAAACAGGAGGACAGTAGTTTCCGTCTAAAAGCTCGGTAACATTATCCCTCTCCGCCGACCTTGTATCAAATCTGCCGCCGTCAAGAAAATACGTTAAAATATCATCGTTACGAAGCGTACCAACATATTTGCCCTCGCCGTCTATAACCGGGATTGCAACATATCTGTGGTAACGCATTTTTTCAAGTGCCTGTCTTACCGTACTGTCAACGGTTACGTGTTCAACATGGCTCTTGGGTACAACAAAACGCATTATATTCATTTGTCACCCCACCGCATTCCTATCATTGCTGCACCTATGGCGGTGGAGAATCTCGCACGCTCGGGAATCACAAAATTAAGTCCCCGCCCGACCTCGAGATGATTAAACTCGTCAAACTTGCGTCTGCAATGTGCGAGTCTGGTTACGTTACCGGTAAGGATTATATCCTTAACACCCACCGATCTGGCGGCGAAAATGGATATCATTCCAACCGTTTCGAACACCATATTCATGATGCCCAGGGCAACGTCGTTTTTACTTGCAAGATCCGACAGCTTACCAAAGTTTGCCGCTGTAAGATCCCCTTCAAGCTGTGTCAGCGAATTTGATGAAGTCATATCCTTGATACAAAGATCAATGTTGTCAAGACTTCCCGTCTCGGAAAGCTTTTCGATATGGCTCATAGTTTCTACGTTAAGCATAAGCTTTGAAAGTCCCATCAGTGTACCGCCGCCGACTCCGGTACCGCCGAGATATTTCATTGTGCCGTCTGCCTTGGCATATACCATAGCAGTTCCGGTGCCCATACTGACCACAAGTGCTTCCTGAAGTCCTGAGACGTATGTACCGCCTCTGCCGATACTGTCAAACTCGGCAACCCTAAGGCACTCAAGTCCGTAAAGACTGTTTTTAACGTGGGAAGCTCCCACACCCGTCATCATTACCTTCGAAATGTCCGAAATGGCAAGATGGTTTTCGTCTGTAAATTTTCCGAATGCTCCGTATGTGGCTGTTATCGGATCGTTGGCCTTGATTATCTGGGGCTCTATAAGCTCCCACTCGCTGCCGTGCTTTGAAAATCCTACGATCTTCGTGCTGCTTCCGCCTATATCAATTCCGATGACCACACTCATGAGCAAAGCGACCTTTCCGTCTGCAAGACATTGTCTGAAGCAGACCGTATTTTGCGGATTTTCCGCCGAATTTATACACAACCCTTCTACCGAGATGAAACCGAAGTCCCCCTTCTTCGCCCCCACGCACAATAAAACAGATACGCGTATAATTATAAATTCACGTGTCTATTATAACACAGGATTTATTTTTTTGCAAGTTAACTTATAAATTTTTTAAGTTTTTTTAAAAAACTTTGTTATTTTTCACAAAAAATGCGGTCACTTATAGTTGAAAAGCACAAAAATTACCGTTGAAATTGCGAAAAATACGTGGTATAATACAACCAAAAGAGTAACACAAAGCCAAAAAAGGCATACAAATAACAAAAAAGCGAAAGGATACGAGATATGAAAATGCTTTTGATAAACGGCAGTCCCCACAAAAACGGAACTACTTATGCGGCTTTATGCGAGATAGCTCGCACTCTCGACAGCGAGGGAGTTGAGTGGGATATTGTTCAGGTTGGAAATCTTGTAATCAGAGGTTGCATCGGCTGCTATTCCTGCTATCAAAACGGAAAATGCGTTTTTGATGACGAGGTAAACTCTGTTGCGGAAAAGTTCAAAGAGGCAGACGGAATAATTGTCGGCTCACCTGTTCACTATGCTGCTCCCGCAGGAACGCTTATCAGCTTCCTTGACCGACTGTTTTACAGCACAAGGTTTGATAAGAGAGATAAGGTTGGTGCGGCGGTTGTGTGTGCAAGACGGGGTGGCTGTACTGCCGCTTTTGATGTACTGAACAAATACTTCACCATATCCGGAATGCCGGTTGTCAGCTCTACGTATTGGAACCAAGTTCACGGTGCAAACGCAGAGGATGCTGCTCTTGACGTTGAGGGAATGCAGTGTATGAGAAATCTTGCGAGAAACGCAGTGTTCCTTATGAGAAGCATAGAGGAAGGAAAGCAGAAATACGGTATGCCACAGGTTGAAAAGGGAGCCAGAACCAATTTTATCTCAAAAAACAGTTGAAAAACCCAAAATTCCTTGTAAACTATTGTTTACGGTAAAAATGTAAAAAACAGTTAAAAAACCATTATTTTTCAAGCTTTTTTCGCTTTTTGAAGGTGGTTTTTTCAGTAATTTTTCATTTTTATGAAAAAACAGCTCAAAACAGGGTTTTCAACATTTCTACATTATAATTATAATACGCACGCGTACGCACGTGCAAAAATAGGAAAAACGGCCTCGAAAATCACTTTCGAGACCGTTTTTGTTGAAATGTAAACTTTTGTTTGCAAACTTTTGTTTACGTTGATTTTTTGGATTTTTTGTTGTTTTCAAGCGACTTTTAAAGCCGTTTCATCCGTCTTTATTTCGCTTATTGCCAAAGCGAATACATCAGAATACCAAGCCCTGCCGAAATGAGAATCAAGATTATGGGCGAGGGCTTTTTGCCTGTGATCTTTTTGAACAGGAAAGCGGTTGCGGCTATTACAGCAAAAATGATAATGCCCTTTAAATCGGGATTAAGCTTTGAATCTTTTATGGACTTAAAGCTAAACAGTGTGCTGAGGGCCAGTGTTACCGCAGTTCCCAGGATAAGTGCGACAACACAAGGACGAACACCGCTGAGGAATGCCTTTACCGACTCATACTTCAAAAAGTTTTTCATAACCGCACTGATAAGCAGGATAATTATGAAAGAAGGAAGCACAACACCAAGTGTTGCAAGTGCGGAGCCCAGTATTCCTGCCTGGGTTGAACCAACGAAGGTTGCCATATTTACCGCTATAGGACCGGGTGTGGACTCTGCTACGGCGATCATATTAAGCAGTTCCGCCTCGCTCATCCAACCGTTTTGAATCACCTTTTCACGCACAAGCGATATCATTGCATATCCGCCGCCGAAGGTGAAAAGTCCTATTTCAAAGAAGGTTATAAACAGTTTAAGTGCAACAATCATTTTTTCGCACCTCCCCTGCTCTTTTTTGCCGAGTCAATGCCCCATACGGCAAGTCCGATTACTCCCGAAATAAGAATGTAGAAAATTGCCGAGAACTTAACCGGAAAAACAGAAAGTGTTACCATACAGATAAGCACAACAGACATTATGGCTATGGACATAACATTTTTCTTCATTCCACGAAGCATTTTAATACCTGCGGAAAGGATAAGATAAACAACTCCTGCCTGAATTCCGCGGAAGGCATAGCCCACAAGCTCGAACTTCAGAAATGCATCAAGGAAGAGTGAAATTGTAAATATAATAATAAAGGAAGGAAGCACAACTCCAAGTGTTGCAAATGCAGAGCCCAAAACCTTTGCTCTCTTATAACCAACATAGGTTGCACAGTTGATTGCGATAGGTCCGGGGGTAGACTCGGCTATGGCAACCATATCAAGAAATTCATCCTTTTCAATCCATTTTTTCTTTTCAACAAGCTCGCTTTCAAGCAAAGCCAGCATAGCATACCCACCGCCAAAGGTGAATAAGCCGATTTTGAAAAGTGTTAAAAACATTTCAAGTAAAATTTTGCTTTTTTTCATTTTTTTGTCCTATTATTTTTATTCAACCATTATTTTAGCATAAAAATTCAATTTTAGCAAGAGGAAAAACGTTTTAGAGTGCGTATATTCAACGATTTTAATAAAAACTTTGAAAAAAAAGAAAAAAGTACTTGACAAACGATTCTCTTTGTGCTAAAATAATCAAGCGTCAAAGCAATAGCGGAATTGTGTAAAGGTAGCACAGCAGACTCTGACTCTGTATGTCTGGGTTCGAATCCTAGTTCCGCTGCCATAAATAAAGCACCCCTCATTCCGAGGGGTGCTTTATTTATTGCCGCAGAACTGTATCCGAGCCCCTTGCGCCCCCACTTTTTCGAATTTCCTATCCCTTTTTCGGCGCAAGGGGT
>JAZSRX010000024.1:0-27516 GCA_045538685.1 Eubacteriales bacterium | reverse complement strand
GTTGTCTTAATTCAACAGCAAACAAGTTCGCACATTTCCTTGAGCTTCGTTTCTTTACCCTTTGTTCGGTTTTCTATGGGCATTTGGTCATGCCTTGGATATATATGGAGTCTCGCTTTATGCGGGGCTTTTTGTTTTCTTTATGATTTCACGAAGCAAGAGAGATTCGTTTCCTAACCTTTTTACCGTCCATTCGTGAGTCGTATACCGTCGCCTGCGTCACTCGGCTCGGTCTACTCGCACTCGGTGGACTTCGCTTCATAAAAAACAGTTGTTAACTGTTTTTTACTTGCTCACAGTTTTCTATGGGCATTTGGTCTTGTCTTGGATATATATATGGAGTCTCGCTTTATGCGGGGCTTTTTGTTTTCCTTATGATTTCACGAAGCAAGAGAGCTTCGTTTCCTAACCTTTTTACCGTCCATTCGTGAGTCGTATACCGTCGCCTGCGTCACTCGGTTCGGTCTACTCGCACTCTGTGGACTTCGCTTCGCAACAAACAGTTATTAACTGTTTTCTAATACCCTCAGGCCGTTTCGCTACTTGTATGTGGCACATCGCTGCTACCTACCAATGTTCAGACGATAGTTAGATAACGAAAAGCTCTATTCCTTTGATAATACTTGACAAGTTTTTTGTATATGATAATATAAAGTAACTGGTTTTTGGAGAATAAAATTAAGATTTTTAAAGTAAGATTTGTAAAGAATACCTAAGGAGGAAGATATGGTAATAAAATCGTCAAATGAATATACCAAAATGTTTATTGTCACCATATGTATTATCCTTCTGTTTTGGGGAATAGTTTTCTTCTTTTTTGATTTTGGCAGAATAATCATTTCGGTTATTTCATTACTTTTGCTTGCTTTTTCCTTTGTATTTTGGATTTCATCAACAAAAACTCTTATTATGGATGAATTTGGATGTACTGTAAAGGTGTTGTTTGTTAGCCGAAAGTACAAATGGTTAGAGCTGAATATAGAAATAATTGATTATGACGGTATGATCGGATACAGAGATCCTTACTCCGAAGGAGTGATCTTTTTCAAAGGGAAAAGAAGCCCAAAATCACTAAAGCCATCGTCATACAGTCTGTTTACCAATCCATTTAAATTCTTCTACGTGAACTTTAAGACGGACAATTCAAACAACAAAGGAGTGTGTTGTCCAGATCTATATTCTGTATCTAAGGATGAGTTTTTAGCAAAAATGAAGGAATGGGGAATAGCCATTAAATAAAAATATCAATTTAGCCACCACGGATTTTGTGGTGGCCTTTTTTGTTTTTTATGACAAAAATAAAAAGAGAGCGAACTAAAAAGTGCTCCCTTTTTATAAAAAAGTGCGTAATATGACAACTAATGTTTACAAAACTATGTTATTTTTGTTGTTATTTGCTTTGTTTTTCTTCCTTGCTTTATATTCTATTTTCTTGTCAATATAATTCACAATAGAATAATAAGCGGGAATGGTTACAAATATTAACCAGGATGGGTGCCAATTTTTAAGGTAAAGGCCCATAAAGAGATATGCAAATGCGGTGAATACAGGATAGGCAAAGTTGTCAAATCTTTTTTTGCTTATTGCATCAATAAGCGAGTAATAGATGGGAATTGTAATAAAAACAATCCAGGATTTTGCCCAGCCGCCAAGTATGTCCATAAAGCCGAAAGTCAGATAGGCAATTGTGCAGATAACGGGATATGGAAGTATATACCAAAATCTTAGTTTGGATTTTTCTTCTATAAAAATATCTTCGTCGTCATCAATTTCAAAATCTTCATCATCCAAATCTACCGAGATTCCGGAAAGGTTAATTTTAACTTTTTCGCCATCTTCCGACTCGACAAATATGCCTCGGGAATCGATTTTTACTCTGTCACCGTCTTCCGACTCGATAAAAATACCATTTGGGTCGATTTTTACCTTATTCTCACCCTTGTTGTTTTCTGATTCTTCGTCTTTTGATGCATTTTCTTCAGAATTTTCGCCTTTGGATTCGTTGGGTTCATTAGCATTTGCTTCCTGCTGAGCACCAAAAACCAGCTCATCAAGCGAAATACCGTATATTTTAGCAAGTGCAATCAGGTTGTCGGTGTCGGGGTTTGCCTCGTTTCTTTCCCATTTTGAAATCGCCTGACGTGATACACCAAGCTTTTCGGCAAGTTCTTCCTGGGACAGATTATGTTTCTTTCGCTGTTCCAATAATCTGTTAGCTATTTCAATAGTCATTGTTTTCCTTCTTTCTTTTTGCTTTTTGTGTCTAAATTATATCACAAAACATAAAAATATGCTATACATTCTGGCTTTCAAATAGAGAAAAGTGTGCAACTTACGGTTGCAAATACAATTATACACTTATATATCAATGGTGTCAATGCAAATTCTAAATATTATGTGAACATTGACAATCCATATTTTTTATTTTGCACTTGTCATAATATTTTCCGCCTTGATAGTTGTTTTAACTTTACTGGATTTGTCGGGTATATGTAATATTATTTTGTGGTTGTACCTTGCTGTGAACGGAATTTGGTTGATAGTCCAGAGAGTTGGTTTGCTTTAGGAAGAGTTTATAAAAAGCAATGAGTAATATAAAGAAAAAACGCAAAAATGACAACAATTATTATCGTTTTTGCGTTTTTACTTTGAGAAGACTGTTATTCGTTTTCGTCATCATTGTATTTTCCTTCGTAGAAAACACCAAGGATTGAAATCAGTAGTCCAATGATGGGGCTTATGATTCCGGTAATTGCGAAAAATCCCCATTCGGTGTTATTGTAAATAAGAACAGATGCTATTCCGAAAAGGAGGAAGGATATTACAAAAAGAATTGTTTCTATCTTGTGCATTTATGACCTCCCGTTTTTTATGTTTTGGTTTAATTATATACTATAATATGTGGAATGTCAACAGAAAAAAGATGAGTGTTATCATTTATTGATAAAATCTTTAAAAACACTTGAATTTATTATATTTATATGTTAAAATAATGTATTACAAAAATACTCCACGGAGAAAAAGCAATGAAAAGAGAACTTATCAGACACATTTATGAAAGCCCTGAGAGCTTCGGCGGCAAGACGGTTACCGTAGGCGGATGGGTTAGAAACCTCAGGGATTCCAAGGCGTTTGGATTTATCGACCTGAACGATGGCTCTTACTTTAAGAGTGTGCAGGTTGTTTTTGAACGCGACAAAATAAATAACTACGATGAGATCACAGGTCAGAATGTTGGTGCGGCACTTGTTGTGACAGGTGTTCTTACTTTGACTCCCGGTGCGAAGCAGCCCTTCGAGCTTAAGGCGACCGAGATTGCGATTGAGGGAACATCTACTCCCGACTATCCTCTCCAGCCCAAGCGTCACACCGTTGAGTTCCTTCGTGAGCAGGCATACCTTCGCCCCAGAACAAACCTGTTTTCCGCTGTGTTCAGAGTTCGCTCTGAGGTAGCTTTTGCAATTCACGATTTCTTCCATTCCAGAGGATTTGTTTACGTTCATACTCCCCTTATCACCGGCTCTGATGCAGAGGGTGCAGGCGAAATGTTCAGAGTAACAACTCTCGATATGGACAATCCTCCTCGTAACGAGGACGGCAGCATTGATTTCAGCCAGGATTTCTTTGGCAAGAGTGCAAACCTTACCGTTTCCGGTCAGCTTGAGGGCGAAACCTATGCTATGGCATTTGGAAACATCTATACTTTCGGTCCTACCTTCCGTGCAGAGAATTCCAACACCGCACGTCACGCGGCTGAGTTTTGGATGATCGAGCCCGAGATTGCATTTGCTGATCTTAACGACGATATGCAGCTTGCTTGGGATATGATTAAGCATATTATCAATCACGTTATGGACAACTGCCAGGCGGAGCTTAGCTTCTTCAACCAGTTTGTTGACAAGGGACTTCTTGATCGCCTTACCGCTCTTCGCAACGCAGATTATGCAAAGGTAACATACACCGAGGCAATTGAGGTGCTTACTAAGGCAAAGGCCGACTTCAAGTTCCCTGTGTATTGGGGTGTTGACCTTCAGACCGAGCACGAGAGATATCTTACCGAGCAGGTTTATAAGAAGCCCATCTTCCTTATCGACTATCCTAAGGATATTAAGGCATTCTATATGCGTCTGAATGACGACGGCAAGACTGTTGCGGCTATGGACCTTCTTGTTCCCGGTGTGGGCGAAATTATCGGCGGCAGCCAGCGTGAAGAACGTCTTGATGTGCTTCAGGCACGTATGGCAGAGCTTGGCCTTTCTGAAGAGGATTATTGGTGGTATCTCAACCTTCGTAAGTACGGCGGAACAAAGCACGCGGGCTTTGGACTTGGCTTTGAGAGAATTATTATGTATCTTACCGGTGTGTCGAATATCAGAGACGTAATTCCTTATCCCAGAACAGTAGGAAACGCAGAATATTAAGACGTTATCCCTTTCTCACTGCGGCTCGGTCACCTTCGGGGGAAAACAGTTATTAACTGTTTTCTAACACCCTCAGGCCGCTACGCTACCCAGAACAGTAGGAAACGCAGAATATTAAGATATTTAGTAATTACAAAACAAAAGAGAGTGAGCTTGTCTCACTCTCTTTCTTTTATCAAAAAACGCCAATGTCGCTCTCTGTCTATCTTTGATGCGTAGTCAATGCCAATTCGTGGAGAAGTGGTATATTCAAACCTTTCTCCGTCATCCTCAATCCAGATTCCGCTTTCTTCGCACAGGGGCAGGGCATTGTCAGCGGTGGTGATCTTCATAAACTTTGTAGCACGTCCCGGCCCTGAAGCACCCATAACACCTCTTATCAAAACGGCCTCAGGATGATCCTTTGCTCCTGTTACAATATTAAGCAGAGAATGAATGCCATAGCATAGATAAACATATGTGATGCCTCCCGATTCGTACATCACCTTTGTGCGCTCGGTTTTGCCTTTGCTTGCGTGGCAGGCGGTATCCTCTTCGCCAAAATAACACTCGGTTTCGGTTATTCTTGCACGAATTACACCGTCGGGAGTCCTTCGACACAGAATTTTACCGATAAGATCGGGGGCTAAAAACCAAGCATCCTTTTCAAAATATTCTTTTCTGAGTATCATTTTTCCCTCGCTTATTTGCTATCCTCTACTCGTGTGACAGTCAGAGTATCTCCCGCAACCTTGAAGAAGATTTCATAGTCGGAAAATCGCATACCATACTCTCTGTCGGGATCGTTTTGATATGATGGTCTTGGATCTTGTTCCAAAATTTGAAGAAGGGGTTTTTGCTTAGAAACGCATACTTTTGACAACAAATCTTTACAAAAAACCACATTTAGCTTATATTCTCGCACCGGATCGGCAAATCCCGAGACAGCATCTGTGTGACAGTCTGAGTACGCAACATAGGGCTTAATGTCATATATCGGTGTTCCGTCAAGAAGGTCTGCACCGCTTACAATAAGCACAGTTTCCTCTGCCTCCGTTGCCTCAACGGACACAAGTTTTACCGAAGAAAGTCCGATTGGATTGGGGCGGAAAGGGGAACGCGTAGCAAAGACACCCACTCTTTTGTTTCCACCGAGGCGGGGAGGCCTTACTGTCGGCGACCATTCATCTCTTATTGACTCTGAAAACTGCCAGATAAGCCAAAGGTGAGAAAATCCCTCTATTCCGCGAAGTGCGTCGGGATTTCTGTATTCGGGCTCAAAAACTATCCTGGACAAAAGCTCGCCCGAAAGTCCGCTTTGTCTTGGTATTCCGAATTTTTCTTTGAAATCGTTATGTATTTTTGCAATTATCTTCATTTTCTTTTCGTCCTTTTAAATTTCGCTTTTATTATATCATCACTTTACGGGTGTTTCAAGAGTTTATTAAATATTTGTTAATTTTATTTGCTTGACAAAATCGGTTGAAAATGGTAAAATTATCTAGTTAAAAACAGAAGGAAAGAAAAAATGAAAGATAAAAGAGAAGTTTTTGAACGAATGCCTGTGCCAAAAGCATTGGCAACACTGGCTATTCCCACGATAATCAGCCAGCTTATCACAATGATCTACAACCTTGCCGATACATTTTTCATCGGCCTTGCAAGAAATCCGTCTATGACCGCGGCTTCGTCGGTTGCATTCACCCTTGTATTTATGATGAATGCTCTGCCTAACCTGTTCGGTGTCGGCGGTGGCAGTCTTATCTCGCGACTTCTGGGCGAGAAAAAGGATGATGAAGCAGGCGGTGTAGCTTCATTTTCGTTTTATATGACACTTCTGTGTGCATTTGTGTATTCTGTAATCGTCTTGGTGTTTATGGATCCTATTCTCAGAATGCTTAGTGCAACAGATTCAATGATGGTTTATGCCCGTCAGTATGCATTCTGGGTTGTTGTTGTCGGTGCTATACCTGCAACATTGTCTATGACAATGGCACAGCTTCTTCGAAGCGAGGGCTTTGCATCTAAGGCAAGCTTTGGTCTTGGTCTTGGCGGAGTGCTTAATATCGCCTTAGACCCCATTTTTATGTTTGTTATTCTTGAGCCGGGTAACGAGGTTAAAGGTGCGGCGATTGCAACAATGCTTTCAAACGTCATAGTGCTTTTTTATTACATTGTTAATTACTTTGTAATTAAAAACAAAACTGTTATTTCTTTGAATCCCAAACGTGCCCTGCTTAAAAGCAGATATATCAAGTCGGTGTTTGCGGTTGGAATCCCTTCCGCACTTGGTTCACTTCTGGCTTGTTTAGCAAATATTGTTATCAACAATCTTGCCGCAAATTACAAGGATATTGTTCCCGGAGTAGATGACGTTCCTGTGGCATCTATCGGAATTGCAAAGAAAATAGATATGCTTCCTATGAACGTGGGCTTTGGTCTTTGCCAGGGAATGATGCCTCTTGTTGCATATAACTTTGCATCGGGTGATCACAAACGTATGCGTGCTGTTGCAAGCTCTGCAAGAAATGCAGCTATGATTTTTGCGGCATTTTGTATTCTTCTTTTCCAGCTCTTCGCCCCTTTTATTGCAGGAATATTCATCGGTGAGCCAAATACAAAAGCTATGTCTGCGGATTTCCTTCGCATACTTTGCCTTTCCGTTCCTTTTATGCTGTTTAATCTTCAGATCAGCTTTACCTTCCAGGCGATGGGAATGGGCAAGCAGTCGCTTATTTTATCCTCTCTTCGTCAGGGAGTGGTAAACATTCCTTTGCTGTTTATTATGGATCATTTCTTCGGACTTTACGGTATTGTCTGGACACAGCTTATCTCGGATATAATAACCGGAATTGTTTCTTATATTGTTTACCGACATTCGCTGAAAAAACTTATGTCAGATACAAATCCCAAGCCAAAAATGGCATAAATCAGAATAAAAATACTACAAAACAGGGTGATCCTTCTTGTAAGCCACTCTGTTTTTTTATATACGATAGCTAAATTTCGTATGATAATTACAGCTGATTTTGACAAAAAATACAAAAAAACACAAAATGTGGTAAAAATATAGACAATATTATACTATATCTGGTAAAATGATTAAGGTATAAAATTTTAATGGAAGGTGAAGAAAAATGAACAAAACGAGTAAGCTTCTGATTTTAACCTTAATTATGTCAATGATGTTTTCATTGATCGGCATTTTTGTTCTTACGTCATCGGCGGCAGAGGAAAGTGCAACACTCAGCTTTGCAAGTACCGCCCAGCGTACAAGCTTTTCTACAACCAAGCAGGTTTGGGAGCAGAACGGTATTACATTTACCAATGATAAAGCTTCCTCTACATCTAATGTAGCTGATTATTCAAACCCTGTTCGTTTGTATGCAAAATCTTCAATTACTATTGAATGTTCGCTTGGAAACATTACTAAAATTGAAGTTGTTTGCGATAGTTCATCTTACGCAACAGCATTGAAAACTTCTGTCGGTTCGGAAGCGGCTGCAAGTGGCTCAACCGTTACTATTACTCCTACCGCATCGGCTGAAAGCTATACAGTTGCTAAGCTAAGTGCTCAGGTTCGTGTTAAATCTCTTACTGTGTTTTATGACGTATCCGGTGGAGAAACTCCTTCCTGCGAACACACCAATACAACTACTATAACAGTAGATGCAACCTGTACCGAAGAGGGCTCTGTCACCGTTATTTGTAATGACTGCGGCGAAACCGTAAGCATCGAAACAATTGATGCCCCGGGTCACAGCTTTAATGATGGAATTATAACCGAAGCACCTTCTTGTGAGACCTCCGGTACAAAGCAATATACTTGTAATGTTTGCGGCGACACTGAAACCGAGGAAGTAGCAGCCATCGGTCACAATTATGTTGGCGGCACTTGCGAAAACTGCGGTGAAAGTCAGCCGACTGAGCCCATTTATATATGGGAACTGGTTACCGATGTAAATGATCTTAAAGTCGGTGACAAGATTGTTATTGTTGCAAACGGTTATAATTATGCACTCAGCACTACCCAAAACAGCAATAATCGCGGTCAGGCATCTGTGGTAAAGTCGGACAATACAATAACATTTGGCGACGATGTGCAGATCATTACACTTGAAGCAGGCACCGTCGACTCCACATTTGCATTCTATACCGGCTCAGGATATCTTTATGCTGCATCAAATTCAAACAATTATCTCAGAACGAAAACTGCACTTGACGCAAACGGTTCCTGGAAAATTACAATTTCAAACGGTGTGGCAACAATTGTAGCACAGGGCTCATTTTCAAGAAATACAATGCAGTATAACCAAAGCTCCGGTCTGTTTTCCTGCTATGGAAGTGCTACACAAAAGCCGATTTCGATATACAAGCAGGTTGAACAGGGCTGTACCCACGAAAATGTTACCACTGAAACTGTAGATGCAACCTGTACCACTCCCGGTTCTGTAACTAAAACCTGTACCGATTGCGGTGAGGTTACCGTTGAAGAAATATCCAAACTCGGTCATGACATTATCATTGATACGGCGGTTGCTCCCACCTGTACCGAACCGGGTCTTACCGAGGGCTCTCATTGTTCAAGATGTGATGAAGCAACTGTTGCTCAGGAGGTTGTTGAAGCACTCGGCCACAATTGGCTTGATGCAACCTGTGAAGCCCCCAAGACCTGTTCCGGATGTGGCTTAACAGAGGGTGAAGCACTTGGACACGATATAAGAAATTACAAATACAAAGCTCCTACCTGCCTTGAAGAAGGTTATGAAGCTTACGAAGATTGTACAAGATGTGATTATATTACCAAGGTTTTAATTCCTGCTTTGGGACACAATTTTGTAAACAATGCTTGTCAAAATTGCGGAATTTTCGATCCCGAATCTATAGATTACTCAGGCAGATACTATATTGCAACCATAAGACCTGATGAAAATTATACATATATGACAAGCAATCTTGGCACCGCATCCACAAACCGTTACCAGGGTGCAGACAGCGGGCTTTCAGTGCTTCCCAAAAGCATTTGCGAAAGTGTTAAGGCGGCTGAATATGTATTTGTTTTTATCAAGAATGATGACGGCACATATAAAATCTATGCCGAGAGTGTAAATGGCAATAATTATATTGGTTGGACAAGTGGAAATTCCGGTACATTGGTTGCAAAAGAAGATGCTTTAGCACTTTCTGTTGACCGCTTGGCAGACGGAACATTTAATATTTACTTTATTGATTCAGATGGATATACAAGATATCTTTCACTTAACAATCAGTCGGCTAATACTTATTATGCTTTTTATACTTCCAATCAAAAAAGAGACCTCTCGCTTATCCCTGTTGGAGAGCACAATTATGTTGAGGGCGATTGCACAGGTTGTGATGATGTAGTTGACAATGCAACCGAGCTTCAGGTGGCAATTAATCAGGGCGGTACAGTAAAGCTCTGGGGTAACATTGTACTCAGCGAGATTTTCAAGAGCAGATATGTTATAAGCAACACAAATGTTCCTTACTTCCTTATTGTTGACTCTGTGTATGCCGAAAACAAGCTTGAGGTTACCCTTGATCTTAACGGATACACAATTACCGTAGATGAAAATGTAACCGATAACGGACACCTTTTGCTTATCGGTGAAAACGGCATATTTACCTTTACAGATAGCGGTGCAACCAATGGATATACCGAGGCAGGAGCATCGGGAAGTGTTGTTCGTAACCTTGGCGGTGAGGTAACAATTACAGGCGGAGTTGATCTTCGAAGCAAGAATTATACACATTACACCGTATATACCAAGGGTGGAACACTTACTATTGAAGATGCCGTTGTGGATAGCGGTTTCGGCTGTGTTCAGATAGTTGGCGGTGCAACCGCAACAATAAACGGCGGTCAGTTCTATATGAATGACGGCAGCAACAACCCTGCTGCAAACCAGCAGAATATTGTATATGTTGAGAGTGCTAAGCTTTCTATTTCAAACGGTCACTTTGAGTCTATGATAAGCATCAAGGGTGCGGCTGTTGTCGGTGAATACGAAGCAGAAATTTTTATCGAGAACGGATATTTCAAAGGCCCTTCAATGAGTATCCAGTCACGTGCCAGCAGTACACTTAATGTTCTCGGCGGTGAATTCTATGGCAGTATCAGTATTAAGGGTGACACAGGAACAGGTTACCTTAATATTGCCGCAGAGGGCGGAAGGTTTGATGATCCCAGCTGGGAAAAATATATTTCCGAAGATGTTTCTTATGTAACTCTTACCTCGGGTATGGCGGCATATTCCAGAAGCGGTGTTACCGTTGGAACTATTTACTATGTTGGCGAGGCCGCACTTGCAAAGGCAATAGCAGAGGCAAATTACGGCGATATAATCACACTTAAAACAAATTATTCGCTTTCCGGCTCTATTGCAGTTCCCGAAGGAAAGAATATAATAATCAACCTTAACGGATATGAAATAGACGGCTCGGATATTACAGTAAACGGAATTCTTTCCTTTGATGACAGCTTGGGCGGAAGTGTTTCTGCTCACATTCTCAAGGGAGAGGGCGGATGTGTTACAAACGCAGTTAATCTCGGAAACGTAATGTATATGTCATTTGACAAGGCATATGCGGTATCTGTAAACGGCGATACAATCACACTTCTCTCGGATGTAGAGCTGCCCGAAGGATTTAAGTTTGATAAGAACATCACACTTTGCCTTAACGGATGTGAGCTTACTAATCCCCTTGGCGACTTTGCAATCGAAAATTATGTTGCTGACGGCTACTTTGTATATGAAAACGCGGGCGGATATATTATTTCGGACACAGAAATAGAGATTCCGGAGGAAACACCCGACATTGATGTTCCCGAAATAGAGACACCTGATGTTGATGTTCCCGAAATTGAGACACCCGATATCGAACTTCCTGAGGAAACTCCCGAAACTCAGCTTCCCGACACCGAGGAAATCCCCGACACCAACGAAGTTCCCGACGGCGAAATTGCAGGCGGAAGCCAGCTTCCCGAAATCAACGAAACCGCAAAACCAGAGGTTAATAAGCCCGAAAGTAATATTAACAAGGCAGAGAGCGATAAGGTTGTAAAAGTGGTTGCGATTTGTACAATCATTGTTATTCTTCCTCTCGCATTCGGAATATTCCGCAGACGCGGTTTCATGTGGTAATCTTAAACTGAAATTCAAACTTAAAGCATAGAAATATGCCTTGCGGACTCGGTATAAAAACCGAGCCCGTTTTTTCTTTTTTGAAAAAATCACACAGGCACAAAAACGAAAAAACGCACTTTCAGATGCAAAAAAATGTAAATAATAATTGTCAAAACCTTGTATTTTTGCAGGAAAATATTGAAAAATGCGGTAAAACGTAAAACAAAAATGCGAGCAAAACCAACAAAACGCAAAAGAACGGTATGTGCAAACTGCACAAAATATTTTTTTTTATTTATTTATTATGAGAATTGAATTGAATAGGTAATTATGGTAAAATGTTGATGAATATAAATTTATTTATATATATATTATTTATTTTGCCAAAAGGCAGAAAGGAAAAAATTATGAAGCACACACGCAAAATTTTAGCTGCTTTAATAATTGTCATGACACTTCTCGTGGCACTTGTAGCAGCAACAATCCCCGCGAGTGCGGCAACAACACAAACCCTTTATTTTAAACCCGGTTCTGACTGGAATCAGGCGGGTGCGATTTTTAGGGCTTGGACCTGGGGCGGCAGTTCTGCCGATGCTTGGGTTACTCTTACAGATTCTAATGGAGACGGTATTTATGAAGGACAAATGCCTTCTGACAGAACCGACATTATTTTCTTAAGAGCAAAATCCGGTACAACCGGATGGGACGGTGAATGGAATAGAATCCAGGTTAAAACCAGTGCAGGCAAGAATTGCTACACTACAACCGGCTGGAGTTCAGGTTCCTGGTCAAGTTTCACTTACACAGTTACATTGGCTGGTTCATTTAATGGATGGTCAACTACTGCAACTCCTATGACTATTTCAAATGGAGTCGCATCGGTAACTCTTGATTTAGCAGCCAGCGGTGATACACCTTATGAATTTAAGGTTGTTTCCGGTGGTAACTGGTGTGGAAATGGCGGTTCTTTCACCGACGAGATTTCCGGCTGGGATTTCAAGAATTCCGATGGATCTAACTGTAAAATGACCGCTACCGGTGGAAAATATGTTTTCTCATATAATATCAGCACCGGTAAGCTCTCTATTCATAAGCACGTTTACGGTTCTTCCGTAACAGAACCTACTTGTACTGTTGACGGTTACACAACCTACACTTGTGCATGTGGTGATACCTACACAGATAACGAGGTAGCTGCCTCCGGTCACAACTGGGAAAACGGCAAGTGTACAATATGCAAAACACCTTGTACCCACAGCTGGGAAAACGGTGTATGTGGAACCTGTGGTGCAGAATGTGACCACAGCTACGGCAACGGTGTATGTACAACATGTGGCAAAGCTTGTACACATAGTTGGGAAAACGGCAAGTGTACAATATGCGAAACACCTTGTACCCACAGCTGGGAAAACGGTGTATGTGAAACCTGTGGTGCAGAATGTGACCACAGCTACGGCAACGGCGTATGTACAACATGTGGCAAAGCTTGTGAACATAGCTGGACAAACGGCGAGTGTACAATATGCGAATCACTTTGCAGCCACAACTGGTTAAACAACGGTGTATGTGGAACCTGTGGTGCAGAATGTACCCACAGCTATGGCAACGGTGAATGTACAGTATGTGGCAAAGTTTGTTCACATAGCTACGATAATGCATGCGATACAATTTGTAATATCTGCGAAGCCACCAGAGATATTGAGCATGCCTATGTTAATGGCACCTGCTCTGTTTGCGGTGAAGCAGATCCTAATTACGTAGCTCCTGTTAATGTTACTCTTTCCGTTCCCGACGGAGTAGCTCCTGTTGAAATGGGTGAAGGCAATGTTCTTCCTTCTGCCGGTGCTCCCAACGGCTACACCTTCGCAGGTTGGTCTGAGGTTACCATTGACGAAACAACAGATATTCCTACCATTCTTGAAGCTGGTAGCACATATACCGGCGACAATCAGGTTCTCTATGCGGTTTATACACGCACAGAAGAAACTGCCGGCTCCGCAATATTCGAAAAGGTTACAGAAACTCGTACCGATTGGTCGGGTAGCTACCTTATCGTATATGAGACCGGTAGTGTAGCTTTCAATGGTGCTCTTAGTTCACTTGATGCTGTAAGTAACACAGTTTCTGTTACCATTAGTAACGGCACAATTGCAGTTACTGATGCACTTAGAAATTCAGTGTTTATTATAGATGCAGCAGGTAATACAATTAAGTCTGCAAGTGGTTATTACATTGGTGTAACAAGCAATTCCAATGGTTTGAAACAGTCTACCACTTCGACTTCATATGAACATACTATAACTATTTCGAATGGAAATGTATTGATTACGTCGAGTGCAGGTCCTGTTCTTAAGTTCAATAAGGCAAGCGACCAGATGCGTTTCCGCTATTATAAATCTGGTCAGCAGGAAGTTCAGCTTTACAGACTTAATGAGACTCTGGGCGGCACTACCACCTACTATCTCACAATGAGCACAGTTGATTGTGATCATAACTATGAGTCTGTTGTAACCAATCCTACTTGTACAGATGCAGGTTATACCACACATACTTGTTCTAAGTGTGGTGATGAATACATTGATACCGAAGTAGCGGCAACAGGCCACTCTTACAATGAGAGCATTACAACCGCGGCTACTTGTACAACCTCAGGTGTTATGACCTTCACTTGTTCTTGTGGTGATAGCTACACCGAAGAAATTGATGCTCTCGGTCACAACTTTGTTGACGGTGTTTGCTCTCGCTGCAGTCTTGAAGAGCCTAGCGAAGTAGTGTTTGAGTTCGGTGCGAATGGCGATGCTGCACACAAAGATGGATCCAGCATCAGCAGTTATAGTGAAACTAATGGTGCTTACACACTTACGTTTGATACATTAAGCAAGATTTATTCTCCTGCTTATGATGCTCTTGGTAACTCTTGTATCAAGCTTGGTACATCCAGTAGTGTTGCATCCTTCAGCTTCACTGTTGGTGCTGATGTTGAATATGTAATTATCAACGTTGCTCAGTATAAAACTAATGCTACAAAGGTTGTTGTAAATGGTGTTACTTACACTATCACTACCGCTTCTAACAGTGGCGAATATACTCCCATTAAGATTGACACCACTGCAATTAAGACAATTACCCTTGATACAGTAAGTGGAGCTAATAGAGCAATGATCAACTCTATTGTTTTCGGTATCAAGAAGGCAGGTAGTGAAGAATGCTCTCACACTAGCACCACAACCGAAACTGTTGCTCCTACTTGTACAGCAGCAGGAAAGGTTGTTACAAAGTGTACAGATTGTGGTGCAACCGTAAGCACTGTTGAAGGCGATGCTGCTCTCGGTCATATCGACGAGAACGGCGACTACAAGTGCGATCGCGACTGCGGAGCAGTAGTTCCTCCCGCAGCAGATTCTGTTCTTACTATTGAACAGGCACTTGCTCTCGGTGCACTTTATACAAAGGATAATTATACTCCCAACAAGTATTACATTACCGGTACAATCGTTGATGTTACAAATGCTACCTATGGTAATATGAACATCGAAGACGAGAACGGTAACAAGATTCTTGTTTACGGTGTTTACTCCGCAGACGGTTCTGTAAGATATGATGCAATGGATGTTAAGCCCGTTGCAGGCGACACAATCACCGTTTACGGTATTATCGGTTATTACACTTCTCCTCAGATGAAGGACAGCTGGATGACCGAGCACATTCCTGCAGAGTGCGATCACGTTGATGCAAACGGCGATTACATTTGTGATAACGACGGTTGCGGCGTGGTAGTTCCCCCTGCAGCAGACACTGTTCTTACATATGAGCAGGCAACACTTCTCGGTTCTCTTACTACAACAACCGACAAGTATTATTTAGTTGGTACTATTACCGAAATTGTTAATACACAGTACGGTAATCTTTATATTAAGGATGCAGAGGGCAACACCTTCTACATCTACGGTCTCTATAGTGTAGATGGCGAAACAAGATACGATGCTATGGAAACCAAGCCCGTTGTTGGTGATAAGGTAACTGTTTACGGTATTATCACATCTTACAACGACAATTCTCAGATGAAGAATGCTTGGCTTGATGATCTTATTCAGCACGAGCATAATTATGAATCTCAGGTTACTACCGCAGCAACTTGTACAGCGACAGGTGTTCGCACCTATACTTGTACGATTTGCGGCAATAGCTACACCGAGGAAATTGCTGCTCTCGGTCACACCAACGCAGCAGCAGTTCAGGAAAATGTAGTTGATTCAACCTGTTCTGCGACAGGTTCTTATGACGAAGTAGTTTACTGTTCTGTATGTGATGTAGAGATCAGCAGAACATCAAAGACTATTGCTAAGAAATCTCACACTCTCGAAACTCTTCCTGCAGTTCCCGCAACCTGTACTTCTACAGGTCTTACAGAGGGTAAGAAGTGTTCTGTATGCGATGAGGTTATAATTGCACAGGTAGTTACTCCTAAGGCAGCTCATACCGAGGTTATTGATGCGGCGGTTGCTCCCGACTGTGTAAACACCGGTCTTACCGAAGGTAAGCACTGTTCCGTATGTACCGAAGTTCTCGTTGCACAGACAGTTGTAGCTGCTCTCGGTCACACCGAGGTTATTGATGCAGCAGTTGCTCCTACTTGTACAGCTACCGGTCTTACCGAAGGTAAGCACTGTTCTGTATGTAACGAAGTTCTCGTTGAACAGACAGTTGTAGCTGCTCTCGGTCACTCCATTGGTGCTGCTTTCTATAGAGTAGACGAAGGAACTCTTTATCTTGTAACTTCTTGTAACAGAGGCGATTATGAAACAAAGGAAGAGGTTGTTGGCCCTGTTGGTGTTTCTAACGAGGCAGACCTTAAGGTTGTTCTCTACGCGGGATATGATGTATATCTTACATCTAATGTTCAGCTTACAAGTTCTATAAATCTTAATAATGTTGAGGTTACTATTGACCTTAAGAATTATACAATAACCGCAGATTGGGAATCTGACGAAGTAGTTGAGGTTATTTACGCAACAAACGGTGCAATCGTTACAATCGAGGGCAATGGCTCTATGATCAGTGGCGACCGGGCATCTACCAACTGCGTAATCTCCGCTATCGGTGCAACCGTTAACATTTACGGCGGTAGTTTCATTTCCGAAAACGTTGGTGATGTTATCTTTGCTGAAACCGGTGCTGTAGTAAATATTTACGGCGGTCGCTTTGAGGCATACAATTCTTATGGCGGACTTTACTTTGTGCTTGACATTGACGAGACCGAAGCTGAGGCCATCAGAGGTAAGTTCAATGTTTACGGCGGTGAGTTTGTAAACTTCAACCCTGCAGATCATTCCGGTGACGGCAGCTACAGAAATAAGGTAGCAGACGGTTACCACTCTATTGGTAATGCCGGCGTTTACACAGTAAGTGCTCACTCTTATGACGGTGGTGTTGTAACTAATCCCACTTGTGTGAATGCAGGTTACACGACCTACACTTGTGTTTGCGGTCACAGCTATACTAATAATCCTGTTGACGAACTCGGTCATACCGAGGTTGTTGACGAGGCGGTAGCTCCCGATTGTGTTAACAACGGTCTTACCGAAGGCAAGCACTGTTCTGTATGTAACGAAGTTCTCGTTGAACAGACAGTTGTAGCTGCTCTCGGCCACACCAATGCAGCAGCAGTTCAGGAAAACATAGTTGATTCAACCTGTTCTAAAGCAGGTTCTTATGACGAAGTAGTTTACTGTTCTGTATGTGATGTAGAAATCAGCAGAACAGCAAAGACCATTGAAAAGCTTGCTCACACTCTCGAAACTCTTCCTGCAGTTCCTGCAACCTGTACTTCCACAGGTCTTACAGAGGGTAAGAAGTGTTCTGTATGTGATGAGGTTATAATTGCACAGGTAGTTACTCCTAAGGCAGCTCATACCGAGGTTATTGATGCAGCGGTTGCTCCCGACTGTGTAAACACCGGTCTTACCGAAGGTAAGCACTGTTCCGTATGTGACACAGTTCTCGTTGCACAGACAGTTGTAGATGCTCTCGGTCACACCGAGGTTGTTGATGCAGCGGTTGCTCCCGACTGTGTAAACACCGGTCTTACCGAAGGTAAGCACTGCTCTGTATGTAACGAAGTTCTCGTTGCACAGAATGTTGTAAATGCACTCGGTCACACCGAGGTTGTTGATGCAGCGGTTGCTCCCGACTGTGTAAACACCGGTCTTACCGAAGGTAAGCACTGCTCTGTATGTAACGAGGTTCTCGTTGCACAGAATGTTATAAATGCACTCGGTCACACCGAGGTTGTTGATGCAGCGGTTGCTCCCGATTGCGTAAATACCGGTCTTACCGAAGGTAAGCACTGCTCTGTATGTAACGAGGTTCTCGTTGCACAGAATGTTGTAAATGCTCTCGGTCACACCGAGGTTGTTGATGCAGCGGTTGCTCCCGACTGTGTAAACACCGGTCTTACCGAAGGTAAGCATTGCTCTGTATGTAACGAAGTTCTCGTTGCACAGAATGTTGTAAATGCTCTCGGTCACAACTACGAGGCAGTTGTTACTGCTCCCACATTTGAGTCTCAGGGTTATACAACCTACACCTGTCACTGTGGTGACATTTATGTTGCCGATTACGTTCCTGCTAAGATTGCAGTTGCTCAGATCGGTACAGTTAAATATGAGACACTTCAGGATGCATTCGATGCAGCTGTAAGTGGTGATACAATTATTCTTGTTAAGGACATTCAGGTCGCTAATTACATTGATGTTAAGACTGAAAACAATGGTGCAGTAGCACGTACAATCGTTCTTAACCTTAACGGTCACACAATTTCTCCTGCACAGGGTTATAACTATAATACAGGATATCCTCTTCTCTTCGTTGGTATCAACCAGACCCTTACTATTGAGGGCGAGGGTACTATCACTGCAGACAAGAAGGTTACCGTTGGTGTTTACGGTACTGCTTACCTTAACGGTGGTAAGATCGTGAACAACGGTTTATCTGATGAGGATGCAGCTCTTGCAATTTACTATTGGAACAATGATCTTCCCAGCTACGAGGGTATTGTAGGCGGTACCGGTTACATTAACGGCACCGTAATCGAGGGTTATGTATATTGTGACGAGGGTGATGAGCATGGCACAGCATCTCTTGCTATCTCCACCGGTGTTTACAACTACGACATTACCGAGTATCTTGCTCCCGGCATTGAGTGTGTATCCGTAACTTACGCAATGTCCAACTATTCTCGCAGTGGTTCCACCATCACAGTTTACTATGTTGGTGAGGGCTCGCTTGCAAATGCAATTAACAATGCAAACGACGGTGACATCATTGTTCTTGAGAGCGATATCGCTATAAGCGAAACTCTTGTAGTTACTAAGGCAATCACTCTTGACCTTAACGGACACACTATCAGCAGAACCGTTACAACTCAGATCACAGCAAACGATTCACTTATTACAAACCGTGGCAACCTTATCATTCAGGATAGTGTTGGCGGCGGTAAGATTTCTTACTTCTTCAATGGTACTGCAGACAGAGCTTGGGCATATGCAGTAACCGCAATCAGCAACCAGCAGGGAACTCTCACTATTAAGAGTGGTATTATTGAGAGTCTTTCTACTGCTACAAACGTTTATAAGTTCACAATTGACAACATTACCAACGGCAACAGCGGTGATGCAGTTATCAATGTTGAGGGCGGCACAATCACAGCTGCTAAGGGCGGTTCCATTCGTGGATTTGCAAACAGCACAACCTCCAAGAACGTTATCAACATTACCGGCGGTGACATTCTCGGTCAGGTTTGGATGCAGGATCCTAATAACAATAAGAATATCGGTGAAATGACTATCACCGGCGGTAAGATTACCGCAAATGCTACCGACGTAGATGCTATTTACCTTCTTGGTAACGGCGATGCAAGCGGTATGGACGTAACAATCGGTGGCGACGTTGTTGTAAACGGCTCTACCTATCTTACTTCCTCCAATACAACAGCTTCCTTCGAAGCTTCTATCACAGGCGGTAAGTTCAGTGATTACGTTTACGTATGTACTTGGGATGCTTCCAACAACTTCGAATATCTTCCTATCGTTTCCGGCGGTGTATTCAGCGGAGAGATAGCTCCCGAAATGTGTGAAAACGGATTTGCTTGTGTTGAAAATCCTGATGGTACATACGGTATCGTAGATGCTGTTGCATCTATCAACGGTATCGGTTATGCTTCTCTTGCAGATGCTCTTGCAGTTGTAAATGCAGGAGAAACAGTAGTTCTTCTTAAGAACATAACTCTTGACAGCATTCTTGTACTTGACAAGGAAATTATCCTTGACGGTCAGGGACACACTCTCACATCTTCTGCAGACCGTGCAATTAATGTTAACTGTGCGGGTGCGGTTGGTATTAAGAACCTTACTATCGTAGGTGCTTCCAATACCGAGCGTGCAATCAACGTTATCCAGAAGGCAGCAGTTCTTACTGTTGATAATGTTGTTGCAGAGGGCTTCAAGTACACTCTTAATGTTGCGGCTTCTTCCGTAGGCAGCAATATTACAGTAAATAACAGCACACTCAGCGGTTATGCAGCTATTAACATCACAGGTGACAATACCGTTATGGTAGTAAACAACTCTAACCTTACCGGTGTTAACAATGCTCCTGCTCACGAGACAAATAGTTTTGCAGCAATCGCTATCGGTGATGCTACCACAACTTCTATTACAAGAAACGTTAGCATTACAGTTAACGGTGGTACAATCACCTCCACAACCACAAATAATACCCAGTGGATTCTCCTTGTATCCGATTCTATGGGTGCATATGCATACATTGATGCAGCTCTTGTTCCCACAGACGGCGAGATCTTCTATGGCGATCCTTACGAGGTAGCTGCATACTTCAGAAGCGAATATGCTGACGAGCTTGTAACCAGAGGTTTTGTAACTAAGGATACAGGCGACGGTATGCTTTTGGTTAACAACACACTTCCTTACCACATCGGTGCTGACGGATATTGGTACTTCAACGGTGAAAAGACCGAGTTCAAGGCAATCGGTGAGGACGGAAACAACTTCACTATCGGTGAAGACGGCTACTGGTACCTTAACGGTGAAAAGACCGAGTACAAGGCAGTAGCTACCGATGCAGACCAGTACACCATCGGCGAAGATGGATATTGGTACCTTAACGGCACAAAAACAGAGTATAAGGCAATCGGTCAGGACGGTAACAACTACACCATCGGTGAAGACGGCTACTGGTACCTTAACGGCACAAAGACCGAGCATAAGGCAGTTGGTACTAACGGAAACAGCTTCACCATCGGTGAAGACGGCTACTGGTACCTTAACGGCACAAAGACAGAGTACATAGCAGTTGGTATCGACGGTAAGACTCCTTCCTTCAAGGTAGAGAACGGCAAACTTTGGGCAAGCTTCGATAACGAAATTTGGACAGAACTTGGCACTGTTGCAGGTAATGACGGCCTTACTCCCACCTTCAAGGTTGAGGACGGACATCTTCACGTTTCTTACGATGACGGTGCAAGCTGGGAAGACCTTGGCAATATTGCCGGCTCTAACGGTGTAGACGGTTCCAACGGTATCAACGGTATCACTCCCGAATTCAAGGTAGAAAACGGTGAGCTCTTCGTTAAATATGGCGAGGGCGAATGGACCAGTCTTGGTAGTATCCAGGGTGAAAACGGTCTTAACGGTATCACTCCCGAATTCAAGGTAGAAAACGGTGAGCTCTTCGTTAAGTTTGGTGCCGGTGAATGGACCAGTCTTGGCAGCATCCAGGGTGAAAACGGTCTCAACGGTATCACTCCCGAATTCAAGGTAGAAAACGGCGAACTCTTCGTTAAGTTTGGTGCCGGCGAATGGACCAGTCTTGGTAATATCCAGGGTGAAAACGGTCTCAACGGTATCACTCCCGAATTCAAGGTAGAAAACGGTGAAATATTCGTTAAGTTCGGCGAGGGCGAATGGACCAGTCTTGGTAATATCCAGGGTGAAAACGGTCTCAACGGTATCACTCCCGAATTCAAGGTAGAAGAGGGCGAAATCTTCGTTAAGTTCGGTGCCGGCGAATGGACCAGTCTTGGTAATATCCAGGGTGAAAACGGTCTCAACGGTATTACTCCCGAATTCAAGGTAGAAGAGGGCGAGCTCTTCGTTAAATTCGGTGCAGGCGAATGGAGCAGTCTCGGTACAATTGAAGGACCCGAGGGTGTTACTCCCGAATTCAAGGTAGAAGAAGGCGAGCTCTTCGTTAAGTATGGCGAGGGCGAATGGACCAGTCTTGGTAGTATTCGTGGTGAAACCGGTCTCAACGGTGTTACTCCCGAATTCAAGGTAGAAGAAGGCGAGCTCTTCATTAAGTTTGGTGCAGGCGAATGGACCAGTCTTGGTAATATCCAGGGTGAAAACGGTCTCAACGGTATCACTCCCGAATTCAAGGTAGAAGAAGGCGAGCTCTTTGTTAAGTACGGTGCCGGTGAATGGACCAGTCTTGGTAATATCCAGGGTGAAAACGGTCTTAACGGTGTTACTCCCGAATTCAAGGTAGAAGAAGGCGAGCTCTTCGTTAAGTTTGGTACCGGCGAATGGACCAGTCTTGGTAATATCCAGGGTGAAAACAGTCTCAACGGTATCACTCCCGAATTCAAGGTAGAAAACGGTGAAATCTTCGTTAAGTTTGGTGCCGGCGAATGGACCAGTCTTGGTAATATCCAGGGTGAAAACGGTCTCAACGGTATCACTCCCGAATTCAAGGTAGAAAACGGCGAACTCTTCGTTAAGTTTGGTGCCGGCGAATGGACCAGTCTTGGTAACATTGCAGGTACCGACGGCATTACTCCTACTATCAGCGAGAACGGTAACTGGATCATCAACGGTGTAGAAACCACAATTCCCGCAATTGGTAAGGACGGTAAGAACTACACTATCGGTGCAGACGGCTTCTGGTATGTTGACGGCGAGAGAACCGAGCATAGAGCGGTTGGTATCGACGGTAAGACTCCCACCTTCAAGATTGACGGCGGACATCTCTTCGTAACCTATGATGATACAAACTGGATTGATCTTGGTGAAATCATGGGTAAGGACGGTATCACTCCTCACATCGGTGAGAACGGTAACTGGTGGATTGGTGACAAGGATACAGGCATCGCTGCAACAGGTGCAACTCCCTTCGTTGGTGAGAACGGCAACTGGTGGATCGGTGACAAGGATACCGGTATCGCAGCGGCAGGTAAGGATGGCAATGACAATAATGAGATCGTTCTGATCTGCATTGGTATTGCAACTCTCTGCCTTATCACAACTATCGTTGCGGTTGCTACAAGCAAGCGTCGCAGACCTTGGTGGATCTTAACCTGATAGGAGATCTTCTAATTAAATAATAAGCCATAAAAAGCTTTGGCGGACTCGGGTAATTCCGAGTCCGCCTTTAGTTTCTATATTCGGTTTTCTACATTTATTAAATAAACATTTAAGAGAGCTTAGTATAAATTTCTAAAAGTCTGTTGTACTTTGCAACTCGCTCGCCTCTGCAAGGAGCTCCCGTCTTAATATATTCCGCCGAGGTAGCCACTGCAATATCTGCAATAGATGTGTCGGTTGTCTCGCCCGAGCGATGAGAAATAATATACTTATATCCGCCGCTTTTAGCCAAATTAATAACATTAAGTGTTTCGCTGAGACTTCCTATCTGGTTTGGCTTTATCAGTATTGCATTGCCTGCACCGACCGACATTCCGTAAGAAAGCCGTTCTTCATTTGTGACAAAAAGATCATCGCCCACAAGCATTATTTTCCCGCCAAGCTCACGCGTAAGCTGAGTCCAACCGTCAAAATCATCCTCAGAAAGTCCGTCTTCAATAGAAATAATTGGATATTTGTCACAAAGCTCGGTATAATAGCTAATTAAATCGCTTTTGTCAAGGGTAACATTCCTTTTTGGAAGCAGATATTTTCCATCTTTAAACCATTCGCTTGATGCAACATCAAGGGCAATTCCAACGTCTTTAGTGCTATAACCGCTGTCGGTTATTGCCTGACAGAGCAGAGCAATGGCATCCTCGTCAGAGTCCAGATTTGGAGCAAAACCGCCCTCGTCTCCAACTCCTGTGGAAAGTCCCTTAGAGCGAAGAAGCTTACCCAGGGTGTGATATATTTCGCTTCCTGCCCTTATTGCCTCTGGGAGCGAAAGACCGTGAGGAACAACCATAAACTCCTGTATATCAATGTTATTTGATGCGTGTGCTCCGCCGTTCAGCAGGTTGAACATTGGTGTAGGGAATGAAAAGCCACCGCCTTTATTTAAAAATTCATAAAGCTGAACACCTTCTTCCTCTGCCACAGCTCTTGCCACAGCAAGCGAAACACCCAAAATTGCATTTGCACCAAGCTTTGACTTGTTTTTTGTGCCGTCAAGCTTAAACATTTTTTCATCTATTTCAGAAATATCGTAAGGATAGCAGCCCACAAGGGCGGGGAAAATAACCTCGTTAACATTCTTTACCGCAGAAAGAACACCCTTTCCGTTATAGCGGGAACTGTCCTTGTCACGAAGCTCGTGTGCCTCGTGAATACCTGTGGAAGCACCCGATGGTACACTTGCAACACCAACGGCTCCCGAATGAAGAGTCACCCTTGCTTCAAGGGTTGGATTCGCTCTCGAATCAAGAATTTCGCGTGCAGATATTTGCTTTATTCTACTGTTCATCTTTTAAAATCCTTTTTTAATAACGTTACCCAAATTAAATAAAAAAATTCGAGGGAAACTATTTATTTTGCTTTATTATGGCTGTGACTTGTGAATAAGTATATAATGAGCCAAGGCAAAACAGTGCTGTTTTTTCTTTTTTTGCACATATTTTTCCAAGATTTACCGCCTCGTCAATGCTTTGGCAGGGGGTTGCTTTTATATTAAACTTCTCAATTACCTCGGCATATTCCTCTGCGGTGAGGGCCCTTGGATTTTGGGGTGTAATTGTAAATACTTCTGATGCAACACGGGACAAGCTTTCGGCAATGCGACAAAAGTCCTTGTCACGAAGAACACCGCTTAAAATAACAACCTTCCTGTCCTTAAAGTATAGTTTTATACTCTCCACTGCCGCAGCAATGCCCTCCGGATTGTGTGCTCCGTCAAAGATTATTGTAGGATTATTATTGATTATTTCAAACCTTGCAGGCCATTTTGCATCTGCAAGTCCACGACGTATTGCCTCTTCGCTAACGGTAAATCCGCCTTTTCTCAATATATCCAAAGCATCAAGTACAACAGCGGCATTTCTTGGCTGATATGAACCGAGAAGGGATATTTTAAGTCCCCCTCTTTCTCTGTAATCAAACACCGTTCCGAAAAGCGAAGTTTCCCACATTTTCAGCTTGGAATAGTCGGTTTTGTAAAGCATTATTTGCTTTTTTTCTGCTTCTTCGGCAATAACCGCCTCGGCAATAGCATCCTCACCGCCGTAAAGGGCAGGGGAATTCTGCTTAATTATTCCTGCTTTTTCTCCTGCGATTTTCTCAATAGTATCACCGAGAAAAGCGGTGTGGTCAATGGCAATTCCTGTTATTACGGAGAGCAGGGGAGAGTCAATAATGTTAGTCGCATCAAGCCGGCCGCCCATACCTACCTCCCAGATTACCACATCACATTTTTCTTCCATAAAATATTCAAGGGCAATGGCGGTAATAAGCTCAAACTCGGTGGGAGAATCTTCCATTTTCTCAGCAATCTCCTTCACCTTTTCGGTGAGCTTTGCAAGAGCTTCGTCGGGAATATTCTCGCCGTTTACCCTCATTCTCTCGTTGAATTTCAGCACAAAGGGCGAGGTATAAAGCCCAACCTTATATCCTTCCGCACACAAAACCGAGTTCATCATTGCACAAAAAGAACCCTTGCCGTTTGTTCCGCCAACGTGTATGAATTTTAACTTTTTCTGTGGGTTTCCAAGTCCCTGACACAGCTCATTAATTCGTTCAAGCCCCGGCTTGCAGAAAAAGTTTGACGTTCCGTGTATATATTCTAATGCTTCGTCATACGTCATACTTTATTTCCTCCAAGCTTTTTAATCTGTGCCTTAATTTCTTTATTATTTTTCAAAATATGAACTGCAAATCCGTCAATAATACCCACAATAAGATAGTTCAGTGCTCTCCACAAAAGCAAAATGTGAAAAGGCATACTGTAAAAAACACTAAGTCCTGCGGTTTTGATTATAACCGAACCGACAAGGTGTGCCGATGCCACCGAAACAATCGTAATTATCCATGGCTTAAGCTTGGTTCTTTGAAGCAGAAGAGAACAAGCACCCGAAACGACTCCGATAGCCGCAGCTCCAAGAGTAACCACAGGATTTATTGTATATCCCACAAGAACGCAACCAACAAGATCGGCCACAAGTCCAACAGCACCGCCTGCGATAGGGCCGAAACACATTCCGGCAAAGATGATAGGCATATTTTCAATACTGAATCGCATAACGTCTCCGCCTCTTATGGCAAGATATTTTCCGCACACGATGCTTAACGCAGTCAGAAATGCCAAAATCACCGTAATATTTAAGCCCTTATTTCCTTTTTGCATAAAAAAATACCTCCTTGTTACAGATTTACATCTCCGTTCCAAGAGGCAAAAGAGCATAGTATGCCCAAACGTCTTTAGGTAACAGTGGGATGCGGATAGCATACCGCGGCAAAGGCCTTTCGTCCAGGTGACAACTCCCCGTCCACCCGGCACTGAACGCATACTATCCTACTCTGTTAGTCAACAGTATAGCACATTTCACCAAGGATTTCAATAGAATAAGTAAAAAACTGTACAAATATTATGCCACAAAATAAGACAAAATAAAAAAAGTGACGAAATTGATAAAAATTTGGCAAACCTATTGCATATTGTGAAATAATGTGCTAAAATGTAATGTGGTATGAAAGGGCAACTTTCATATATTTAAAGAGAATTATTAAATTTTTATATTTTGGAGGAATTTTAAAATGGCAAATGTAAAGGTTGCAATTAACGGCTTTGGCCGTATCGGACGTCTTGCTTTCAGACAGATGTTCGGTGCAGAGGGTTACGAAATCGTAGCTATCAACGACCTCACCAAGGCATCTATGCTCGCTCATCTTCTCAAGTACGACACCGCTCAGGGACGTTACGACGGTCACACCGTTGTTGCTGATGACGAGGCAAACACCATCACTGTTGACGGAAAGGTTCTCAAGATCTATGCTGAGAAGGACGCTATCAACTGCCCTTGGGGCGAGCTTGGTGTAGACGTTGTTCTTGAGTGCACCGGCTTCTACTGCTCTAAGGAGAAGTCTATGGCTCACATCAACGCAGGTGCAAAGAAGGTTGTTATCTCTGCTCCCGCAGGCAACGACCTCAAGACCATCGTTTTCGGTACTAACCACCAGAATCTTACTGCAGATGATCAGATCATTTCTGCTGCTTCCTGCACCACCAACTGCCTTGCTCCTATGGCAAAGGCACTTAACGACTATGCTCCTATCCAGAGCGGTATTATGACCACCGTTCACGCATACACCGGCGACCAGATGATTCTTGACGGTCCTCACAGAAAGGGTGACCTTCGCCGTGCTCGTGCAGGTGCACAGAACATCGTTCCCAACTCTACCGGTGCTGCAAAGGCAATCGGTCTTGTAATTCCCGAGCTCAACGGCAAGCTCATCGGCTCTGCTCAGAGAGTTCCCGTTCCGACCGGTTCTACCACCCTTCTCGTTGCAGTTGTTAAGGGCAAGGACATCACCAAAGAGGGCATCAATGCCGCTATGAAGGCTGCTTCTTCCGCATCCTTCGGTTACACCGAAGAAGAACTCGTTTCTTCCGACATCATCGGCATCACCTACGGTTCGCTCTTCGATGCTACCCAGACCATGGTCGCTAAGATCTACGACGATATCTACCACGATCAGGTTGTTTCGTGGAATGACAAC
>JAZSRX010000028.1:0-51951 GCA_045538685.1 Eubacteriales bacterium | reverse complement strand
TCGTGATTCTGAGTCCAAGCGTCTTGGCGTTAAGAAGGCAGACGGTCAGTCTGTTATCGCAGGTAACATTATTGTTAGACAGCGTGGAACTAAGATCCATCCCGGTAAGAACGTTGGTATCGGTTCTGACGATACACTCTTCGCACTCGTTGACGGTGTTGTAAAGTTCGAGCACATTACCGGTGGTAGAAAGCAGGTTAGCGTTTACGCTGACTAATATAGTTTATGGGCGATCTGTGATTACGGGTCGCCCATATCTAACATATTTGATTTTGAATTTAAAGAGGTAGAAGGTTATGGCTATTCTTGTAACAGGCGGAACGGGCTATATCGGCTCTCATACAACCGTCGAGCTTTTAAGTGCAGGATATGAGGTAATAATTGTTGACAATCTTTCTAACAGCAAGCAACTTGTTGTTGATCGGATTGAAAAAATATGCGGAATTCGCCCTGTTTTTATTAAGTGCGATCTTCTTGACAAAGAAGCACTTGATTCGGTTTTCGAAAAACATCCCGAAATCGACTCGGTTATTCATTTTACAAAACTTAAAGCGGTTGGCGAATCCTGTGAAAAGCCCTTGCTGTACTACCATAATAATATAACAGGTACGGTTAATCTTCTGAAATCAATGATAGAGCATAATGTAAATAGAATTGTTTTCAGCTCTTCTGCAACGGTTTACGGTATTCCCGAGACCGTTCCTATCAGAGAGGATTTTCCCACCTCTACAACAAATCCTTACGGCGAGACAAAGCTTATGATTGAGCGAATTCTTCAGGATACCTGTGTGGCTTATCCCGAGTTTTCGGTTTGCTCTCTCCGTTATTTCAATCCTATCGGTGCTCACGAGTCGGGACTTATCGGTGAAGATCCCAAGGGTATTCCCAACAACCTTTTGCCTTATATTACAAGGGTTGCAGGCGGAAAGCTTGATTTTCTCAGGGTATTCGGCAACGATTACGATACCCACGACGGCACAGGTGTGCGTGACTATATTCATGTTGTTGATCTTGCCAAGGCACATCTTCGTGCCATTGATTACACCAAGTCAAGAAAGGGCATAGATTTCATTAACGTAGGTACAGGCGTGGGTTACTCGGTTTTTGATATTGTAAATGCATTCAGCAAGGTTTGGGGTTCGCCCATTCCTTACAGGATTACAGACCGCCGTCCCGGAGACATCGCCGTTTGCTATGCAGATCCCACAAAGGCATTTTCGGTGCTGGGCTGGAAGGCAGAATATGACCTTGAAAAGATGTGTCTTGACAGTGCAAATTGGCAGAGATTAAATCCCGACGGATACCCGGATGAATAATATAAAAGCTATAAATATAAAAGACGGATACTTCCGTCTTTTTGCTTGAATGGAGTAAATTATGAGCTTGAAAGATAAAAAGCTTTTTCTTTTAGATATGGACGGAACAATCTATCTTGACAACAATCTTTTCGAGGGAACGATAGATTTTCTTAAGGAGGTAAAGAGACGAGGCGGCAGATATTTGTTTGTCACAAACAACTCTTCAAAGTCCACAGATGCCTATGTAAGAAAGCTTAAAACCATCGGAATTGATGCCTCGGAAGAGGATTTTTTGACTTCCACAGATGCAACAATTCTTTATATTCAGGAGAAATATCATGGCAGAAGGTTTTATTCCTTTGGAACGGCATCTTTCACAGAGCAGCTTCTAAGTGCGGGAATAGACGTTGTTACAGAGCTTTGCGATGATATTGACGGCTTGGTTCTTTCAAACGATCAGGAGCTTAATTTTAAAAAGCTTGAGGATGCGTCACAGCTTCTGCGTAGCGATATAATTTACATTGCCACAAATCCCGACTGGGTTTGTCCCACCGCCTTTGGCTATGTTCCCGACTGCGGCAGTTTTGCCGAGATGCTTTGGAGAGCCACAGGCAAACGTCCTCATTTTATCGGTAAACCCCGTCCCGAAATGCTCACTCTTGCGATGAATAAATACGGATATAAAAAGGAAGAGTGTGTTATGATCGGTGACAGAGTTTACACCGACATTGCATCGGGATATAATGCGGGAATTGACACAATTTTCGTTCTGTCGGGCGAGGGAACTATTGAGGACGCAAAGTGCGACACTCCGCCCACCTACATTTGTCAAAACATTAAAGAAGTTTACGAAAAAATAATATAAAGGTTTATTCAGATGATTACAGTCAGCAATTTATCATTTCATTTTGGCGGTCAGCTTCTTTTTAAAGATGTTGACTTAAAGTTTACTCCCGGAAACTGCTACGGCATTATTGGTGCAAACGGAGCAGGAAAGTCTACCTTCCTTCGTATTCTGTGCGGCGAGCTTGAGCCCAGTCGCGGCGAGGTGTTTATTCCTTCCACAGTACGTATGTCTGTTCTAAAGCAGGATCACTTTGCATATGAGGAATATTCGGTGCTTGATACTGTTATTATGGGCAATAAGCATCTTTATGATATAATGAAGGAAAAGGATGCTCTTTATGCAAAAGAGGACTTTACCGACGAGGACGGGCTTCGTGCATCCGAGCTTGAAGGCGAATTTGCCGAGCTTAACGGCTGGGAGGCGGAATCTGATGCTTCAAAGCTTATTCAGGGACTTGGCTTGACCGATGATTATCTCTATATGCAGATGTCATCGCTTAAAGAGAGCGAAAAGGTAAAGGTTCTTCTTGCACAGGCACTTTTCGGCAACCCCGACATCATTCTTCTCGACGAGCCCACAAACGGACTTGATATCAATGCGGTTATGTGGCTTGAGGACTTCCTTTCGGATTACTTCGGCACCGTTCTTGTTGTTTCCCACGACCGCCATTTCTTAAACGACGTATGCACAAATATAGTTGATATAGATTACTCCGGCATTAAGATGTATGTTGGTAACTATGAGTTCTGGTATGAGTCCAGCCAGCTTATTCAGCGAATGATTAAGATGCAGAACAAGCGAAACGAGGAAAAGATTGCCGAGCTTCAGTCCTTTATTCAGCGATTCTCGGCTAACAAGTCAAAATCCCGTCAGGCAACATCAAGGCGAAAGCTTCTTGACAAGCTTACCATAGAGGAGCTTCCTGCGTCATCTCGCCGTTATCCCTTTATCGGCTTTGATATGGACAGGGAAGCAGGTAAGGAGATTTTGCACGTTGAGGGACTTACCAAAAGCTTGGACGGTAAGGTTCTCTTTAAGGATCTTTCTTTCCACGTTCTGAAGGAGGACAAAATCGCTTTTATCGGAAACGAGCTTGCAACCACCACACTTTATCGCATACTGAACGAGGAAATTCCTGCTGATGAGGGCGAATTTAAGTTCGGCTCTACAATTACCACATCCTACTTCCCCCACGACAATACGGCTTATTTTGAGGGACACGGCGAGTCAATTCTCGATTGGATGCGTCAGTATTCTTCTGATCAGCACGAAACCTATCTTCGCGGCTTCCTTGGCAAGATGCTCTTCTCGGGCGATGCGGTGTTCAAGCCGGTTAATGTGCTTTCGGGTGGCGAGAAGGTAAGATGTATGTTCTCGCGAATGATGATGTTTGGCTCTAATATGCTGATTATCGACCAGCCAACCGACCATCTTGACCTTGAATCAATCACCGCCGTAAACAACGGTATGACTGCATTTAAAGGAAACATCCTCTTCTCATCCCACGACTATGAAATTCTCAACACCGTTGCGAACAGAATTATCGAGATTCTTCCCGACGGAAGCTTTATTGACAGACGTGGAAGCTATGAGGATTATCTTGAATACAAAAAATCGCTTGAAGAATAATTTGTCGTTTTTTATCTGAAATTTCTTTGATTTTTGCCCACCGATGATTTCGGTGGGTTTTTTTATGCAATTTTCACAAATTCTGCACCCCCTGTACTACCGAAAGTTTGGAAGGGTGGTGTACTTACAAAACCGAAAATTTTTGATAGAATAAAAGCAAAAAAGGAATTTTCAATGGCAAAAAGAAGAATGTTATCAATTTCAATTATTGAAACAGATAAGTTTTACAATCTGACAGCCGGAGCACAGGCATTATACTTGCACCTGAATCTTAATGCCGACGATGATGGAGTTGTGGATAGGGTAAAGCTTATAACTAATCAGATGCGTACTAAGAAAAGCAGTTACAATGAGCTTGTTCTTGGAGGATATATCATTGAGCTTGAAGAGGGACTTATTGTAATTACTCATTGGCATCAACACAATCAGATAAGAAAGGAAAGATACGTAAAAGGCGAGTATCTTGACCGACTTTCTTCTCTTTCTTTGCAGGAAAACGGTAGATTTGTCAAGGGCTCAAGCCACATTTCGGGTGACAAATGTGTGCCACAGGATAGTATAGGAAATAATAGGGAAGCTAAGATCAGCACAGACAATGAAAGATCAGCAGAGCATAGAGAAGAACAAAAAAGAGAAGAAAATAATATATCTTTCTTACATACAAACATTCATAATCCGGTCGCTTCGCTTCCCCGACAACAAGCAACAGAAAGTGTTTCTTATCCTGACGAGAATACGATTATAGCTCTTAGCAGAATTATAAAGTTATACTTTATGAAAAACTACAGTCTTGAACATTCGGATAAATTTATCGAATACTGTGACTCTGTTAACTGGCAAATAGACGGAACATCCATAAATGGCTTAAACTATAAAGCGATCATCGACCGGTGGATGACAAAAAAATAAAGGCGTACCAAACGATACGCCTTTAAAAGCAATTAGCTGATATTTATTAAATAGAACCTACGATGTAGGGAGCCATGTCAGCTCTTTCCTGAGCAAGTCTTTCTTCCTCAGCAGCTTCCTCTGCCTCTCTCTCAGCTCTCTCTGCCTCTCTCTGTGCCTTTTCAGCAGCACGTGCTTCAGCAGCCGCAGCTCTCTGTTCTGCCTCAAGAAGAGCACGAATGGAAAGAGCAAGCTTTCTGTTCTCGTTGTCGATCTCGATGATTTTAACATCTACAACGTCGCCAACCTTAAGAACGTCTGCAGGGGAGTTGATTCTCTCGGTAGAGATTCTGGAGATGTGGATAAGGCCGTCAACGTCCTCGAACACCTCAGCGAAAGCACCGAAGGGCATAATAGAAACGATCTTTGCACTTACAACGTCACCCTCGTTATACTGCTGGGTGAACTTGTACCAGGAGTCCATATCCTGTGTCTTGTAACCAAGAGAAATTCTCTTCTTCTCAACGTCAAGATCCTTGATGTAAACCTTAAGCTCCTGACCAACAGAGATAACCTGAGAAGGATGCTTGATTCTCTTCCAGGAGAGCTCGGAGTTGTGAACCATACCGTCAACACCGCCGATGTCAACGAATGCACCGTAGTTAGTAAGATTCTTAACAATACCAACGTACTCGTTGCCAACTGCGAGAGTAGACCAAAGAGCTTCTTCCTTTGCCTTCTTCTCTTCGTTAAGAATAACCTTGATAGAGCCAAGTGCCTTTTTCTTAGCTACATCGAATTCGAGAAGGCGAACCTTCTGAACTGTGCCCACAAGAACAGAGAGATCACCGCCCTTAGCGATGCCTGTCTGGGATGCGGGAATAAATACTGTGTTGCCCTGATAGGAAAGAAGAACACCGCCCTTAATAGCGGAAACGATCTTACCCTCAAGATCAACCTTGTTTTCGAACGCGTCTCTGAGAACGGTCCAGCTGTTGTCAGCGTCAACTCTCTTCTTGGATACAGTTGCGATACCCTTGCCGTCTTCAACTCTGATAACGAAAACGTCTACCTGATCACCGATCTTGAACATTTCGTTAAGCTTTACGTCGGGATCATCAGAAATCTGCTCTTTGGTGAGCACGCCGGTGAACTTAGCACCAAGATCAAGCTTGATCTCGTTCTGGCCGATGGTGAATACGGTACCGGTAACTGTTTCTCCTGTATGTAAAGTTTTGAGTGAGCCTTCCAACATTTGACTAAAGTTTTCCATTGCTTTAAAAACCTCCATTATTATACCGTCAGGCGTGGAAGCACCTGCGGTTATTCCTGCGTTTTTCACGCTGTCAGGAAAATCAGTTGATAATTCATCCGCCGTTTCAACCCATAAAACCTTGGGGCAGACATCCTTACAAAGCTGATAAAGCTTCTCGGTGTTAGAACTGTCCCTTCCGCCTATGACAATCATAACGTCAGACCTTTTAGCAATCTTAATTGCCTCATACTGACGATTTTCAGTGACATTACATATTGTATCAAAAAAAATTGCATTTGTATATAGTTTTATTAAAATTTTTTTAATTTGTATAAATTGCAACAAATTTCCTGTCGTTTGGGCACATAAAATGGGCGATTTGCCTTGAAAATCCAGTTTTTCAAGCTCCTCGGGCGAGGAAATAATCGCTTTTTCGCCTCTTGCGTAGCTTATATTCGCCACCGACTCGGGGTGAGTGGGCGAACCGTAAAGGATAAAAAATGTGTCATCGCCTGTCTCTTGAAGGGCGATTTTGTGAATTTTCTTCACCGAAGGGCAGGTCATATCCACAATTTTAAGACGTGGATTTTCCTCTCTCAAACGGTCAAGATAGCTGCTGTCCGAAAGGGTTATTCCGTGAGTGCGAATAACAAGTGTAACATTGCTGTTCGGGTTATCTTCAAGTATTCTCGGAACGTCGGAAATCTCTACCGAGAAAACACCTTCGGCTTCAAGCGACGAGATATAAACACCGTTGTGAATAAGCGGGCCGAGAGTGAATATCAGCTCGCCCTCTTTTCGCTCTTTGATCAGAGCTTTTATAGCATCGTCTGCCCGTTTTACTCCCGGGCAGAATCCGGCATTTTTTGAAAGGATAATTTCCAAATTACTTTTTCCTCTTTTTCTTCTTGTTGATACGGTCGTTCTCGGGATCGTAGTCGGGAAGGGTGGACAGACGGCTGCCTGCCTCAATAACCTTGCCAAAAACAAGTTCTGTGGCTTTTGCGTACTCTTCGTGTCCGCCTTGCTTAAAGAGTTCATCATACTTTAAGGGCTTGCCGTAAATAATTTCTGTTCTGCGGAAAAGACCGTACTTGCCCTTCTTGATATTAAGGCAAACAGGGATTACATCGCACTTTGCACGGTAGGCAATAAGAGCTGCACCGTGGTGAATAGGTGTGGATGCAGGATTTACACCCGGGCATCTGTGTCCCTGTGGGAAGATGGTGATAATCTTACCGTTGTCAAGTGTGGCAACAGCGGTTTTGATAGCACCTACGTCTGCTCCGCCACGGTCAATTTTTACACCGCCAAGGGCCCTGCAAAGTCCGCCGATAACAGGAACGGAGAAAAGCTCTTTTTTTGCAATAGCGGTAATCTGACGGGGGCAGGTAGCACCTATTGTTATGATGTCAAGAGCAGAGATGTGATTTGGGCAGAGAAGAACTCCGCCTTTCTTAGGTACATTTTCCTTGCCCCTTACACGAACATTGAAAATAAAGCGGTAAATCGGGGCTACAATTGCCTTTAAGAACTGATAGAGGGGTGTTGTGTCCTTGGTTTTCTTTCTGACGATTTTAAGGATTTTTTCAACCGTCTCGGCTTCATCAAGTTTTGAGTTGTCAACCAAAACAGCATCCTTCGCCTTGACGCAGGGAGCAACATCGCGTGTAGAGTCGTTTTTGTCTCGTTCTACCATTTCCTTGTAAATCTGGTCGTATGTTACGTCGCTGCCTTTTTTACGAAGCTCCTCGTATCTTCTCTTGGCACGTGCCTTGGGAGAGGCGGTAAGAAAAATTTTAACCTCGGCATTCGGCAGAATAACCGTTCCGATGTCACGTCCGTCCATAATAACACTGTTCTTTTTCGCGGTGCTTCTCTGCATATCGAGAAGGAAGTCACGAACAGCGGGAATTGCACTGACAGCAGATGCCGCCATTGATGCTTCGGGAGTGCGGATTTCATCTCCTCGGTCTGTGCCGTTGAGAAGAATTACCTGACATCCGTTTTCAAATTTAAGCTCAAGCTTGATTTCAGAAAGCTTAGAGGAAACCTCATCTGCATTCCCCGGATCAATTCCCAAATCAAGCATATATAAACCGATATTGCGGTAAAGAGCACCTGTATCAACATAGATAATTCCAAGTGCCTTGGAAACGGCTTTTGCAACACTGGATTTTCCTGCACCGCCGGGGCCGTCTATTGCGATTCTTATCATAATAATCTCCTGTGTGGATAAATTGTTGTCTTGTTGGATTAATAACCTTCTGCCGCAGATTTTCCTGCCAAATATCCGGTTGAGAAGGCGATCTGAAGATTGTATCCGCCTGTGTAGGCATCAACGTCAATGACTTCTCCTGCAAAATAAAGCCCCGGAACAAGCTTTGATTCCATAGTTTTTGGAGCAATTTCCTTAACCTCAACTCCGCCCGAGGTTACAATTGCTTCTTCGATGGGACGGAAGCCGTCAAGGGGAATTTCAAAGCTCTTTAAAGCGGTGAGGATAATTCTTCTTTCTTCCTTAGTAATGCAATTAACCTTCTTTCTCTCGTCAATTCCGCAGTAATTTATAAAGGGCAGAATCATTTTTGAGGGAAGAAGATCGCCCAGAGCATTAATAAGATCCTTGTTTGCCTTTTTTGCAAAGTCGGAGAGAATTCTTGCATCAAGCTCCTTTTCGTCAAGTGCCGGTTTTAAGTCAATGCAAAGCTTTAATGATGTGATATCATAGCTTCTGATATGTGCCGAGCCGGATAAAATCACAGGTCCGCTGACACCGAAGTGTGTAAACAGCATTTCTCCAAAATCAGAATACAAAACCTTTTCTGCTTCGTCTTTTATGCTGATTTTTACATTTCTAAGCGACAGACCTTGCATTTCACTGCACAGGGGTGAGTGGCTTGTAAGCGGAATAAGCGAGGGAATCAGCTCTGTTACCGAGTGTCCAAGCTTCATTGCAAGTCGGTAGCCCGAGCCGTCAGAGCCGGTGAGAGGATAGGATTTTCCTCCTGTGGCAATAATAACCTTATCAAATGTGTACTGTTTGTTTCCTGCGGTAACAATAAAACCGTTTTCATTTTTCTCTATAAGAGAAACCTTTTTGTGAATTAGCGAAGCTCCCGAAGAATAGCTTCTCATTGCATTTACAATATCAATTGCCTTTTCGCTCTCAGGAAAAACACGTCTGCCTCGCTCGGTTTTCAGCTTTACACCAAGCGACTCAAAATGGCTTATTGTGTCCTCTGTGGAAAAAGCGGAAAGTGCTGCATAGAGAAATCTCGGGTTTTTTGTAACCGCCGTAAGAAATTCGTCTCTTGAACAGTTGTTGGTAACGTTGCAGCGACCTTTTCCTGTTATGGCAAGTTTTTTGCCAAGGCGGTCGGTTGCTTCAAATACCGTTACCTCAGCACCGTAAAGTGTGGCAGTTCCTGCCGCCATCATTCCTGCGGCACCGCCGCCGATTACGGCAATTTTTGTGCTATCAAAATAATAATTATCGTTTTGCATAAACCTCGTACTCGTCCCAAAGCTTTTCAAGAGCATCAAATCTCTCGGTGATCTCACGCTCACGTCTTGCGGTGATCTCGATAGCTATTGCGTTGATAATGCTGAGAGGTGCTACAAGCGAGTCCATAAAGGAAGCCATATCAGACTGTGCAATAAGCAGACAGTTGGCATACTCGGCAATAGGAGAAACCTCAGAGTCGGTGAAAACAACAACCTTTGCATCCTTCTGTCTTGCAAATCTGATACCGTTTATCATTTTTGAGGAGTATCTGGGGAAGGAGAAGGCGATTACAACGTCATCTGCACTTACAGAATACATCTGCTCAAATACCTCGGCAGAGGAGGTGGGAACAACAAGCTTTACATTGTCGAAAATCAAAGAAAGGTTGTAGGAGAGCAGGCGGGCGATGGGCTCGGAGCTTCTCGCACCTGTAATATATATATTCTTAGCCGAAAGAATGGCATCAACCGCTTCGGAAAATGCCTTGCGGTCAAGTCGTTCCATAGTATATTTTATCTTTCCGATATCAGACTCCATAACGTTGTCGATAACGTCACCGCGTCCGATACGCTGTTTTGTAATTTCAATTCGCTGATTGGGTGTAAGCTTGATGCGAACAAGCTCCTGAACAGAAAGCTGGAACTGAGAATATCCCTCAAAACCAAGCTCGTCGGCAAATCTTACAACGGTGGATTCCGATACTCCAACCAGCTCGCCAAGCTTTGCGGCGGTAAGATATGCAACCTTATCATAATTATTAAGAACTGCGTTTGCGATCTTTTTCTGTCCCTTGGAAAGGGTGGAATAGACGGCTTTTATTCTCTCGGAAATGTCAGCTGCCATGTGAGTTACCTCGCTTTAACCAAAAATTTTACAAATATCATTATAACACAAATATTTTATCATTTCAAGTAAAAAATAAAAAAATGACAGATTTTCTTGCATTTCCTGCAAAAAAGAAATGCCGCCTTTACCAGGGTAAAAACGGCAAAATGCTTTTTTATGTTTTGCAGGTTTTAAAGATTGATTAAACGAACACCCGGCATTAATAAATCCGCCTCGTTGTGTGTTGCGAGAATAACAAGTCGCCTTTTTGATTCTTCAACAATAATTTCGCGAACAGCATTGGCATTCTCGCCGTCAAGCTCTTTTGTGGGCTCGTCAAGAAGCAGAATGGGTGCGTCTTTCATAATGGCTCTGGCAAGTGATATGCGTTGCTTCATTCCTCCCGAAAGCTCGCTCGGAAGAAGTGATAAATCGCTCTTTGAAAAGCCAAGTCGATAAAGTAATTTTTCTGCTATTTCTAAAACTGCCTCATCTTTTGTGTTGGAAATTGCGATTAAAACATTATCAAGTGCAGAAAGCTCAGGGAACAGGCGATACTCCTGAAAGCAGAAGGAAACCCTTCCGATGCCACCGCCGAGAAGCTCTCCCGAAAAGCCGTTATCAAGCCCTGCAATAATGCGAAGAAGTGTGGTTTTTCCAACACCGCTTTCACCGAGCAAAAGATAAAGTCCGCTGTCAGAAAATCCATAGGAAAAGTTCGAAAGTATATTTTTTTCACCGAAATATTTGCTTATTGAATTAAGTTTCAATGTCATAGTGTTACCTCCGCCTTCGACTTTGATTTTGGAGTTAAAATCAGCTTTGCAAGTCCTTCAACAACCATACTAAAAAATATGCCGACAATAGTCCAGGCGAACATTTCGTCGGTAGCAGGAGCATCCTTTGCATAGTAAATCATCTGACCGATTGAGTTTCTGACTCCTGCAATTATCTCGGCGGCAATTTCCGCCTTGAATGCAAGTCCGATCGAGGTAATAAATGCAGGGAGAAAATATTTCTTCAGCGATGGAAGCACAAGATATTTCATTCTCTTTTTAAAGCAGAACTCAAAAACACGCGAAACCTCAATAAGCTCCTTGTCAATGGCACCGAAGCCGTCGTAAATATTCTGCCAGATTATAGGAAATACCATCATAAAGGATATGAAAATGGCAAGTGTATTGCCGTTCATCGACACCCAAAGCAGAATTATTATTGAAGCGACAGGTGTTGCCTTTATGATAGAATTGATAGGTGATATAAGCGAGTGAACAAGGGAAATTTTGTGGGAGATTACCGCCAAAATTATACCCGTTGCCGTTCCGAGAATTATACCGATGAAAATGCGAATAAGTGTAAGAAAAACAATTTTGAAAAAGCCGTCTGTGCCAATTATCCTGATTAACGCACGAACCGTTTCAAAAAATCCGGGAAGGAAGTAAGGTTTTGCGTAAAGAAATGCAACAATTTCCCAAACGGCAAGCCAGAAAATTATGGGTAAAATTCTGTGTAAAATGAAGTGAAATGTTTTATTTTGCATAGTAGAAGTCATCTTCGGGAAGCTTCATTCCCATTGCGGTGTAGAAGCAAACAAGTGCTTCCTTCATCTGATCACCGTCAAGATAAGAAATTGCGTCGCCAAGGTTTGTAAGTGCCTTCTTTGCAGCAGGTGCAGCTTCCATAATTTTACATTCTGCCACATAATTTGCCGCGTTTTCAAGATTTTCCGCGTTTCCGATATAGGAAACAGATGCTTTGTATTCTTCAAGGAAGGAGTTGAGAAGGCGGGGTTTTTCGTCGATAAACTTCTGGCTTGTGATAATGCAACCCATTGTTACGGGAATATTTTCGTTACCGGGAATTGATGCCCACTCGTCTGCAAGGTTGATGTCAACACTGTAATTCTTGTTTTTGAGAAGAGATGCGGTGACAATCGGCTCGGGAATAACCGCATAGGGAAGATTGCCGTCGATAATCTGAGTGCGTACGTCAACCGGCTTTACCATTGTCTTATCGTCAATAGTGTATGAAACCTCAATATCAAGTCCAAGTGCATCAATAATATAGTTGAGAATTATAGCAGGTGTGCCGTTCTGGCAGGTGTAGATTGTCTGGCCTTCAAGCTCGCGAAGAGAGCTTACCTGATGCTCGCCGTCAGAAACAAGGTAAAGCGAGTTTAAGCAGTTTACCGCAAGAATTCTTGTGTCTTTATTGGTTGAAGTATAGTTTTTAAGTGCCTCGTTGGTTGCAAGACAGATTATATCAACGTCGCCGTTATTGAATGCGGCCGTTGCAAGAGTTGAATCGGTGTAGGGAATAAACTCGTATTTTTCGTTACCCTCTGTTCCGCCGTTATCGTGAATCATTTTTGCAAATCCCATTCCTGTTGGGCCTGTCAGATAACCGATACGGATTTTTCCCTCTTCCTTTTCGCCAAACAAATTACAGGATGTAAGGGCAGTAAGGGTGAGTGTCAGTAAAATAAGTGTTGCGATGATTTTTTTCATTTTGTGACCCTTTCAAGACCCACTCGGTCTTTTATATAAATTTTTTTATCAACTAATTCGATTAAGCCCTCTTCGGTCAGCGAAGAAATGGCTCTGTATACCGAGGCACGTCCTGCGTTAATTTCCTCGGAGGTTTTTTGTGCGTTGAAAGCAAAACGGTCATTGCCTACCCGCACACATTCGGAAAGCAGAAAGGCGGCAAGTCGCATATCCACTCTGCTTGCAGAAAATGTGGCAATTTTTTTGTTAAGAAATGATATTCTTTCTGCAAGAAAATGTATTAAATTGGCAGAAATTTGCGAATAATTATTTACAAAATACTTAAATTTTTCGGCAGAGAAGAACAAAATCTCTGAATTCTTCGTTGCAAAAATATGAGTAGGGAACTCTTCTGCCGAGTATATTGAAAGCACCCCGAATGATCCGCCCTCGGAAAGAATATTCAAGACGGTTTTGCTCCCTTCGCCTCGGTCAAGCCGTACTTCAAGCCGACCTGAAAGCACGAATCCAACAAGCGATTCCTTTCTTTCCGACGAGTAAACAAGCTCACCGCGGCGAAAGCATTTTTTCTCGGGAGGATTATGGGATAAAATTTCACTTAAAGTGTCCTGTTCAATTTCTCGGAACAAAAAGCTCCGGCTAAGACAGCTGCTTATTTCCATATTGCACCTCAAAAGTGTATCATTTGATACATATTATACCATTAATGAAGCGAAATGTCAATCGGTTTTTGCAAGATTATTTTGTGAAAAAAGTGAGAAATAAAATACAAAAGATATTGATTTTTTTATTTTAATATGTTATAATAAAATGAAATATTATTTTATAGAACGGAGTTTTGGTAATGTTCGGACTGCTTTCAACGTCGCTTGGCGAGAGCTTTAATACTCTTATTCAGAACATCAAGAATTTAATAGATAAATTTCATTGGACAGATGCGGTGGATATTGTTATTCTCGCAATGCTGTTTTACTTTATCTTCAGCTTCTTCAGAAGCCGTAAGGCAGGCACTTTGCTTATAGGAATTGCCATTTGCGTTGTGCTTTATGCACTTGCAATTTATTTCAATCTTACCGCGGTGCAGTTTGTTATGAACGTAGTGTTCAAAAACGGTCCTTTGGCAATCATTATTATTTTCCAGCACGAAATTCGTGATTTGCTTGGTACTATCGGCTCCGGTTCGCTTAAAGGTATACGTACTCTCGGCGATCAGGCACATAAAAAACAGGCACAGTACAAGGCAATTGACAATATCTGTAAGGCGGTTCACGTTATGTCTGCCGAGAAAACAGGTGCTCTTATCGTTATCGGCAGAACAACTCAGCTTGATGACGTGACCGGCTCGGGTATTTCCATTAATGCCGACGTTTCTGACTATCTGCTTCGAAATCTCTTTTATAACAAGGCACCTCTTCACGACGGTGCGGTGGTTATTGAGAATGGCAGAATTAAGGCCGCATCCTGTATTCTTCCGCTTCCCAGACACACCTTTGTGGACAGCGAGCTTGGTACAAGACACCGTGCTGCCGTTGGTATGAGCGAGGTAAGCGATGCTATTATTATTATCGTTTCCGAGGAGACAGGTGTAATCTCGGTTGCAAAGGAGAGCGAGCTTAAACGTGATTTTACCGAGGATTCGCTTCGTAAGTTCCTTGTAAGAGAGCTTGTAAGCGAAAAATACCACCAGGAAACAAATTGATATAAAAAACTTAAATGGAAAACTGAATTAAGAGGTTGATATGAAGAAAAAGCTTTCAAACGGAGGGGGCAAAAAGTTCCTTCTGGCCATATTCTGCATTATCCTTGCGATAGTTATGTGGTATATGGTTGAATATCATATTATTGATAATCTTTCGGCCCTAACGTCGCAATCGGTTTAGTGGGGCATTTATGGATTTTTCAAAAAGATTCCTATTGATTAACAATATCAAGCTTTCCGTCAACGTCTCTCAAAAGGAGGCGTTTTCGGTTGCAAAGGGGCATCTGAAAAAAATCGGTCTGCTTTCCTATGCTAAAGAATATTCCATTTTCCGACGCAGCATTGATGCCAGGCGAAAGCCAGAGCTGTATTTCGTTTACTCGGTTGCGGTGATGGGCGATTTTCCCTATATTGATGAAGAAAAACAACGTAAAATGGGAATATCCATACAGGACAGTATTTCAATTCCAAGGATTCGTCCCGGCGAAAAAAAGCTGTCATCTCAGCCGATTATTGTAGGCAGCGGCCCTTGCGGTCTTTTTGCAGGGCTTATTCTTGCGGAAAACGGCTACCGTCCCATTATTATTGAACGTGGCGGTTCTGTTGCAGAAAGGCATTTGGCGGTTAAACAATTTGAGGACAGCCATATTCTCGACACCGAAACAAATATTCAGTTCGGTGCAGGGGGTGCAGGAACATTTTCCGACGGTAAGCTTGTCACCAGAATAAACGATCCCTTTACCAACTACGTTCTGGAAAGGTTTATTGAGTTCGGTGCTCCCGAGGAGATCAGATATATTGCAAAGCCCCATATAGGCACAGACGTACTGTCGGTTGTGGTTGACAGAATGATTTCAAGAATTCAGTCGCTTGGCGGCGAAATTCATTACCACACAAAGTATATTGCACCGATTTCAAAGAAGGGCATTGTCAGTGCGGTTATGACAGACAAGGGAACAATTCCTTGCGGTGCATTAATTCTCGCTATTGGTCACAGTGCCCGAGATACTTACGAAAATATGATTCGCGATTCCTTTGACATCGAGCCGAAGTCATTTTCTGTCGGAATGAGAATAGAGCATCTTGCAGAGGATATTGACTATGCAATGTTTGGAAGACGAGAGTTTGACTCAAATATCGGCCACGCAGAGTACGCACTTTCACATAACACGAAGACAAGAGGTACATACACATTCTGTATGTGTCCCGGCGGCGTTGTAGTTGCGGCGGCGAGCGAAGAGGGCGGTGTTGTTGTAAACGGAATGAGCTACAACAGCAGAAGCGAGATAAATTCCAACAGTGCGGTGCTTACTACCGTTTTCCGCGAGGATTACGGTGCAACTGCCGAAAAGGCAATAGAGTTTCAGCGAAGGATTGAAAGGGCGGCATTTCGTGCAGGTGGCGGAGAGTATTCCGCACCGATTATTACTGTAGGCGATTTTATGAGCGGAGCTTGTAAAACAGAGCCAAAACGAATTCTGCCAAGCTATATGTCCGGAAATAATGTGAAGCTTGCAAGTCCCGACAGCTATCTTCCCGACTTTGTATGTCAGGGAATAAGATCGGCACTTTTAGATTTTGACAAAAAAATTAAGGGTTTTGCCGCACAGGATGCGGTTCTTACGGGTGCTGAGACCAGAAGCAGTGCTCCCATAAGAATTTTAAGAAATAAAGACACTCGCCTTGCAACCGGCTATGAAAATATTTTCCCTGCCGGCGAAGGTGCAGGATATGCAGGCGGAATTACAAGTGCCGCAATCGACGGTATAAGATCCGCCCTTGCACTAATAAATAATTTTTCCACAAAATAACTCAGAGTTCATATTTAAAGTTATAAAATAATAACTCTGCACTCTGCACTTTGTGCGTTTGCACTCTGAACTCTAAACTCTGAACTTGGCGACTGTATGTCGCCACATATTTGCAGGTGAAATTCAGACTGCACCCACCTTGGAGGGTTACACCGTTTCGGTGGAGTCCAAGCTTACTTTTGCATAATAAAATGAAAGGCGGGAGAAATCCCCACTTGGTTTTAAAATAATGCTGAAAATCAAAGAAAAAAAGGAGAAGAACTGGCTAATTAAATCTGTTGACACACCGGAATTTAATGTCGCGGTTGACGAAATTGCAACCTCGCTCGGCATAAATCCCATTATTGCCAAGCTTCTTTACAACCGCTCTTACACAGATGCTGTAAGTGCAAAAGCTTTCGTATATATGGAAAGCGAAATGCTTCTTGATCCCTTCAAGATGAAGGATATGGACAAGGGCATAGACGGCATTCGTGCCGCCATTGAACGCGGTGATAAAATCACCGTTTACGGAGACTACGACGTTGACGGAGTTACCTCTGTTTGTACGTTGTATCTCTATTTGAAGTCTCTCGGTGCGAAGGTGGATTATTATATCCCCAACAGAGCAGGCGAGGGCTACGGCGTCTCGTCAGGTGCTATTGACGCAATTAAGGAAAGCGGTACTAAGCTTGTTATTACCGTTGACACAGGCACAACCGCCGTTGAGGAGGTTGAGTACGCAAAATCCATCGGTATTGACTTTATCGTCACAGACCACCACGAGTGCCGCTCGGATCTTCCTTCGGCTCTTGCGGTAATAAATCCCCACCGTCCCGACTGTGAGTATCCCTTCAAGGAGCTTGCAGGTGTTGGTGTTGTTTTCAAGTTCATCTGTGCTTATGAAGAACGTGTTATCGGCAGAAGCCGTCTTGAAGCGGCAAAGCTTATTTTCTCGCTTTATGCCGACCTTGTGGCTATCGGAACTATTGCCGACGTTATGCCTATCAAGGAGGAGAACCGCATTATCGTAAGATACGGTCTTGCTATGATCGAGAACACCGACAGAATCGGTCTTTCCGCACTTATCGAGGCGGCTTCTGCTAAGAATGACGTACAGCGAGCTTATCAGAAAAAGAAAAAGACCAAGATTACATCGGGTTATATCGGCTATACCATTGCTCCCCGTATTAATGCAGCAGGCAGAATCAAGACTGCCTCTTTGGCTGTTGAGCTGTTCCTGTCTGACGATAAAAACAGGGCGAAGGAGATCGCCGAGGAGCTTTGTGCCACAAACAAGGAAAGACAGGCAGAAGAAAACAAAATTATGCAGGAGGCATATCAGAAAATAGAGAAGTACGACATCGAGAAAAATCCCGTAATCGTGCTTGATGCCGATAATTGGCATCATGGTGTTATCGGTATTGTTGCCTCACGCATTACCGAAAAATATACCCGTCCTGCTATTCTTGTGTCCTTTGAGGGCAACGAGTCTGTCGTTCCCACTCCCGACGATGTGGGTAAGGGTTCGGGCAGAAGTATTAAGGGTATGAACCTTGTTGACGCACTTTGTCACTGTCAGGATCATCTTGTAAAATTCGGCGGTCACGAGCTTGCCGCAGGTCTTTCTGTTACAAGAGGCGAGCTTGACAATTTCAGACGTCTTATTAATGAGTATGCACTTGAAAATCTCAGCGAAAAAGATATGGTACAGACGGTTGAGGCAGACTGCGAGCTGAACTTTACCGACGTAAATCTTGCTCTTGCCAAGGGAATTCAGCTTCTTGAACCATTCGGTGTTGCAAACCCTATTCCCGCATTCGTTCTTCGCGGTGTTACCGTTAACGATATTGTCGCTATCAGCGAAGGAAAGCACTCACGTCTTTCTCTCGGTAACGGCAGATATACAATTTCTGCAATGTATTTCTCCAATCCTCCCGAAGCACTTGGTGTTTATGTGGGTGATAAGGTTGACGTACTGTTTAACCTTGACATAAACGAATGGGGCGGCAGAGAAAATGCACAGATGATAATCCGCGACCTTAAACCCTCTGTAACCCTGAAGGCAAAGCAGAGAGACGAGGCGGCTCGTTTTGAGGAAATCAGAAACGGAGCACCATTTACTGCCGAGGAGGATATTTTCCCCGACAGAAGAGATTTTGCTGCCGTTTACAGACTTATACAGAACTCCTTCCGCTCGGGTGTTGACGTTCTTAAACACAGAGATATTATCTCCCGTCTTAAAAACTCCGAAGAGCAGGTGAATATCGGATATGTTAAGCTGAAGATCATCATTATGGTATTTAAAGAGCTTAACATTGTGAATATTGAGGATCTGTACGAGGATACATACAAATTTAAATTACATTATTCAACAACAAAAACAAAGCTTGATAAGTCAACGCTTTTACGCCGTTTACGTTCACAGATGATCCGTAACGGTTAATCCCGGGTGTTTTATGTACGAAGATATGAAAAAGTTTCTCGAGTATCTCGAGAACAGCGATAAAAATTACGATTTAAACAAAATTACAGAGGCATATTATTATGCCGACAAACTTCACGAAGGGCAGATGCGTCTCAGCGGTGAGCCCTATATCAGCCATCCTGTTGCGGTGGCAAAAATTGTTGCAGAGCTTGGTCTTGACACAGATTCTATCTGTGCGGCACTTCTTCACGATACTGTTGAGGACTGCCCCGATAAGACAAGTCTTGAAACACTGAGTAAAATGTTTGGCAAGGACGTTTCTATGCTTGTTGACGGTCTTACAAAGATTATTCAAGTTCAAATCGCCGATAAGGAAGAAGCACATATTGAGAACATTCGTAAGATGCTTCTTGCTATGAACAGAGATATCCGTGTTATCTTTATCAAGCTTTGCGACCGACTTCATAATATGCGTACTCTTTCTGCAAAGAAGGAGGACAGACAGCGTGCAATTGCTCTTGAAACAATGTATATCTATGCTCCCTTGGCTCACCGTCTCGGTATCCAGAGAATTAAGCAGGAGCTTGAAAACATAAGTCTTTTCTATCTTGATAACGTGGGTTATCAGGAGGTCAGCGAGGAGATTGACAAGAAGTTCGGCAGAAGCGGTGATTTTATAAACGAGGCAAAGGCACTTCTTGCAGAAAAGCTTTCGGAGTGCAACATTTCCTTTACTCTTGAGGGCAGAGTTAAGTCGGTTTACTCGCTTTACCGCAAGATGTACAGTCAGAACAAGGCATTTGACGAGATTTACGACTTCTATGCGGTGCGTGTAATTGTTGACACCGAGCTTGAGTGTTATACCGCCCTTGGTCTTGTTCACGAGATGTTCAAGTCCATTCCCGGCAGATTCAAGGACTATATTTCCACACCCAAGCCCAACCTTTACCGTTCGCTTCATACCACCGTTATCGGTAACAGCGGTATTCCTTTTGAGGTACAGATCCGTACACGTCAGATGCACGAGGAGGCACAGTACGGTATCGCGGCTCACTGGAAGTACAAATCCGGTGAACGTGGCGGAGCGAATATTGACGAAAAGCTTCGCTGGATTGCCCAGCTTCTTGAATCTGATGAAAATACCCGCGATCCCGATGAATTTATTCATTCCTTCAAGACGGATATTTTCCACGATGAAACATTTGTATTTACTCCAAAGGGTGACGTTATTTCGCTGCCCTTCGGTTCTACCGTTATAGACTTTGCATACGCAATTCACTCTGCCGTCGGTAACAAGATGACAGGTGCAAAGATAAACGGTGTTATTGTTCCTATTGACAGAATCCCCGGCAACGGTGATATTATTGAGATTATTACTTCCAATTCCTCTAAGGGCCCCAGCCGAGATTGGCTTAAAATTGTTAAGACCGGTCAGGCGAGAAGCAAAATCAGACAGTGGTTTAAAAAGGAATCCAGAGCAGAGAATATCGAGGTTGGTAAGACAGAGGTTGAACGCGAGCTAAGACGTATTTACAGACAGATAACCGATGCTCAGATTAACGATATTATCTCTTCCATTGCAAAGAAGGTAAGCATTAACAGTGCCGAGGACTTTTATAACACAATCGGCTTTGGCGGACTTTCGCTCTCCAGATTTATTCCCAAGATTAAAGAGGAGATTGAAAAGCTTCGTGTTGCCGAGGAAGGCCCTCTTACCGCCGAGGAAGAGCTTGCTAAGGTTAAGCTTACAAATGTAAGCCGTAAGAACCGTAAATCAGGCGGTGTTATCATTGACGGCGATTCGGGTTATCAGGTTAAGTTTGCAAAGTGTTGCAATCCGCTTCCGGGTGACAGAATTGTTGGCTTTGTTACACGTGGCTTCGGTGTTTCAATTCATAAGGCAGACTGCCCCAATGTTATTGCATCACGCGGAAACGAGGATAATCTTGCCCGTTGGGTGAGAGCAGAGTGGGAGAAGGTTGAAGCCACTCAAAGTGCGGTTTATGAGGCGATGATTCAGATTATCGCAGAGGACGAAATCGGCGTTCTTGCAGGTATTTCTGTGGCTCTTGCGGATATGAAGGTTTCTATTTCTCAGATCAACACTCAGCCGGGTAAAGACGGTATGGCAATCAATCTTGTGGTTGGCTGTCGAAGTGTGGATCACTATGATTCTATCGTTTCACGTCTGCGTTCTGTACCCAAAATCCTGACCGTAAGACGCGGATTTATGAATTAAGAGGTTATTTATGATTTGTGTTATACAAAGGGTTAATTCTGCAACGGTTTTCGCTGACGGAGAGTTTTCGGGCTCTATTGAAAAGGGACTTTATCTTCTTCTCGGTGTAAAGGTTGGAGACGACGAAAAGGATGCAACTCTCCTTGCCGAGAAAATTTCAAAGCTTCGGATTTTCTCCGATGAAAACGGCAAAATGAACCTTTCTATAAAGGACGTGTCGGGCAGGGCACTTGTTGTGTCAAACTTTACTCTGCACGCAAACTACGCACACGGCAACCGTCCCGATTATCTTAATTCTGCTCCTCCCGCAGTTGCAAATCGACTTTACGAGCACTTTATTTCTCAGCTCGAGGAACGTATCGGCAAGTGTGAGAGAGGTGTTTTCGGTGCTGATATGCGTACCGAAATGTCTACCGACGGCCCTGTAACCATTATTATGGATTCAGCCGTTTTAAGAAAATAATTTCAGGCAGAATATAAATATGACCGCAAAGGAAGTATTTTATGATTTTAAAAATTAACGGAGATATAAATAAATATTACGTGCAGACACTTTGTATGGTATTCTTCCCGGGAGCTACCTTCGGTGAGAATGAACAGCCCGGCGAGGGTGTGCCTGAGGTTGCGGTTGACGTTTATCGCGACAGCGACAGCACAAGTGTTACTGCGTACGTTTCAATAAAGCTGAATGACAAGCTTTGCGAGGCAACCGAAAGTGTTTCTCTTGATGAGGAGATTAATTTTGCCACTCACGAGGCAATTGCGGTTGGCAGAGCTGTGTTTGCGGCAGGCAAGGAGCTGCTTGGTCATACTCCGCCTTGGGGTATTCTTACAGGTGTTCGTCCTGCTAAGGTTGCAAACTCTATTCTCAGGGCAGGAAAGGGTATGTTAAAGACCAAAAAGGTTCTTCGCGACGAGTATTTTCTTAATCCTCAGAAGGCGGCTCTTGCCGTTTCAGTAGCAAATGCCGAGTATAAGATGATGAAGAAAACTCCCGAGGGTACCTGCTCGCTTTACATTTCCATTCCCTTCTGTCCCTCAAGATGTGCATATTGCAGCTTTGTTTCCTATACGACTAAAAGACTGCTTTCTATGATCGACGAGTATCTTGATGCACTTCTTGTGGATCTTGACGATACATTCGACACGATAAAGCGACTTGGTTTAAAGGTGACAACCGTCTATATCGGCGGCGGTACACCAACAACTCTTTCGGCAGAACAGCTTGACCGTCTTCTCACACGTATTAATGAGAATGTGGACAGAGATGTATTGCTTGAATTTACCCTTGAAGCAGGCCGTCCCGATACGATTACAAGAGAAAAGCTTACCGTTGCAAAGCAACAGGGTGTTACCAGAGTAAGTGTTAACCCTCAGACTCTTAATGACGATATTCTGAAGGAAATCGGCAGACGTCACACAGTTGAAGATTTTTACAATGCTTATGCTTTGGCAAAGGAAATCGGCTTCCGCGATATAAATGTTGACCTTATCGCAGGTCTGCCGGGAGATGATTTTAAAAACTTCTCCGAGACGGTGGATAAGATTATTGATCTTGAACCCACAAATATCACAGTACATACCTTCTGCGTTAAGAAGGCATCGGATGCACTCAGGAATAATTCAAGTGTTTACTCGCTGACGGGCGGCGATGCGGCAAAAAGTGTTTCCTATTCTCAGCTTAAAACCAAGTTTGCCGGCTACAAGCCATACTATATGTACAGACAGAAGAATACTGTTGGAAATCTTGAAAACGTCGGTTTTTCCATTGAAGGCCACGAGGGACTTTACAACGTGTATATGATGGAGGAATTTCAGACCATTTTCGCCGTTGGTGCAGGTGCGGTTACAAAGCTTGTTAAGTTTGAGAACGGCATTAACTCCGAGGCAATAATTATGCGTCTTTTCCGTCCCAAGTATCCTTATGAGTATCTTGCCGAGGAGGCAGACGATAGAGGAAAAGAAAGACGCAGAAAGAATAAAGAGGACGTTTTCAAGTTCTTTGAAATCGAAGGATAATCTTTTGATTAATAAGATATTGCTTTTTGAGTTTTTTCCGATATTTTGAAGCATAAATAAACATTTTTCCTTATTATATTATAATTAGAAGGATTCGCTAATATATTTTAGTGAATCTTTCTTTTTTTCGGAGGAAAAATGCACAGCGAATCAAATAAAACAAAGCAAAACGGCAGAATGATGTCGGGATTTATCGGTGGAACTTTTTCATTAACACTTTCGGCAATTATCGTTAAATTTATCGGTTTAATTTATAAAATTCCTATTTGCTCTATGCTTGGTGACGAGGGAATGGGATATTTTAACTCGGCTTATACCGTCTATGCCTTCTTTTATCTGCTTTGTACGGCAGGTGTTCCAAAGGCGGTTATGATACTTATTTCAAGGGCAAAGGCAGAGGGAAATTCGATAGCTGAAGAAAGAATTTTCAGGGTTGCCTCCCGTCTGTTTTTCATAATCGGCGGAGTTATTACAATAGTTTTTCTCCTGTTTTCAGGCCCGATTTCTGTTCTAATCGGCAACAGAGGAGCATTTCTCTCAATGCTGACAATTGCTCCTTCAATAGTCCTTGTTTCGCTTTCCGGGGTTATTCGCGGATATCTCAGTGCAAACACAAAACTGCTTGATATTTCTGTTTCACAGGTAATAGATGGTGTGGGCAAATTGTGCTTCGGACTTGCCTTTACAATGGTAGGTGTAAAGCTCGGTTTGTCGCTAAAACAGCTTTCTTCACTTACAATTTTAGGTGTTACGGTGGGCTCGGCATTCGGATTATTATATCTTCTCATTTGTTCGAAAATCAAAATAAAAAGAGAAAAAACCGAGCAGAATATCGAAAAGTCAACAAAAGTAAACATAATAAAAAGAATTTTATCAATTTCTGTTCCCATTACAATCAGTGCCGCAATTATGAGTATTACAAACCTTATTGACCTTGGTTTAATTATGCGGTGCCTTTTAAAAATCGGCTATACAGAAAGCGAGGCAAGTGCTCTTTACGGCAATTATACAACACTTGCAGTTCCTATGTTTAATCTTGCAATTTCTGTAATTGCACCTATCTCGGTGGCTTTTCTTCCTGTGTTTACAAGATGCTTTACAACAAGCGACAGAGAAGGGTTAAAACGGGCAGAGAAGAGTGCTTTCGAAATTACGTCAATTTTGTCTGCCCCAATGATGATAGGACTTATTGTTTATGCCGAGGAGATTCTTTCCTTGCTGTTTCCCTCATCCGACTGTAAGGTGGGCGGAGAGATGCTTGTTTTGATAGCTCCGGCAATCCTATTTTCCTCTCTTCTTCTGATTGTCAATACAGTTCTCGAAGCCGGCGGTACGGTGAAAGCACCGCTGATTTCAATGGGTGTTGGCAGTTTAATGAAGATTTTTGTGAGCTATTATATAATTGTAAAAACCGATCTCGGCATTTACGGTGCTCCAATCGGAACAGTAATTTCCTATGCGGTGGCTCTTCTTGTTTCCATAATCATTTACGGAAAAAAGGAGAAATCCCGACTTCCTCTTATTGAAGCTTCATTTCTTCCGCATCTTCTTGGATTTATATCTGTATTTCTGTCAAAATATGTCTATCATAAGATGATTTTCTGGCTTGGGGGCACACCTTCACTTGTTATTTCAATAGCCCTTGCCGCCTTGATTTATCTTGTAATTTCAATGATTTTCGGGCTTATCGGACCGCGAAAATTCCGCGAATTAGCAAAATACACAAAATTATCCTGATAAAATTATAAAATAAGACGAAAAGTGTAATTATTAATCACAAAAATGAATATTTACCCTTGACTTTATTCAAATACTATTGATATAATTAAATTACGCGAATACCATTATTTATTTGAAAGGAAGTATAAACCAATGAACAAGACAGATCTCGTAAACGTAGTTGCTGCTGAAACCAATCTCTCCAAGAAGGATGCTGACGCAGCTGTAAGTGCAACTCTCGCTGCTATCGCAGGTGCACTTAAGAACGGTGATAAGGTTCAGCTTATCGGCTTTGGTACTTTTGAGGTTAAGGAAGTTGCTGCAAGAGAAGGCCGTAACCCCAAGACCGGCGAGGTTATCAAGATCGATGCTTGCAAGAAGCCCTCTTTCTCCGCTTCCAAGGTTCTCAAGGAACAGGTTAACGGCTAATTAAATGCGTCTTGATAAATTCCTAAAGGTTTCTCGGCTGATTAAACGCCGCACCGTAGCTAATGATGCTTGTGATTCCGAGCGAATTTCTGTTAACGGAAAGAATGCCAAAGCATCATATAATGTCAAAATAGGTGATTTGATTACCGTTGCATTCGGCAACAAATCGGTTACTGTAAGGGTGCTTGAAATCAAGGATACTACGAAAAAAAGCGAGGCCTCCGGAATGTACGAAATCGTCTCGGAGACATAAGCATAAAAACAAGAATTGCCGCATATTTTCTAATGAGAATATGCGGCTTTTTTTGTCGTCTGAAAGGAGTTTATCAATGCCAAAAGAGGAGATAAAGCATACAAACCTGAATATTAAAGAGAGAAACAGAATATCGCTTAACGGAATTATGAATGTAGAAAGCTTTGATGAGGCATACGTCACCCTTGAAACAAGCGAGGGAAGAATATGCATCGAGGGGCAGGGACTTAAAATCGAATGTCTTAGTCAGATGGGTGGTGAAATACAGATTACCGGAAGAATAAACGGTGTGTTTTACAGTAAGGAAAAGAAAAATAAGGGTGCTTTTGCAAAACTGTTCGGATGATCACTTTTACTTATAAAGAAATTGCCGATTCAATACTGTATGCCATTCTTTACGGTGTGAGCTTTGCGGTATTCTATTCGGCACTTGTGCTTGTTAGGAGCATTTTTTATTCATTACCGGATATAGTAAAAAAAACAGTAAAATTCGATAAAATATTTCCTTTGCCGAACTTTTCACATGTGGGTAAAAGCACAAAAACAGGCAAGATTTTATCATTTATCTCACCCCTTCTTTTTTGTCTCGGATTTTGTGTTTTATCCTATATCTCGCTTGATGGGATAATCAGAATTTATATGCTAATTTTATCTTCTGCCTCGTTCTATCTTGCTAAAATTGCTTTTTACGAATTTTTCATAAGGATTTTTTTGTTAATTTTTCGCCTTGTTTTACAAAGTTTTACCATTATTGCAAGATGTTTGATATTGCCCATAAGACAGATAAAAAGATATATTTTGCGTATTTAATTACGCACAAAATAATAAAAATATATATATTTGCTTGACAAATTGGCTTTTAAATGATAAAATATTTAAGGATTATTATAAAAGGAGCAATTTGTATGTCTAATATTGATCTTGACAGCTATCTGTTTCATCAGGGTACAAACTATCGTGCATACGATTTTTTGGGTTGTTCGCTTTTAGTTAAGGACGGCAAGTATGAATATACCTTCAGAACCTGGGCACCCAATGCTAAGAGTGTTGGTCTTGTCTCAGACTTCTCGGGTTGGACCTTTGCCGTTCCTTTTTCACGAGTAACCGACAATGGCATCTGGGAGCTTAAATATCTCTCTGATCATTCTCTTGAGCTTCAGCCCTACAAATTCCGCATTGAGTCGGCATCAGGTTATCGCGACAAGGGTGATCCGTACGCACGTTTCTCCAGATCCGGATCTGACGGAGCTTCGCTGATTTTCACCGACAAGAGCTTTAAGTGGGAGGACAAGCGTTGGCTTAACCACAGAAAGAAAACTATCTGCTCTGACGGAAAATATTACATCAGCACACCTATTAATATCTATGAAATGCATATGGGCAGCTTTATGCGTCACGAGGAGGACAACAGATATTACTCCTACCGCGAGCTTGCCGACATTCTTCCTTCTTATCTTAAAAAGATGGGATATACCCACGTTGAGTTCCTTCCTTTGCAGGAGCATCCTTTTGACGGCTCCTGGGGTTATCAGGTTTGTGCCTTCTATGCACCTACCTCACGTTTCGGAACTCCCAACGACCTGAAACACCTTATCAACAGCTTGCACAAAGCAGGCATCGGTGTTATTATGGACTGGGTTCCCGCACATTTCCCGAAGGACGAGTGGGGACTTTACGAGTTTGACGGCTCTCCTCTTTACGAGTATCAGGGCAAGGACAGAATGGAATCCCGTTCCTGGGGTACAAGATTCTTTGATCTGGGAAGGGAAGAAATACAGTCATTCCTTGTATCAAATGCTCTCTATTTCTTCAGAGAGTTCCATATAGACGGTCTTCGTGTTGACGCGGTTGCGTCTATGATTTACCTTGATTATGACAGAATGCCCGGCGAGTGGCATCCCAATTATCTTGGTACAAATGAAAACCTTGAGGCAACTGCCTTTTTAAGAAAGCTGAATTCGGCAATATTCGCTGAATATCCCGACGTACTTATGATTGCGGAGGAATCAACCTCCTTTGGCGGAATCACTCATCCCGTAAGCTCGGGCGGTATCGGCTTTAATATGAAATGGAATATGGGTTGGGCAAACGACTTTTACAGATATGTAAAGACCGACCCGATTTACAGAAAATATCATCACACAGCCCTGAATTTCCCTCTCATGTATGCATTTACAGAGCAATACTGTATGCCTATTTCACACGACGAGGTTGTTCACGGCAAGGGTTCATTCATCAACAAGATGTTTGGCTCAAATGAGGACAAGTTTAAGCAGGCACGCACCTCGCTTATGCTTATGATGACCTATCCCGGCAAAAAGATGCTGTTTATGGGAACAGAGTATGCACAGTTCAGAGAGTGGGATTATGATAACTCGCTTGAATGGTTTATGCTGAATTATCCCAATCACAGACATTTCAGGGATTTTGTCGCATCACTTAACTATTTCTATCTCGGCCATAGCGAGCTTTGGGAGATAGATTTTGTAGAGGACGGCTTTAAGTGGCTTCTTCCCGACGAGGCGGACAAAAATCTTGTGGCTTTCAGACGTCTTAATAAGAAGGGACAGTATCTTACCGTTGTGCTTAACTTCTCAGGTTCAACACAGGATGCAACAATTTTCTGTGACAGAGGTGTAAGACTTCAGTCGGTATTTGATACGGGAACTCTCAGCGACGAGCAGAAGAATATTAAAATCGAGAAAATTGGCGGCGAATACAAGGCAACTGTATCTCTTCCTCCTTTCTCGGGTGCAATATATAAAAGAATAGTTACCGAAAAACAAATTAAATTATAAGGAGAAAAAATATGTACTGTAAAAAAGAATGTATAGCAATGCTCCTTGCGGGAGGACAGGGCTCTCGCCTTTACGACCTTACAAAGAAGATTGCTAAGCCGGCAGTTTCCTTTGGAGGCAAATACAAAATTATTGATTTCCCTCTCTCTAACTGTATTAATTCAGGTATTGACACCGTTGGTGTGCTTACCCAGTATCAGCCATTTATGCTTAACGAATATGTTTGCAACGGTGCTCCCTGGGACCTTGACAGAATCAGAGGCGGTCTTTACGTGCTTCCTCCTTACCAGGGAAACAAGAATTCTGACTGGTATAAGGGAACTGCAAACGCAATTTACCAGAATATTAACTTCATAAAGCAGTATGATCCCGATTATGTTCTTATTCTTTCGGGCGACCATATCTACCGTATGGATTACAGCAAGATGCTTCGTCAGCATAAGGAGACGGGTGCTGCCTGCACAGTAGCTACAATTACCGTTCCTATGGAAGAGGCATTCCGCTTTGGTATCTGTAACACCAATCCTGACGGCTCTATTTATGAGTTTGAGGAAAAGCCCAAGAATCCTAAGAACAATCAGGCATCTATGGGTATTTACATCTTCTCTACAAAGACACTTATCGAGTATCTTGAGAATGATGAAGAGGACGAAAATTCCTCTAACGACTTTGGTAAGAACATTATTCCCAACCTTCTTAACAACGGCGAGAAGCTTTATTCCTATCGCTTTGAGGGTTATTGGAAGGATGTTGGAACAATTTCTTCTCTTTGGGAGGCAAATATGGACCTTGTTGGCGAGAATCCCATTCTCACTCTTGCAGATCAGGACTTCCGTATTTACTCCAAGAATACAGCACGTCCTCCTCAGTATATAGGAAACGGTGCAGTGGTTGACAACTCGCTTATCTCCGAGGGCTGTAAGATTTACGGAACGGTTATCAACTCGGTTGTTTCAGGCGGTGTTGTTGTTGAAAAGGGTGCAATTGTTAAGGATTCGGTTGTAATGGAGGATGTTGTTGTTAAGGCAGATGCTCGTGTTTACACCGCAATTGTTGACTCTGATACCGTTGTTGAAGCGGGTGCTACCGTTGGTAAAGAAAATGCCGGTAAGGACGAAATTGCTCTTATCGCAAGCGGTAGTGTAATTACAAAGGCATAAGAAGGGGAGGATTTTAAAATGGCAAACAGTGCAGCAGGAATTATTTTTTCAAGCTTAAATAATAATACTCTTTCCAGATTAACAAGCGACAGAACTGTTGCGGCAATTCCTTTCGCTTGCCGTTACAGACTTATTGACTTTGCACTTTCCAATATGGTAAATGCAGATATGACAAATATTTATATCGTTGCAAATTACAAGTATCGCTCGCTCCTTGAGCATCTTGGCAGCGGTAAGGACTGGGATCTTGCACGTCGCGAGGGCGGAATTACATTCATTTCTCCCTTCCAGGCATCCCAGAATTCCGACAATGCTATGTTCTCCACTCATATGGAAGCACTTAAAAGCATGAAGGAATATATTGATGAGATTAAAGAGGAGTATGTTGTTCTTATGGACTCTGACACAGCTCTTACAATCGACATCAACGACGTTATTCGTACCCACGCACAGACAGGTGCGAATGTTACTATTGTAACAAGCGAGGTTGCTCCCGATTATACCGCAAAGACTCCCAGAGCTATGATTTCCTCTGTGGCAAACAAGGTTACACAGATAGCTATGAGTAATTGTTATGATGAACGTCACCCCGAGCTTGCTCTCGGTATCTATGTGATGAACACACTTTATCTTCGTAACCTTATCGAAGAGGCAGAGGCATATAATCTTAACAGCTTTACCAAGCTTCTTCTTAAGAACTGCAAGACCTCCAGTTATATGACTTACAAGTATACCGGCTTTGCAGCTTCTGTATCCAGCTTCCTTGATTATTATAAGTATTCTATGGAGCTTGTTAACAACGAGAAGGCAAGAGAGTCTCTGCTTTGGAAGAAGGAAGCTCCTATCCTTACCAGAGTTCATAACTCTGCACCTACAAAGCATTATCCCTCCGCCAAGGTTGAAAATTCTATGATTGCCGACGAGTGCAGCATTGAGGGAACCGTTATCAACTCTGTAATTTTCAGAGATGTAACAATAGAGAAGGGTGCTGTTGTTAAAAACAGTGTTCTCTTCCACGGAACTCATATCTGCAAGAACGCATCTCTTAACTGCATCGTAGCAGACAAGGACGTTCTCGTTACAGAGGGTGTTACTCTTTCGGGTAACGACAATATGCCTTTCTATATTCAGAAGGGACGCAAGATCTGATTTTAACCCCAAGAGGAGTTTTTAATGAAAATATTATATGTAACAAGCGAGGCAAATCCCTTTGCTGCCAGCGGCGGACTTGGTGATGTAATGGGTGCTCTTCCTGCGGCGGTTGCAGCCGCAGACGGAAACGAGTGCTCTGTAATTATGCCTCTTTATGACACAATGAAACAGCAGTACCGCGAAAGACTTGAGCTTGTGCTTGATATGAGCTTTAACCACGCTTGGCGTCACACCGGTGCTTCGGTTTATAAGATTAATCAGAATAAGGTGACCTACTACTTTGTTGAGAATCACTATTATTTTGACCGTGGCAGACTTTACGGAGAGTTTGATGATGCAGAGCGATTTGCTTTCTTCTCTCGCTCGGTAATTGAGTTTATGCTTCATACGGGCAATATTCCCGATATTCTTCATGCCAACGACTGGCAGACTGCTCCCGCAGTTATTTACCTTAAAACAGAGTTCTCGCATATCGAAGCTCTGAAAAACGTAAAAACCGTATTTACAATTCACAATATCGAGTATCAGGGCAAATTCGGATCGCAGATTCTCGGTGATGTGTTTGGACTTGATCCTATGTATCGCGGTGTGGTTGACTATGACGGCTGTATAAATCTTATGAAGGGTGCTATTGTAACTTCTGACTTTATCACAACCGTAAGCCCTAACTATGCCTGCGAGCTTGAACACGATTTCTTTGCATTCGGACTTTCCTCTATTATCAGAGATGCCCGTTATAAGATGCGTGGAGTTATCAACGGCATAGATTATGATTATTTCTCGCCTGAACGCGGCGGAGATATTTATGCAAGCTACAATACCCGCACATATAAGTCGGGCAAGGCGAAGAATAAGGCAGCTCTTCAGGCAGAGGTTGGTCTTCCTCAGGCGGCAGATGTTCCGCTTATAGTTATGATTACACGTTTTGCCTCGCAGAAGGGAATTGACCTTGTTCTTCACATTCTTGACGAGCTTCTTTGCGAGAGTGTGCAGGTTATCGTGCTTGGCACGGGTGATGCGGAATATGAAAATGCCTTCCGTGCAGCAGAGTCCCGTCATTCCAACTTCAAGGCACTTATTAAGTTTGACCGCTTAATTTCCAAGAAGATGTACGCAGGTGCGGACATATTCCTTATGCCTTCCAAGAGCGAGCCCTGCGGCCTTGCTCAGATGATTGCCTGTTCGTACGGAACAATTCCCGTAGTTCGTTCTGTTGGCGGTCTTTATGACTCTATCAAAAAGTACGGCGAGGAGGGTGCAAACGGATTCCGCTTTGATAACTATAATGCACACGAGCTTCTCTTCACAATCAAGGATGCTCTTGAGCTTTATAAGACACCTAAAAAGTGGAACGAGCTTACCGCTTCCGCAAAGAAGTCAAACTTTACTTGGGAGAATTCTGCCAAGGAATATATCTCGATTTACAATAATTTAGTATAAACAAAAACACATTCGATAGGAAAAATTAGCAATGAACAATGAAACAATCGCAAACACCATAGCAGGAGAAAAGACAAAAATTACAAAACAGGAGCTGAGAGAGCGAATTGAGGCGAAGCTTGTAACACGCGGTATTTTCAACGTGCAGAAGGCAACTCCCGAACAGCTTTATCAGGCATCCTTCCTTGCAATAAAAGACATTATGCTTGAGTACCGCGAGGAATTTAAAAAGAGAACAAGAGCATCAGGCGGAAAGAAGATTTTCTACCTCTGTATGGAGTTCCTTGTAGGACGTGCACTCAAAAACGACTCTATGAACCTTGGCATTTACGACGAGCTTTGCGAGGTTCTTGAAGACTTCGGCTCTTCCTTTGAGAAGGTATATGCCTGTGAAGTTGATCCCGGTCTCGGCAACGGCGGCCTTGGCAGACTTGCTGCCTGCTTTATGGACTCTCTTACCGCACAGGATTATTTCGCAAAGGGATACTCTCTTCTTTACGAGAATGGTCTCTTCCGTCAGAAGATTGTTGAGGGTGAGCAGGTTGAGCTTTCCGACGAATGGCTTGCATCCGGTGGCGTTCGCCTTGTTCCCAGAACCGACAGAATTATCTCTGTTAAGTTCGGTGGCAGAATAGAAGAAAAGTGGGAAAACGGCAAGTATACCATTAACAACTACGATTACGATGAAGTAAACGCAGTTCCTTACGATATTCTTATCCCCGGAACAACCACAAATGCTGTAAACCTTATCCGTCTTTGGAGAGCAAAGCCCATTTCCAAGCCCTTGCCCAGCTATGCAACCCAGGGCTCTTACGTCAAGAACTTCTCCTCCGACTACAATGCAGAGTCGATTACAAAGCAGCTTTATCCCCCGGATAACTATGATGAGGGTAAGCTTCTCCGTCTTACTCAGCAGTATTTCCTTGTTTCTGCATCTCTTCAGAACATTATTAACGAATTCCTTGCTGAGCACGGCACTCTTCAGGGCTTTGAGGACAAGGTTTGCCTTCACATCAACGATACTCACCCCGCACTTGTTATCCCCGAGCTTATGAGAATCCTTATGGACCAGTATTCCTATTCCTGGGACGACGCATGGTCTGTTGTTGTTAAGTCTGTATCCTACACCAACCATACCGTTCTTCCCGAGGCACTTGAATGCTGGCGACTTGATTTGTTCGGTATGAAACTTCCCAGAATTCTTATGATCGTAAACGAGATCAATCGCAGATTTACTGCTGACCTCTGGAATCTTTATCCCGGTGACTGGAACAGAATTTCACGTATGGCTATCGTTGCTTACAACCAGATAAGAATGGCTAACCTTTCTATCGTTGGCTCTCATACCGTAAACGGTGTTTCCAAGCTTCACAGCGATATTCTTAAAAAGACCATTTTCCACGACTTCTACAAGATGACACCCTGGAAGTTTACAAATGTAACAAACGGTGTTGTTCACAGAAGGTGGCTTAATTATTCCAACCCCGCACTTACCGAGCTTCTTACCGAGCTTATCGGTGACGGCTTTACCAATGACGGACGTGAGCTTATCGGTCTTGCAAATTACAAGGATGATCCCGCCGTTTTGGACAGAATTGCCGATATCAAGCATCATAACAAGGAAACCTTCGCTTATTATGCTTACAACAAGACCGGCAAGCGTATAGATACCGATTCTATCTTTGACGTACAGATCAAGAGAATGCACGAGTACAAGCGTCAGCTCCTTAACGTGCTTAAAATTATGTCGCTTTATACCGAAATTATGGATAATCCCAATGCGGATATTCCTCCTCAGACCTTCATCTTCGGCTGTAAGGCAGCTCCCAGCTATGTAATGGCTAAGAAGCTTATCAAGCTTATCTGGTTCCTTTCTGAAGAGCTTGAAAGAAATCCTCTCACCCGCGACAAGATCAAGATCGTATTTATGGAAGAGTACAACGTTTCTCTTGCAGAGGTTCTTATTCCTTCTGCTGACATTTCCGAGCAGATCTCTCTTGCAGGTAAAGAGGCAAGCGGTACCGGCTGTATGAAGCTTATGATGAACGGTGCTGTAACTATGGGTACAATGGACGGTGCAAATGTTGAGATTTACGAGGCATGCGGTAAGGATAACATCTACATCTTCGGTCTTAACAGTGACGAGGTTGACGAGCTTTGGAAGTCGGGCTACAACGCAAGAAGCTTCTATCACAACTCCGAGCATCTTCGCCGAGTTGTTGACAGATTCTATTCTCCCATCGGCGGTCAGGACTTCTCTCACATAGCAGATTACCTTATCAACTCTGTGAACGGTGTAGCCGATCCCTTCATGTGTCTTGCTGATTTCGAGTCCTATACTCATACCTATCGCAGAGCTATGAAGGACTATGCGGACAAGCAGAAGTGGGCGAGAATGTCGCTTATGAATACTGCTACCAGCGGAGTATTCGCATCAGATAATTCTATCAGAAACTACGCAGAAAATATCTGGCATGCAACTCCTATCAATAAGATTAAATAATTAAACTCAACTTCTATCAATAGGATATTTAGAGTAAATAATTTGACAAATTAGAGGTTTTTGTGAATCCACAGCACTTTAACGTAGTCGAGATGCAGCATAACCGTGCCGAGTATGAGTATATTCATAACGGTGTGGGAGGCATCTCGACTGCCTTTGAGATTAAGGAAAAGGCAGAAATTAAGCTGAATATTCCTCGTGTAATCGGCACTGTCTCGGCTATTTTGGATATTTATGACGAAAATGCATATTCAAAAATTGCAGAGATAGAGGGCGAATGGACAGGAATTGATTGCGAATATGACTGCTATATTTTTGAAATAGACAGAGAACGTCTTGATACGGGGCTTTACTTTTTCAGACCCCGTCTTTTGACACTTGGTAACAAGCTGTACGGTCACAGGTGGGCAGAAAGTGTTTTCTTTGACGCAAATCCCGATCTTACCAATATGATGCAGCTTACTTTAAGTGATTTCAGGTATAAAGAGCCAAAGAAAATCCGCGGCGGTGTAATTTATCACATTTTTGTTGACAGATTTCGTCGTGGCGGAGAATACAGTATTCCCGACGGTGCAAAAATTGTACCGGGCGAATGGAAAGTTGTTGCCGAATATCCCGAATATCCCGGAGCTCCTCTATATAACAACAAGTTTTATGGCGGAACTCTTTGGGGAATTATCGAAAAGCTTGATTTTATTAAATCGCTTGGCACAACGGCTATATATTTAAGCCCTGTTTTCTCAGCCGCATCCAACCACAAATATGACACCGCAGACTATATGACGGTTGATCCTATTTTCGGAGGGGAACGGGCATTGCGTGCTTTGCTCAGAGCGGCACACAAGCTTGATATCGAGATTATTCTTGACGGCGTATTCAATCACACCGGCTCTGACAGTATCTATTTTAACAAGTATTCAAGATACAAAGAGCAGGGTGCATATCAATCGAGAAAGTCAAAATACTATGATTGGTATGACTTCCAGGAGTATCCTACAAAGTACACTTCTTGGTGGGGAATTGACACTCTGCCCAGAATTAACCCCGATAATCCTGAATGTTGCGACTTTTTCGTGGGTGATGACGGTGTTATTGACAAGTACGAAAAGATGGGCGTTTACGGCTTCCGTCTTGATGTTGCAGACGAGCTTTCTGATGATTTTATTGCCAAAATTAAACAACGTCTTTGCGGCAAGGCAAAGGACAGAATTCTCTATGGCGAGGTTTGGGAGGATGCTTCCAACAAAAGCTCTTATGACAAGAGAAGGCACTATTATCTTGGCCGCGAGCTTGACGGTGTAATGAATTATCCTTTAAGATCGGGAATAATTGAATTTCTTAACGGTCAGGGGTGCGACAAGCTTCGCTATGCACTTACCGACGTTACAAACAATGCACCCGACCACATTCTGCACAATCAGATGAACCTGCTTGGCACTCACGATACTGAAAGAATTCTCACCGTTTTGGGTAACGAGGATGTTTCGGGACTCAACAACCATCAGCTTGCACGTTTTCATATGGATCCCGGCAGACGTAATTATGCTGTTAAAAAGCTTATTTCTGCCTATACAGTTCTTGCAACGATGCCGGGTTTACCTACGATTTTCTACGGAGACGAGGCAGGGCTTGAAGGTTATCGCGATCCCTTTAACAGAATGCCTTATCCCTGGGGTAAGGAGGATGTACGTCTTATCCGTCACTATAAGAAAATGGGACAGATAAGACAGGAAAACGATGTTTATAAGCAGGGTGGCTTTAAGCTTATTCATCTCGACTCGGATATGCTTATTTTCAAGCGTGTGGGCGACGAATTTGACTATATCACAATTTTAAATAACTCTGAGGAGAGCTTAAATCTCTGTTTCAGTTTTGGTGCAAAAGAGCTTACATTTAATATTGAGGGCGAATGCTTAACCCTTGATTCAATGTGTGCAGGTGTATATAAAACACCTAAAAATTCCATTCTTCAGATTAGCTAAGGTAAAGACTATGACTATAACATTAGTTGGTATGCCTGCCGTCGGTAAATCCTGTATGGGCAGAGCATTGGCAAAAAAGTTTAATATGAAGCTTGTTGACGGCGATAAGGTTATTGAAGTCAAAGAGGGCCGTAAGCTGCAACAGATAATGGATGAGGACGGTCTTGACGGCTTTAAGCAGGTTGAGGAAAGAACTCTGCTTACCATTGACGAGGACAACATCATTTTCACTCCGGGCGGAAGTGCTGTTTACTATCCCTCGGTTATGGAAAAGTTTAAGAAAAGCGGAATTGTGGTTTACCTTTATGCAAGTGCTGAGGTTATAATGAACCGTACGGTTGATTTTTCAAAACGCGGTGTTGTGCTGAAAAAGGGTATGACAATGCAGGATCTCTATAACGAAAGAGCTCCTCTTTTTGAAAAATATGCCGATATTACAGTAAGTTGTGACGGAACAAATTTTGGTAAATACAAGTTTGATGCAATTCAAAAAATAAAGAAATACTTAGATAATTCTAAGCAGAAATAAATAATAAGGGTTATTCTCGGTTTCTCGCCTTGAATAGCCCTTATTTTTTACTAATTTTCCTTTATTATCGACTTAATCGCATAATAAAGCTTATCGTTATCGCTATGCCGATTTAAATATGAAAAGGATGCCCTGACAGCTCCCTGTTTCATTGTACCCAGATGCCTGTGAACAGAGGGAGCACAGTGCAGTCCGCCTCTGAGACACAAGCCACATTTATCAAGACATTTAACAACGTAAGAAGATGGAAGCTCTCCTATATTAAATGAGAGAAGTCCTGTTCCGCTTGGGTAGACCGTTACTTCTTTCAGGGAAGAAAGCTTTCCCGAAAGATCATTACTAAGATCGTTAAGCTTGGCTTCGATTCTGTCAACACCAATACTTTTTATATATTTTATACCGCTTCCAAGGGTGACAATGGCAGGTGTGGCAAGTGTTCCGGCTTCATATCCGTCAGGAAGCAGCATTGGCATATTAATATCCGCACTATCAGAGCCGCTTCCGCCTTCGATAAAGCTTTCCTTTCGCTCTTTGCTTCGAAACCAGGTAAATCCACACCCCTGAATACCGAAAAGTGCCTTGTGTCCGGGAGCACAAAGTGCGTCGCAGGGATATTTTTTCAGATTAATCTTAGTGTGACCAATCGCCTGGGATGCATCAATAATAAGAAATATACCTTTTTCCTCTGCAAATTTCGACAAAACGGGCAGGGGAAGACCTGCTCCCGTCACATTTGATGCAATAGATGCAACAATTCCTTTTGTATCCTCTCTCAGTGCGTTGCTCAGGTTTTGATACACATCGCCAAGGGATGATATTTCGGTGTATTCCACACCGTATTTTTTCTTTAATGCTTCAAGCGGTCTTATAACAGAATTATGCTCGAAATCAGAGGTGATAATGTGACATTTTCCGTTTATGAATGTCTTTATTGCAAGGTTCAGACAATAGGTTGCATTATAGCTGAAAACTACCTGCTCGGCATCTTCAAGTCCCAACAAATCTACTACATTTTCACGTGCTTCGTATATTGCCTCGCTTGATTTTAAGGATAGGCGGTGAGAGCTTCTTCCTGCATTTCCGCAATATTTTTTAAGGCAGAAATTTAAATCGGCAATTACAGTGGATGGTTTTGGGAAGGTTGTGGCGGCATTGTCAAGGTAGATCATACTTGTTTTGGTATAGCGAATAGTTTATACCGTTTTCCTTCATAGTTATGACGGCGTGATAAAAATCATTCTCTGAAATTTCTACTCCGTGGCTGCATCCGGGATTATTATCTTTTGTATCTGTTTTTACAAGATTTGATGATATTCCTTCGCGTTTCAGCAGCTTACGAAGCTTTATTGCATAGGTTACTGAGCCAACGATAAGCATTATTTTTTTCAAGTCGTCACTCCTCTCAAAGAGTTGACTGTAAGATAAAACCAACTCGCTTTTTGTGAGATTTTGGGGGAAGAATCAATTCCCCTGCTTTTATTTTATGAGGAAAGTATGAAAAAAGTTAATAATTGTCTAAAAAAATGCTGGACATTTATTTCCTGATGTGCTATACTATAATGTATAAAATATTTTTAAAACAAGGAGGAACAAATGAAGATAGAATTACTTAAACCAACACATTCTTTTTCTGCGAATTGCTACCTTGTTTCCTCCGGCGAAGAATGTGCGGTTATTGATCCCACAACTCCGTATAGCCGGGATTTATTTCAGGGAAGAGTCAAATATATCCTTTTAACTCACGCACATTTTGACCACATTCTTGAGATTGACAGTTGGGTTTCGGGAACGGGAGCTGCCGTTATCACCTCGGTATATGAAAAAGAGGCACTTTCCGATCCTATGAGAAACTGCTACAAGCTTTATGACGGCACAGACAGAGGATATTTCGGCCCTGTTACTGTTCTTGAAGAAGGAGAGACACTCCCTCTCGGCGACAGGGAAATTTCAATAATCAACTGTCCCGGCCACACAATAGGAAGTGCAACATATCTTATCGGTGATTCTGCCTTTGTCGGTGACACTATTTTTGCAGGCGGCGGATACGGTCGATTTGATTTACCTACAGGCAATTTTGTAATGCTGAAGGATTCTATCCGAAAGCTTATGAAGCTTCCCGATGAAACGGTTGTCTATCCCGGTCACGGTGAAAGCACTACGATAAAACAATATTTCAGAAGATAAGGAATACTAAAATGGAAGAACTCAGAAGTAATTTTATACACGATATAATTGACGAGGATCTTGCGGCAAATCCAGAGCTGAAGATTCATACAAGATTTCCTCCCGAGCCCAACGGATACCTTCATATCGGCTCTGCAAAGGCGATCTGGATCAATGCAATGACTGCTAAAAAGTACGGCGGACAGTTTAATCTCCGTTATGACGATACCAACCCCTCCAAAGAGGATAACGAGTACGTTGAATCTATTTACGAGGATCTTATGTGGCTTGGCTGCGAGCCCGACGGCGGTGTTTTCTATGGCTCCGACTACTTTGACAAGTGCTATGAGTACGCAGTTCAGCTTATAAAGGACGGTAAGGCATACGTTTGTGATCTTAACGCAGAAGAGATGCGTCAGTATCGCGGAACTCTCACCGAGCCGGGCAAGGAAAGCCCTTACAGAAACAGAAGTGTTGAGGAGAATCTTGACCTCTTTGAGAGAATGAAGAACGGCGAGTTTGCCGACGGCACAAAAACCTTGCGTGCAAAGATAGATATGTCCTCTTCAAATATGAATATGCGTGATCCTGCTATCTACCGTATAGTTCATATTAATCATCACAGACAGGGCAACAAGTGGTGCATTTATCCTCTTTACGATTATGCACATCCCATTCAGGACGCACTTGAGGGAATTTCTCACTCGCTTTGCTCTATCGAATTTGAAAACCACAGACCTCTTTATGAGTGGGTTATTGACAATATCGGCTTTGAGAAGAAACCCAAACAGCGTGAGTTTGCCCGTCTTAACGTAACTCACACGGTTATGAGTAAGAGATATCTTCGTAAGCTTGTTGAAGAAAAGCTTGTTGACGGTTGGGACGACCCCAGAATGCCTACACTTTGCGGTCTTCGCCGCAGGGGCTACACTCCTGCTTCTATATTTGATTTTGTAGCACGTGCAGGTGTTGCAAAGGCATACAGTGTAGTTGATTACGAGCTTCTTGAGCACTGCATCAGAGAAGAGCTTAATACAAGTGCAGAGAGAAGAATTGCTATTCTTAATCCCATTAAGGTTGTTGTTACCAACTATCCCGAAACACAGGTTGAGTATTTCAATCTTCCCAACAATCCTCAGAACCCCGATGCAGGTACAAGACAGGTTGCCTTCACTCGCGAGCTTTACATTGATGCAGAGGATTTTGCAGAGGTTCCTCCGCCAAAGTTCTTCAGAATGAAGCCCGACGGCGAAGTTCGTCTTATGGGTGCTTATATCGTTAAGTGTAACGAGATTATCAAGGACTCTGATGGAAATATCACAGAAATCAGATGTACCGCCGATCTTGAAACAGGCAACGGTATGCCACAAGATGGCAGAAAGGTGAAGGGAACTATTCATTGGCTTTCTAAGGATTATGCCAAGGATACAACTGTTATGCTTTATAACTTCCTCTTTGATATCGAAAATACTGCCGATATTCCCGAGGATAAGACCTATGACGATTATCTTAACAAGGCATCTGTTACTCGCATAGAAAATGCGAAAATCGAGCCCGCTCTTGCCGATGCAAAGCCGGGTGAAAGATTCCAGTTTGTAAGATGCGGTTATTTTGTAAAGGATACAAAGCACGAGAATACATTTAACCGTATTGTCGGTCTTAAAGACTCCTTTCCCAAGACAAAATAAATGAATAAACTAAACCTGATGGACAGGGCATTATTTGCCCTGTCCGTTCCTAAATGTACCTGTTGCAAAAGACGGCTTAGTTATGGCGAAAATGCACTCTGCCTTGATTGTTATGCCGTTTTTGAAGAATTTAAGACACGCAACTGTGCTCTTTGCGGCAGAGTTTTAAACAGATGCGACTGCTCTATGGACTTTCTCGGAAAGCACTATATAAAGCGTGTTGTAAAGTGTTTTCGCTATCTTGGCTATGAAGAGGCAGCACCCGGAAATTCCTTGATTTACAGCTTGAAAAGAGATAACCGAAGCGACGTTCTTGCCGCTTGTACAAAGGAGCTTAAAGCCGCAATAATAAACTCGGTAGAAAAGCCCGAAGAATGTATTTTTACCAATGTTCCAAGACGGCGGGCGGCGGTGATTGAGTATGGTATTGACCATTCCAAATTACTTGCAAAATCCCTTGCCAAAGAGTTTGGTGCAAGATATGTTTCTCTCCTTGGATCCAGGGCAAAAACCGAGCAAAAGTCTCTTGACACAGAAGAAAGATTTAAAAACGCAAACTTTTATATTATAAAAAACAGAAAGCTTGATGGGAAGAGAGTAATAATTGTCGACGATATTATCACTTCGGGAGCATCAATGGGAATGGCGGCATCGCTTATTCGCTCGCTTGGCTGTCGAGACATTGTTGCGGCAACACTTGCTATCGCCTATAAAGACAAATAAAAAGCACCCTGATGGGGATCTGCGATAGAGCAGTATAAAAATCAAAATACCTACCAACAGGAAAAGGGCGAAGAATTGCAAAAATTCCTCGTCCTTTTTTCTTGACAAGCACTGCATTTGAAGACACAAATGCATATAGTGAATTGTTTTGCTTCCGCAAAACGTGAAATAATGTGCTACCGCACATTGTGAAATATCTCGCCTTGCTCGATGTGAAATGAAATTTGCCCACGGCCGCGCAAGCGGACATTTCACATTTGCGGAGCAAATATTTCACCGCAAAGCGATTTCACTTGCCCGAAAGGGCAAATTTCGCCCGCGTACCTGCTCTATGGCAGGTACGCAGATGGGTGCTTTTTTTATAGATATTTTGAAATAAATTCTTTAATTTTGTCCTGATAAAGTTTTGTTTGCTTATACATTCCGTTGCCGTGATTACAGCCGGGAAGAATGATAATCTCAACAGGATGGGGTCTTGCTTCCTTTAATTCATTAAGAAACGAATCAATTCCTTCAAGCTCGCCTGCAGAAAGCAGCAGGGGATAATTGCTTTTTTTTACTCTGTCAATAGCATTGAAATTTCGCGGATCACAGCCGGTTTGTTTTTTGAAATCCCGCATTGCACATTCTGCAACTCTGCCACCATCCTCTTTAAAAACATCATTTGATATATTTTTAAAGAATGACTCAATACCGGGTGAGGGAGCATCGGATATTATTGCTTTAACTCCCGAAATATTGTTATCCGAAGATAAAAGAGCAATAAGTCCGCCCATACTAAGACCATGAAGCAGAATTTTTCCACCGGGTGAAAGCTCGTTGATTTTTTCTGCCCATCCGGCAATGTCCTCTCTTTCCTTAGCACCAAAGGTTATGCGTTTACCTTCGCTGATTCCGTGGGCACGTTGATAGGGAATTAGAACATTAAAGCCAATTGAATGATAGAATAAACCCGGAAAAGCCCACTCTCTTTCAGCATGGCTTGTGTAACCGTGAATACAGATGACAGTCTTGTCAGATGTAATTTTGCTTGGATAATAAATTCCTTTAAGAGTCAGCCCGTCTTGGCTTTTAATTTCAAGTGTTTTATGGGGAAGCTTTTGTATTTCGTCAAGTGAACGGTGAACGCAAGATATGGTATTATACCAGGAATCTTCCGGCCCAACCATTTTATATGCTTTTGTTATATCGGGACGTGATAAAAGCTTTCCAAATAATAATTTTGCTTTAATTTTTTCAAACATTATGATTCTGCCTTAAAATATTTATCTTTTTTGTTCTTTGAGGATTTTTATCAAAAGGTTCTATTTCCTTTTGATGTAACAAATTACGATTTATTATATCACGAAGAAAAAATAATGTCAATGGATAAATATGTGAATAAATAGAATAAATCACTTCAAGTGGAGTACTTTTTGAAAGGGGTATTCACCAAAGGTGAAGATACTTCGCTCTACGTCTGACAAGCAAGCTTGTCGAGCTCCGAACTTCGTATGCGAACCCTTGTGCCATATGGCACAGTTTTCGCAGTTGGCTTTCTCTCCGCCACATACAAAACAAAAAACCGTCCTATTGGACGGTTTTGTATGTGGCGGAGAGAAAGGGATTCGAACCCTTGATACCGGTTAGGGTATACACGATTTCCAGTCGTGCGCCTTAGACCAACTCGGCCATCTCTCCACGCGACTTCTATATTATAGCAGACATGTATGAAAAAGTCAATAGATTTTTTAAATGTTTTTTCAGGATTTTTTGTTTTTTTACATATTTACTGTAAATACCAGAGTATATTTTCCTATTTTATCTTGACAAACAATAATTTTTCTCATATAATAATATAGTAACTTTTTTCGACAGGAGATTTTCATTAGTATGAGCTTAAAAGTACTGAAGTTTGGCGGAAGCTCGCTTGCTGACGCAAATCATTTCAGACAGGTTGCTGAAATAGTAAAAAGCGACTCCACAAGACGGTATGTTGTTGCTTCCGCACCGGGAAAGAGACAGGGAAGTGACACCAAAATTACCGATCTTCTTTATAAGTGTTATACACTTGCTATTAACGAAGAGGATGTAACAAAGGTATTTGACGAAATTAAACAGAGATATATTGATATTATTGAAGAGCTTGAATTAGATCTTGATCTTACTCCTGTTTTTGAGAAGATCAGACAGTCCTTGCTTCATAACTCGGGACGTGATTATATCGCTTCCAGAGGAGAGTATCTTAATGCAATGATACTTGCAAAATACCTTGGATTTGATTTTATTGATGCAAAAAAGGTTATCTTCTTTAACGAGGACGGAAGTTTTAACGCAGAAAAGACCAACGACGTGCTGAGAGATGCACTTTCTGAACACGAGTTCGCGGTAATTCCCGGATTCTACGGCTCTATGCCCAACGGCACTATCAAGACATTTTCCCGCGGTGGGTCCGATGTAACCGGCTCTATTGTTGCACGTGCAGCATCTGCAACACTTTATGAGAACTGGACAGATGTTTCCGGCTTCCTTATGGCAGATCCCAGAATAATCGACAATCCCAAGCCCATCAAGACAATTACATACAAGGAGCTTCGCGAGCTTTCTTATATGGGTGCTACCGTTCTGCACGAGGATGCGATTTTCCCTGTAAGATACTCAAAAATTCCTATCAATATCAGAAACACCAATCGCCCCGAAGACACAGGAACATTTATCGTTCCCGAGACAGACGATATCGGCGAGCACATCATTACAGGTATTGCAGGCAGAACAGGTTTCTCCAGTGTCACCATAGAGAAGGCGATGATGAACACCGAGCTTGGTCTTGGCCGTAAGGTGCTTCAGGTGCTTGAAGAGAACGGCATTTCCTTTGAACATTTTCCTTCGGGTATTGACACAATGACGGTTATTGTCTCCACAAAGGCACTTTCTGAGAGACGTGCAGACGTTCTTGCCGGAATTTGTAAGAATGTTAATCCTGAAAACGTGTTCGTTGAGGAAAATATGGCACTTCTTGCGGTTGTGGGACGTGGAATGGTTAAGGCAAAGGGAACTGCGGCGAGAATTTTCACCTCTCTTGCTAAGGCGAACGTAAACATCCGTATGATCGACCAGGGCTCAAGCGAGCTTAATATTATCATCGGCGTTGATGCAAACGATTATATAACCGCACTTAATGCAATTTATAATGAATTTGTAAAATAAAAATAAGGCACAGCAGGGAAGTAACATCCTTGTTGTGTCTTTTTTTAGCAAAAATAGGGAAGAAGGGAAGTGAAAAGGAAAAAACATAAAAAAAAGGAAGAGCAAATGATTATTTAACGGGTTGCAACCGCCGCCTGTTTAGCAGGGCTTTGTATAATAGCAAAAAAAGGAAGAAATGATACAAATAGAATAAAAAGAGTAGGGAACTCTTCCCTTTTAGTTTTTTTAAAAATAATCTCCTTAGTCGGCCCTAACGCAATCAAAAAGAAAAGCAAAAAAGAGAAGGCGAAAGCAGAGAATAATCTTTTAAAAATGCACTTGACCTCTCCCCCGAAAATATAAGGAACCCTACGTCAGCCCTTTCCCCAAATAGGGGATTTTCAGCCAAATCTCCCCCGCCTACCCGTCAGGGAAATATATCTCTAATTATACAAAATGCAAATTTTGTATAATTTAGGGAACAGAAAATAAGGTTTTGCCGTATTTTATCTGTTTTTTTTCTTATTTTGTGTTTTTGCATTTTTTGATATTTTTATTTGCTATATTTGATAATATATTTATGGCTTATACATTTTGTAATTATTTTATTGCTTATACATTAATTATCAGCATTTTTCTGTGTACAGCATTTTTTTACTTATACAGTTATTTACAGCAAAATTCTTTATTGCTGATTATTTATATATTTGTATAGTTAATTGATTTCTTATACGCAAATATCATTTATTAATTTTGATAATCTGTACGTATCATTCATCATAATTTTTTCATAGTACACTGTATTTAAAAATTGCTGATAAAACTAAGAAAAAATATCTTTATCCCAAAAGCAAATATTTATCAAAAGACTTGAAAATAGACAAAATAAATAGTATAATAAATTTGACACATAAGGGGCAGGGTACTTCCCTGTTGTTCCCTGTTTTTTTCTGATTTTTAGGTTTTTTTCGGATTCTTTATAGACATATATTTCTTTCTTGTGGCCTCTCCGCCACGAATATGTCGCTCTGATTTATTGGTTTGCAAAACGGCTTTTACATCTTTATAAAGACGAGGATTTGCATACCTTAATCTTGTTGTAAGATCCTTATGTACGGTGCTTTTGCTTATGCCAAAATGCATTGCGGCGGCTCTTACCGTTGCTCCTGTTTCAATTACATATTCGGCAAGCTCTACGCAGCGTTCTTTCATAAGTGATATCATAAGCACCTCCGCAAAATCTAACTAATCAAATATATGAAAGCGATTTTAAGAAAATGCAAAAAGAAGATTTAAAATTTGTTGATTCTACCGTATTTGAAGGTATGACATCTATTCGTGCCATATTACGCGGTATTGATGCAGGAATCAATAACAGAAAAATAAAAAAGATCCTTTTCGACAAGGAAAGATTATCGAAAATCGGTAAGGATATCGGCTATTTAAAGGCCGTTTCGAAGAATTACGGATATGAAATTACAGAATCTGACAGCGGGGAACTTGAAAAATTAACCCTGGGAAATTCTCACGGCGGACTTATTGCCATTACCGATGACAGAGCACTTCCCTATCTCGATTCTTCATCAGACATACTTCCCTGCGGTTTTTATGTGATGATTGAAGGAATCGAAGATCCTTATAATTTTGGCTATTCCTTGCGTTCTCTTTATGCTATGGGATGCTCCGGCATTGTTCTCACCGAGCGAAACTGGATGAGTGCTGCCGGTGTTGTTGCAAGAAGCTCTGCCGGTGCATCAGAAATGTTCAGAATGTTCAAATCCTCTCCCGAAAACTGCATTTCGGTATTTAAGGAAAAAGGTTACAGTGTAGTTTGTGCCGATGAGAACACCGATAATATCCTTGGAAAATGCGAACTTAAAGCTCCTATTCTTCTTATTGTGGGCGGCGAAAAACGAGGGATTTCGAGAAAAATTATCGACTCTGCAGACCTTCTTGTAAAGATAGATTATCAAAGAGAATTTCGTGCTTCGCTTTCCGCAGCATCTGCAACAACGATGTTTGCCTATGAAATTTCAAGGCAGAATGATTTTAAGTAATAAAATTGCCACCTTCCTAAAAGAAGGTGGCTTCGTTTTTTTATCTTGTGCAACCGCAACCGCCGCCTGTCTGGGGCTTGGTGTTAGGGATTTCAGCAGGATGCTCTGTACCTCTGAACTGTGCTGTGGGAAATGCAATTGCTCTGAAGAGAGCACAGGGATTGTCGTTATTTGTAGCTGCGTTACACTCCTTGTCGGGCACACTGTAATCTGTTCCGTGGATAAGAAGCTGTGCAGGTCTTTCCATTCTTATTACAGAGAAAATGCCAAAGGAAACAAGAAGTCTTGTGCCGTTTGAATTTAAAACAAGCTCTTCGCCAAGGGAATTTCTGACTCCCTCGGGAAGCTCGGCATAATCTGTGCCGCCGCAAGGACAAGGACAGTTACAATCCGTAACCTTTGTTCCGAGAACAATGGGATCAACCGTTTCTACAACAGCTATGGGATCATTTGTGCCTCTCTCAATATGGCAGATACCGCAATAGTTATTTGTGGGATTAGAGGTAAAGGTGATTGCCCTGCCCTCGCCGCCATAAAGAATAACCTCTTTTTCAAGTACGGCAAGGCCCTTGAAGCACTGACTTCTGCCTACGCCGATGCAGGCCTCAAACTCGACCTCAATGTAATAACGAACGGTAATTCTGTAAAAACCGCAGTTAAAGGGAACTTCATCTACACCCACATATGCCCAAAGCAGCTTTGCAGTGCGTGTTCTGACGTTGCTGGAGTTGGCAAGGATTTCCTCGCCTGTGCAGGTAAGATAAACTCTTGTATCTTCGAAACAGTCTCTGTCGCGGCAACTGTCGAGGATTCTCTTAGTGTCAATGCATACCGTGCCGTTTCCAAGCGGCTGATTTCCGCCTGTACCGCAGAAGGATGCGTTTCTGTTTTCTTGCATTATTTTGACCATTCCTTATGCAAATAATTATAATTATAATTTTTCGAGAACACAGTTTTACTATGCCTCGATATTATTTTATGAAAAAGCCAAAACAATGTGAAAAAAAGGAGACACCAATCTTGGTGTCTCCAAAATTAAATTAAGTCGATTAAATATATGCCTTTACAGACTCGGGGCAATCCTCAACTGCGATAGAGGAAGTCATAACAAGGTTAACTTCCTTGGTAATTGCATCAAGCTTGGGAAGCATCTTTTCGAATGCCTCAACGTCATTGCCGATGATCTTGAGAGCAGAGTCAACAAAGAGGTCGGTAATGTCAGAGTTGGACGCAAGAATACCTGCAATAAAGCCGTAAAGAGCATCTGCATCAAAAACAGAATATGCGTCTGTATCAATAAGTCTTGCTTTATATGTAATGTCGTGGATGAGCTTATCACCCTTCTCAATGCATACTACGTTTCCCTTGGATTCGGTAACAGCATTGTTTACCATCTCAATAAGAGTCTTGGTCTTGCCGGAGCCTTTGCCACCGATGAATAATTTTATCATTTTAGTATTCCTCCTATATTTTGAGATTTGTATATCTCTCTGTATACATTTTACACTAAATAAATGTAAAATGCAATAGTAAAATTACAAATTTATTTTATATTGTATTATTTTGTTTATATTATACAATTAAATATGTGCATAATTAACTGTAAATACGTGCTTCAAGCTCGGATTTCATATCCTCAAAGCCGGGCTTGCCGAGAAGAGCGAACATATTCTTCTTGTATGCTTCAACACCGGGTTGGTTAAAGGGATTAACACCAAGAATATAACCGGATATTCCGCAGGCAAACTCGAAGAAATACATAAGGTAGCCAAGAGATGCGGGAGTTCTGTCTGCAACCTGAAGAAGAATGTTGGGAACACCTCCGTCATTGTGTGCTACAATAGTAGCGGTCTGTGCGGTTTTGTTAACGAAATCAAGCTCACGTCCTGCAATAAAGTTAAGTCCGTCAACATTCAGAGGATCACCGGGAATAACAAACTCTGCACCGGGATAATCAACACTGATTACAGTCTCAAAGAGGTTTCTCTGACCGTCCTGAATGTACTGTCCCATAGAATGAAGGTCGGTTGAGAATACAACAGATGCAGGGAAAATTCCCTTCTTATCCTTTCCTTCGCTCTCGCCGTAAAGCTGCTTCCACCACTCGTTAAGCATAAGCATATATGGCTCATATCCAACAAGAATTTCGGTGTTTTTACCCTTACTGAGAAGAATGTTACGGATAACCGCATATCTTACAGCAATATTGTGATCAAGGTCGAAGGTGGCATACTGTTTCATTGCCTGTTCTGCACCCCACATAAGCTGATCAATATCAATACCTGCACAAGCGATGGGAAGAAGACCAACCGCAGTGAGAACCGAGAATCTGCCTCCAACGTCATCAGGAACAACAAATGTTTCATAACCCGCCTTGTCGGAGAACTGTTTAAGAGTTCCGCGTGCCTTGTCGGTGGTAACAAAAATTCTGTCCTTTGCACCTTCCTCGCCGTACTTTTCAACAAGTAACGACTTAAAGACTCTGAAAGCAATTGCCGGCTCGGTTGTTGTACCGGACTTGGAAATTACATTAACAGAAATATCCTTGCCCTCGCAGATAGAAAGAAGCTCTGTAAGTGCTGTGGGAGAGATGTTGTTACCTGCAAAATAGATGTCGGGAGTGTCCTTTTTAAGATTGTTGTAAAGGGGGCTCTTGCAGAACTCGATTGCAGCACGTGCACCGAGGTATGAACCGCCGATACCAATAACTACAAGAATATCAGAATTCTGCTTTATTTTTTCTGCCGCAATTTTAATTCTTGCAAATTCCTCTTTATCATAATTTTCAGGAAGTCTTATCCAACCGTGGAAATCATTTCCAAGACCGGTGCTTTCTACAAGACTTGCGTGTGCAGAAGAAGCCACATCACGCATATTCTCTATTTCCTCTGCGGAAACAAAGCCACTAAGAAATTTTTCAACTAAATTTAACATTTCTTTTTCCTCAAAATTTAAAAAATTTTCTTTATATATTATACAATATATTTATTAATTTTTCAAGTCTTTTCATAAAGAAAATCATCCCAAAATCATCCTTTTTAGTATTCTGCCGAGAATTTTAATAAATGAAATTTTTCCTACCGCTTCTTTAACATATATGTCGCTTACACCGATTTGTCTGCCGCCTATCTGATAAATCACCCTACCGCACACATCTCCTTGATTTATTGGAGCATTAAGATTATCGGGAATTTCATATATACACTCAATAGAATTAATGTTCGGTTTTTCCATAACAGTCGTAAATGAGGTAGAATATACAGGAACATAATCTAATTCGCCCTTTTTTACGGGAATGTTTTCAATAAATTCCTCCCCCTTTTCGTAAAGAGCAAAGTTCGCAAAGCCAAAATCAAGCAAGGTTCTTGCTATCTGATTGCGTTCATCTCTAGTCCTTGCACCCATTACAACCGCTACAAGCTGCATATTTCCTCGCTTTGCCGTTGCACTTACACAATACCCTGCCTTATCTGTTGAGCCGGTTTTCAGGCCGTTACAGCCCTCGTAATACCTGACAAGTCGGTTTGTGTTTGTGAGAGTAAATTCACCGTTTCTGATAGTGTCCTGCCAAATTGATGCATATTCTAATATAATTTCGTGCTTGATAAGCTCTCTTGACATTGTGGCAATATCGGCGGCACAGCTATAATGATTTGTTACGGTGTCATCAAGTCCTGTTGTATTCTCAAAATTGGTGTTTTTCAATCCAAGCTCCATTGCACGTTTGTTCATCATTGAAACAAAAGCCGATTCGCTTCCACAGCAAAGTTCGGCAAGAGCAACCGCCGCATCATTTCCGCTTGCAATAACGGTGCTTTTCAAAAGATCGGCAACGGTGATTTTTTCGCCCTCTTCAAGAAATACCTGACTGCCGCCCATCGAGGCAGCATTTGCACTGATTCGAACCTGATCCTCAAGGTTAATTCTTCCTTCGCTAAGTGCCTCACACACCAAAAGAAGTGTCATAACCTTGGTAACCGAGGCAGGAGATGCTGCATTAAATTCATTATTCGCATACAAAACCTTGCCCGTTGTTGCCTCGCAAAGATAGACAGCTCCGACATCAAAATCAAGGTCGATATTTGCCGATGAATAGAATCCGTTATCTTCTGCCTTAAAATTAATGTCATTTTCTGCAAAAGCTATTGTTCCAAAAGACAAAACAATGATGACTAAAAGTAAAACAGATATGATTTTTTTCATAAAAACCTCCATAATCTTTTTGTTAATTATATTAACATTAAATAGGAAGATATGAAAAAAAGGACGGCATTTGCCGTCCCTAAATTATTTTGAGCAAAGCTGGTCAAGTGTTCCAAAGCTGTATCCTTGCTTTTTCCATTCGGAAATTAGATGCGGAAGGATTTCTGCGTTTGTACTTGATGTTGGGTGAAATAGCATTATCGCACCGTTGTGAGTATTGTCAAGCACCTTTTTTATTGCTTTTTTGCTATCTGGCTGACGACCGTTGTCCCAGTCATCATAAGCAAAACTCCAGAATACCGTTTTATATCCAAGCTCTTTCAAGCATTTTAAACTGTTTATAGAGTAATTTCCCTCGGGAAAACGGAAATATTTTGCCATTTCCCTGCCTGTTTTCTCTTCGTAAATCTTTTCAAGTGCACAAAGGTTGCGGCTGATTTCATTCCTATCCGAAAGCGACAGATCCTTATGATTTTTAGTATGATTGCAAACCAGATGCCCCTCGTCTGCCATTCTGAGAACCAAATCGGTGTTTTTCAGTATAATATTGTCAAGCAGGAAAAATGCGGCAGGCACATTTTCTTCCTTTAATATATCAAGTATCTTTTCTACATTTCCGTTCTCATACCCTGCATCAAAGGTCAAATAGATAACCTTTTTAGTATCAGAAGCCGTCTCATCTATAAAATATGCGTCATACTGCTTTATTTCTTCGGCTTCCTTCGGGAATGTGGGTGTTGCACCGCCCTTTCCCCGTTTTATAAACCAATGGAGATTCTCGGCGGCAAAGCTTGGGAAAGAAATTAAAAATGCGAAAACAAAAATTGCAAGGAAAGCTACCGTTTTACTATATTTATTCTTCATATTTACCTCTCTTATTAACTCAAAATTATTATTTGCAATAATATATATAATAACAAAGGTAAAAAAAGGGACTGTTACCAAAGTAACAGTCCGCTTGGCAAATATTAAATTACTTATACTTGCGTTTTCTAGCTGCCTCAGCCTTCTTCTTACGCTTAACGCTGGGCTTTTCGTAATGCTCTCTCTTACGA
>JAZSRX010000059.1:0-4172 GCA_045538685.1 Eubacteriales bacterium | reverse complement strand
GAAAAGGTAGGCAATAAGAGAACTGTGCTTTACGGCCCTGCTTATAAGGGTATTCCTATTGCGGTTTCTGTTGCCTGTGCTCTTTCAAAGGAAGGCCTCGACGTACCTTTCTTCTTTAACAGAAAAGAGGAAAAGGACCATGGCGAGGGCGGTGTATTTGTAGGCTACAAACCTCAAGAGGGCGAAGAAATCGTAATCGTTGAGGATGTTATCACCGCAGGAACCGCTATAAGAGAGAGTATGGCTATTCTGTCAAGCCTTAAAGGCACAAAGGTTGCTGCAACCTTTGTTATGGTTGACAGAAAAGAAAAGGGACAAACTGACAAGAGTGCTATGGCAGAGGTTGGCGAGGAGTTCGGCTTCCCGGTTTACTCTGTAGTTGATGTTTACGATATTATAGAATATCTCGAAGAAGACCCCGCAAACAAGGAAAATGTAGACAGAATCAAGGCGTATCTTGAAATAAACGGTGCTAAAGTATAAATAAATTTAAGGAGTCCGAATGATGAGACACTTGATAGACATATTAGAACTGTCGGTTGAAGAGCTTGACGGTCTTGTTGCTACCGCTTGTGACATTATTAAAAACCCTGAAAAATATGCTCATAAGTGTGCAGGTAAGAAGCTTGCAACACTATTCTTTGAGCCCTCTACAAGAACAAGGCTCAGTTTTGAAGCTGCTATGTATGAGCTGGGCGGTAATGTGCTGACTATGGCTGACTCGGCTTCCAGCTCTGCTTCAAAAGGAGAAAGTGTTGCTGATACCGCCAAAATGATATCCTGCTATGCAGACATTATTGCTATGCGTCACCCAAAAGAGGGTGCACCCCTTGTTGCCGCAAACAATGCAACCATTCCGGTTATTAATGCAGGCGACGGCGGTCATCATCATCCCACACAGACTCTTGCAGATCTTCTTACCATACACCGTGAAAAGGGAAGGTTTGATAATCTTACCATAGGTCTTTGCGGAGACCTTAAATTCGGCAGAACGGTGCATTCCCTTATTGGTGCTATGTCAAGGTATAAAAACATAAAGTTTGTGCTTATTTCTCCCGAAGAACTGTGTATTCCCGATTATGTTAAGAATATTATCACCGATGCAGGTCACGAGTATGTTGAGACGGTAAGCTTAGAAGACAGTATGCCCGAGCTTGATATACTTTATATGACAAGAGTTCAAAGAGAGCGTTTCTTTAATGAAGAGGAGTATCTTCGTCTTAAAGACAGCTATATCCTTAACACCGATAAGCTAACAAACGCCAAAGAGGACCTTGTTATTATGCATCCGCTGCCAAGAGTTAATGAAATCAGCGTTGCTGTGGATAACGATAAGCGTGCTTGCTACTTTAAACAGGCTCTTAACGGAAAATATATGAGAATGGCACTTATCTTAAAGCTGCTTGAAATTCAGTAAGGAGTGGTACTTTGAATATTGATTCTATTAAAAACGGTTTTGTTATTGACCATATTAAAGCGGGAAAGGGTATGGAAATTTACCGCTTACTGAAACTTAAAGAGCTCAACTGTCCGGTTGCTATGATAATGAATGCCCAGAGCAATAAAATGGGCGAGAAAGACGTTATTAAAATCGATGCTGATATCGAACTTGATATGCATATTCTCGGCTATGTAGACCCTGATATAACCGTCAATGTTATAAAGGATTCGGCTATTGTTGAGAAAAAGAAGATAGAGCTTCCCCAAAAGCTTACCGATATTATCTTCTGTAAAAATCCCAGATGTATTACCTCAACCGAGCAGGAGCTTTCCCATGAATTTACTCTTGCTGATAAGCCAAGACGAATCTATAGATGCATTTACTGCGATGCAGAGGCTTAAATAAGCGGAAAATGATAAGAATAAAAACGCAAGCCGACTAATTTTCAAGTTAGCTTGTGTTTTTTTGTTTTGAATTATGTTTTATTTTGGAATTTCTTGTAAAATCTTGCGTTTTTATCTTGTTTTTTGTTCCTCGATATGCTATAATTACAACAATTGCATTGTATTATAATATGCTAATTATTGTCTGCTCGGTAAGGAGTTTTTGAAAGTGAAAAAGCAGCTTATTTTAGTTACATCACCCCCCGCATGTGGAAAAACCTATATTTCAAAGATGCTTGCAACTAATCTTGACCATGTTGTTTATCTTGATAAGGATACCCTTATTCCTCTTTCCAACGTTGCTTTTAGGGCAGCAGGTGAGGAGATAAATCGCTCCTCTGATTTTTTTGAAGAGAAGATAAGAAATGTTGAGTACGAGGTTGTGCTTAATCTTGCTTTTGAAGCTCTTTTATATGAGAACAATGTTCTTATAAATGCTCCTTTCAGCAGAGAAATAAGAGATACCCAGTATATGATTTCTCTGCGTAAAAAGCTTCGTGAGTGCGGTGCGATTCTTACAGTTGTTTGGGTGCAGACCGATTTAGAGGTTTGTAAACAGAGAATGATTGAGCGAAACTCCGAAAGAGATACCTGGAAGATAGAGCATTGGGACGAATATATTTCAACAAGAGATTATTCTATTCCCTCTAATCTTGATGACTCATCTATTGTGGACCGTTTGCTTATTTTCAAAAACTCCTCACAGGAAGAGTATCAGGCATCGATGGAATCGGTTGTCAAAGCCCTGCAGGAAGGATTATAATTAAAAACAGACCCGATGGGTCTGTTTTTTTGTGTCATAAATGTTTTTCGGTTATTAATAAAAGGTTGCAAGCTCCTGCTCGGGTGCAGAGGTGCGAATGACCTCTGACACGGTTAAAACAGGACCTTTTTTGCCGTACATTTTGTGCTTTTTAAGCTCTATTTTTGCGGTAATGATTACCCAGTCACGCTGTGAAAGGGTTTCAGCAGACGACCAGTCGCACACAATTCCTGAATAGGTAATATCATCTGCACAGCAGGTCATAACATGTCTGCCTATAACAAAACTACCTTTAGGCATATCGGTGTTTTTTGCGACAATGCCTTTGAATTTTACAGTTTTGCCGTTATATTTTGGAAGCTCTTCGGTCATATCCCTGTACCAAATTGCATAGTCTCTGTCGGCAATTTCAATTACATTTGCATTAATGTCAAAGGGCAGGGGGTCCTCAATATCGTCATAAGCTACACTGCCGTCTTCGTATTCATAGGCTATGTCTGCTTTGCGGCTTATTCCTCTGACGATTTTATGAAGAGCCATTTTATCGATAGAATCGTTATATCTGTTAAATATTACCAGCTCAGCATCGTTTAATTTATCCACCACAAGGCTTCGCATATTTGCGTTGTAGGTAATAGCAGTACAGGCGTCGAAAAGCGAAAATTCCTGATAAATTATAAAGCTTTGGGGCATAGCGTTATAGAAAGACTCAAGCTTCCACATACCGTTATATTCTACTATAACTCGTGTTGCACCCGACTTTTTTGCAAGCATATCGAGAAGCGGTGCAGTGAGTGCTTCTTCATCTTCAATAACCTCGATAACGACCTTGCCGCCCTTATATTTTGAAATATCATATTCCTCTTCACCCTCTTCGCATAACAGAAGCAGGGTAGGCTCTTTACTTTCAAAACGCGGGTCTGAAAGAGTTTCATCAATAAATTTTGTTTTACCGGCATCTAAAAAGCCGGTGAAAAGATAAACCGGAATATCCAAGGGTTACACCTCTTAAATGTTAAAAATTTCAGAAAGCTTTGCTTCGTCAAGGTCCTTGCCGATAACACAAAGTCTGCCAATAACGCCTGCTGCACCTTTGCGAATATTGATTTCGCCCGGCACATAGTCAAAATGCAGCCAAGCACCGCAAGTGCAGGGGACAATACCTTTTGCACGAAGTATTGTGCCGAAGCTGTTGTCATTTTCAATGGTGTTAAGAATTTCAGATAGCTGTTCCTTTGAGTACTTCTTGATAGTTTCTCTGCCGAAGCTTGAGAATACCTCGTCGGCGTGATGATGGTGGTGATGGTCGTGTCCGCAGCCGCAACCGCACTCTTCGCCGTGCTCGTGGTGATGCTCGTGTTCGTGATGATGGTGATGCTCGTGATGATGCTCATGCTCATGGTCGTGGTGATGGCAACAGCAGTCGGGGTCATCACATTCCTGCTCCTTGTGATGGTGATGATGGTGCTCGTGCAGTTCTTCAATATCATTTTCTAAAGAGTCACTTTGCTCCATAGCCGAAAGA
>JAZSRX010000005.1:0-17701 GCA_045538685.1 Eubacteriales bacterium | reverse complement strand
ACCAATACTCGTCACGGAGTCGCCGATAGTTACACTTGTAAGCTTAGAGCAACCATAGAATGCATCCTCACCAATACTTGTCACAGAGTCACCTATAATAATGCTTTCGAGCGAGTAGCAATTTTTAAATGCCCCATAACCAATATTCGTCACCGAGTCGGGGATCCATAAGATTTTGAGTGATGACAGACCTGAGCATGCACCGGAACCAATAAACTTTGTATTTTCATGTATTTCAATGTATTCTATATTATTTTTCATTTCAATTAAAATAATATAGGGATTTTTTTTGTTTCCAAGATAAAGAGCATTATCGTATTCATTATATTGAAGCGAGGAGCAATTAGAGAATGCATAATCACCAATACTAGTCACAGAGTCGGGGATTGTAACGCTTGTAAGCGAGGAGCAACCATTGAATGCATCCTCACCAATACTCGTCACAGAGTCGGGGATTTCTATGCTTGTAAGCGAGGAGCAACCAGAAAATGCCCTATCACCAATACTCGTCACGGAATCGGGGATTTCTATGCTTGTAAGCTTGGAGCAACCGGAGAACTTAGAAATACTGGTCACTGGCATATTCTTATATGTATCAGGTATTACTATATGCTTGGGCGATATTGCTCTAAGTATGCCAATATAGGGAACTGACACACTATAGCTTTTTCCATCTTCATTAAGGGTATATTTAATACCAATAGAGGTTGGATTGTTTCTAATAACAGCTCTGATTATGAATAATGCTGCTATTATGCCCACTATCAAAAGAAATATCAAAAGAAATTTACTCAATATTTTTTTTTGTCTGGTTTTCTTTTCTTTCTTATCATTTTCAATTCTTATTTTAATATCCAGCCGTTCTTCCTCTGATAAATTAAAATAATCTTTTTCGTTTTCTTTAACTCCTTCAATTACGGTGATATCCTGTTCTTTTTGTTCTTCGTTGTTCTGTTCTTCAGGAAGATGATTCATTTCGTCCATTGTTCTTCTCCTTTAAAATCAAAAAATGCGGCAACCGAAGTTACCGCACCGAAAAACACGAGACTCCGATTGTCGCCAAACAAATCGAAGGATAGGGATATATACATACTCTACGCCTTGGAGTCCGCATTTTTACCGAATTCCATATAACGTAAAGTATGCGAAAAAAAAGGTATAATATCCCCTAAATAGAAAAAATACCCCTAAAAAAATATTCGATTCGTTTGGCAGTTAGATTATACCACATTAAAATCGAAATATCAATAGTTTGCTCAAAAAATCCATTATTTTAAAAAAACGGGCGGCAGGATATTATCCTTTATAAACAAAAAAATGCGACCGCTTGGGTCGCATTTTTTTATCTTTATTTCGTTTCGTTATTTTTAAGTAAGTATCCAATGTTTCTCTTTGCGTAAAGCACAAGCGAAAGCAGTATCAATGCAGAGCAGAGCACTACCAGAATGTTTGAAACGACAGAGTTAATATCGTGCCATACAAGGTGCAGTGCCATTGTTGCGGTAAGCAAAAAGGTTGCTGCCTTGCCGTGCCAGTTTGCACCGAGAACAATATTGCATCTTTTCACTACCAAATATCCGCTTATAGCCATAAATGCTTCTTTGATAAGGGTGAGGATAATAGGCAGAAGCATAATGGGATGATCCAATGCAAGCAGAATTAAAACCACTATCTGGGTGGACTTGTCCGCGATAGGATCAAGAACCTTTCCCACGTCGCTTATCATATTAAATTTTCTTGCAATAGTGCCGTCAACCACGTCGGTAAGTCCGGAAATAACAACAACAATTCCCGTAAGAAGATAATCCTGTTTTCCGAGATAAAGCCATAATATAACCGGTATAAGGCAAAGTCGAACCATTGATAAAATGTTCGGTATAGTAAATATTTTATTCTTGTACTTGTCGCAAGCGGCAACCTGCTCCACGGTATATTCCTCCAAAAAAGACAAAAAATTACATTAACAATTATATTATAGACCTAAATTTAAACAAAATCAATAAAGAACTGTAAAAAAATTCTTAAAAAAAGTTAAATAAATGTTGAAAAATGGAGGATCTTTGAGAGTTGATGCCTTTTTTTAAAAAAACTATTTAGATTCAACCAGCGATTGCATATATTTGTGCATTGTTTCTGCAACCACCTTGCTGTGTGCAACTGCCTCAACAACCGTTCTCGGTCCATGAACCGCATCACCGCTGGAGAAGATGCCGGGGCGAGAGGTGTTTCCGAATTCGTCTGCAACAAGCAGTCCCTTTTTGTTGGTGGAAAGCCCTGCGGTTGCTCCGACAATGGCATTCTGCGGGCCCTGACTTATTGAGATAATAACACTGTCCGCTTCGTAGAGCTTTTCCGAACCTTCTACATCGGTAAAGCTTCCGTCCTCATTTTCAATTACATCACAGAAAAAAACTCCCTCATCAACAATCTCAACAGGACGCTTGTTGTATTCAAAGTCAACACCCTCAAGCTTTGCATAGTTAAATTCATATTGACTAGCCGCCACCTTTTTTGTAATAGAGAAGCAGGTAAGCTCCTCAACTCCGTGGCGAAGTGCTGTTCTCGCAACGTCCATAGCCGCATTTCCTGCACCGATAACAATTGTCTTTTGTCCAAGCTTAAATGATTCGGGACTGTTAAGATAATTAATTCCGAAATGCACGTGACCGAGAGTTTCGCCCTTGATATGCAGGGCATTGGGCTTCCATACACCTGTTCCGATAAATATTGCTTTATATCCGTCTCTGAAAAGATCTTCAATATCAATTGAACCGCCAATATGTGCATTTGGGCGAATTTTGATGCCCTTCATTTCGATATGTCTGTATTGGATATCGTCAAGAATTGTCTTTGGCAGACGAAAATCAGGGATTCCATAGCGAAGAACACCGCCAATCTCACTCTTGTTTTCAAATATTGTTACCTGATAACCGTATCTGGCAAGAATAATTGCAATAGTTATACCTGCAGGGCCTGATCCGATAATTGCAGCTCTCATACCGTTCCAGGGTTTAGGGCCTTTAACCATTTTGGGTGCATACGCACGGGAAATATATTGCTCGATAGTAGAGAACTGTACTGCCATACCCTTTTTGCCGAGAACACAGTGACCTTCGCACTGATTTTCGTGGTTGCAGATAAGACTGCAAACTGTGGTGAGAGGATTATTCTCAAACAACAGACGTCCCGCCTCGTCAAGTTTATTTTCTTTCAGAAGGCGAATTACCTCGGGAATAGGTGTGCTTATGGGACATCCCTTTACGCACTGCGGATTTTTACATTGCAGGCATCTGTTCGCCTCGTCTATTACGTGTAAAGCCATAAAATTCTCCCTCGTTTATGTTTTCACTATAAATTATAGTATAATCATAGGGTTAATTCAAGAGAGTTTTTTGATTTTTTACATTTGTAAATTTTGGTGTTTGCGGAAAGATATAAGAAAAAGACACCTGATATCTATGTCAAGTGCCTTTATTCTTTTTGATGTCATTCATCTATTACAATACAATTGATAAATCCGGTTTTCTTAACACTTTGGTCAAGTGCTATGAATGTTTCACCGAAAAATGTTTTAAAACCCTCTGGCGGAACGGCAGAAACATCTTTGTAAATCTTATTTTTCCAGTCGGCTTCGGTTGCATTTTTCATTAAGTAACATCTTGCCGCACTGTAATGACCGCAAATGATTTTCTTTCCCGGCTCACAAACCGAGTAACGCATAGAGAGAAGCATTGCATCCGAGCGACAGGCAGCACGCCACTTTTCTTCGGTAGAGCTTCGCCAATCAGCAGTATAACTGCGTTTTACGGTCGGTATAAAAGCGTGGGTGAAAACATAATTATCGGTTTCATAATACCAAACGGGAACGGAGGATAGAAAAGCGGTAATGCCAACCTCATCGCATTTTAAAACAAGCTCATCATCGGTTAAATCTTTCTCTCCCGTAAGATACTTTACTATTTGCTCAAAACAGGTGCGATTGGCCTTCCGCTTAAAACTTTTGTTTTGAAGGTTGTCAAGAAGCTCAATGTCGTGATTGCCGTAGATGAAAATCAGTCTGTCTTTTTCGTTAAGCTCCCGCAAAAATACAAACAGCTCGCCCGGCTCAGGACCTGAATAAAAAGCATCGCCGCATACTATCAAACGGTGTTCTTCATTATTTTTATCAAATCCATTGCAGTTAAGTGCATCGATCAAAAGATTGTAATGATCGTGTATATCCGATACTACAAAGCTTTTCATAATAAAATCCCCTCACGGTCAATAACCTCACCCTGAACAACCTCAATATCGCCCTGAAGCAAAGCTTTAATTACACAACCGTGTCCCACCTTCATAAACGGAGCATTAATGAGTTCTTTCATACTTTTAATATTTGTAAAATCTTCTTCTGTCAGGGTAGGGGATATTTTGTATTTTTTACATTTATTTATGTAGGAATTGTATTGTCTTTTCATTGCACCGATTTCGTTATAGTTGCAGGCATCAAAATCTACAAGAGCGATCTTTTTATTGCCGTCAATAAGCGATTTCAAATACTTAAATGACTCGGTATTATACACCAGCTTTGCATATTCGGGGAAATAAACCTTTTTTCGTGCCTCAACATAGTTTAAGGGAACGTAATCATTTTTATCTTTGTCGAAGTATGCAAAATATTTGGTATCCTTATGCTCGTAACCAAGACTTTTGCAGGTGTGCCGCATCAGGTCCTTTGTGCATTTCTTTTCTGCATAAAAGCCATTTCTCCACTTAAAATAATCGTCATTCGGCTTTCCGCCGTTGTCGTGACAGGGATACACCTTTCCGCATTGCCAGAAAATCTCAAAAATCTCGGCTTTCACTCCGTCAGAAGATACAACAGGTCCGATAAAGAAGGGCGATAGCTCTTTTGCAAAATTCGGGTGAATTTTCATAAATTCTTTGTTCAACTGAACACGTGAGGTAACGTCGAATATTGTATAGTTACTAAGGTCTTCTTCCGTTTGGTTTACGTAGAATGGGTTGGTGAAGTACACATTCATAGGACTGTGCTGAAGCAGTAATATATTTTTATTTTCCATAATGTCTCCTTTTAGTGTACAAATCTGTGTTGCAGAAGCTTACAAGCTTCCGAAAATTTCATAGAAGGGAGCAAATTTTCCTTCCTTTCCCATAGCCGGCTTGCGAGGGGACGGCTTGCCTTCGTAAATCGCAAAGACCGCCTTTTTAAATCTGTTCTTGAACTCAAGTTCGTTCAGAACGTTACGGAAAAGTGCGGCAACCTCATCAGAATGAAGGTGATATACACCGCATCCGAAAGCACCAAGCACAATACTGTCGTGGCCATTTTCTAGGGCAATACGAAAAATAGTGCGTATTTTATTATTTTCAATTTCTCGGCCCTCGGCTGTAAGGCATCCCGCCTCATCAAAATATATTTTTTCGTCATTTGTATAGTCGTTCTTCTCTCGGTTGGAAAGAGAAGCAACAGTAACAATGGGACAATCAAAAATCTCATCACGCAGAGAATAATAGTTGTCTGCATTGTGACGAAAGAAGGTAACAGAGGGGGAATATATACCGCCGAAATTCAAATCCATAGGATATACACCGGGTGTGATAGTTAAACCGGATTCCCGAATGTGCTTATACTTGGGATTTCCAAATTGGTAAAGCGACTGGGAAAGCGTCGACATCTGCGACAAGCTCTCCTCCTGAGCATTTGTACCCTTGTGATATCCGCCGCAGGGAGATATTCTTGACGCAAGATTAAGGATGACAGGATTCAGCCCCTCATCTAAAAGAGATTTTGCAACGTCAACGCAGTCGGCATTTGCACAGCCCGTTACAGTATTCGCATCAAGCTCGGTAATGTCAATAGTAAAGGGGGCGGAATATGCCTTTGCAGCGATATGCTCCTGTCGGTTTCCGAGATAAGATGGCCAAGCTTTAAAAATCTTGGAATTCGCCTTGAAAAGTCTCATTCGTGCGGCATTTTTTCCAAACTGTCCGCCGTACTTGATGTGGGCTTTAATTATATCTTCGTCGGATATGGGCTTAAAGTCGGAAGGAGAAAGCTCCTGCATAATACGGTAAGGCCCTTCATTCATAAGGTCGCTGTAATCCTCGCCTGCAAAGAAACGGCGTCTGAGCTCGGTAGAGCTGACATCTTCCAGATCCTCGTTTTCAACCTGCATAAGATGGATTCTTTCGCGGTGGGCTGTGAGGAAAGGATCATTAGCTATTACTTCTTCCAAATTAAACTGACGTGCGTATACAAGATATTCGCAAAGAGCCGACATTTCCTCGGCATTCTGCCAACGTGGCATATGTTTAAGCTTGTCCGCACCGAAAAGGAAATAAAGCGTGATTTCTTCGTCGGGGTACTGCTTCTTTTTATTCTTCAGCAGCTTTAAAAGAGTCTTGTATGTATTGGCATTCACACCACCGAGCTCGGTTCCCCAATAGCTGAGCTTGGGGTTCTCTTCCGAGAGGGAAGAGAGCATTTTGCTTCTCAAAGACTCTGGAAGTATAAAATTTGATGGAGGATCTGTTTTTAACAATGCTTTTTTCGTAAGATAATCGTCGTTTGTTGCAATAAAGATGCCCTCGTCTGCTCCGTACTTTTCAACGGCATCAGCAAGTATTTTATAATGAGCAATGGTTACAGGGTTAAAAGAACCTGTCAAAGCAATAAGTTTCTTCATTGTTTATCCTCCAATTGTGTTGTTTTTAGGTCGTTAAGTTATACAAAAATTATATCATATTCTACGGTAGTTATCAAGGGTTCAATGTAATAAATTGATATGGTTTAAGTGGTTTTATAAAGATTAATAACTTTATCGATAAAGTATACTCCTCATCTGTTTTTTTATAAAGAACACAACAATTTGGTTTAACCCATATAAACTTATCAGCGATTTAAAGTTTGATATATTCCCACATTCCAAAAAATATCGCATCTGTTATAAATAATTGTATCACACACCTACACAAAAATCAAGAAAATAACCACCCAAACGAGTCAACTGTTAGTTGTCGATTTTGATAGTAACGAGGCGGTGCACATCTATGACACTTATTTTGCGTCTACAAATACAAAAAGTCCTTATAAATCAAGGGTTTTTAATAGAAATAAGGACTATAACTTCGGTACTTATCGTATCAAAATTATAGTCCTTATTTGGTCGGAGCGAAACAATCGCCAAAGGCGAAACAAGATTCGGATTGCGATAGCAAACATCGAAGCCGGGAGTCTGACCCGAAAGGAAAAAAGACACTTGATCGCTGTGCGACAAGTGTCCCTTGATGGTCGGAGCGACAGGGTAACTTCGCTCCGCTACGTGATACCTTCGGTATGCGAACCTGCTTTTGCTACGCAAAACAGCTTTGAAGTGCCGCCCCAACAATAAAAAAAGAAAACAACCGCAAGGGCTGTTTTCTTCTTTTATGGTCGGAGCGACAGGGTAACTTTGCTCCGCTACGTGATACCTTCGGTATGCGAACCTGCTTTTGCTATGCAAAACAGCTTTGAAGTGTCGCCCCAACAATAAAAAAAGAAAACAACCGCAGGGGCTGTTTTCTTCATTTATGGTCGGAGCGACAGGATTCGAACCTGCGGCATCGTGCTCCCAAAGCACGCGCGCTACCGGACTGCGCCACGCCCCGAAAATATTAAATTATAGTAAGGTAAAAACGGGAAAACTTGTCTTTTTCCTGCGACATCATTGGCTACGCCACCGGTGCAGTCGCATAGTCGTTGTGTGTCGGGCATAAAGCCCTTCTTCAACTCCTTGCTTTATGCACGTCACTTCACAAAAACAATACTTAATTGTTTTTGCTCGTTCACCCAAAGCACGCGCGCTACCGGACTGCGCCACGCCCCGAAAAACAAATTTGTTTTTTGCTCTAACATTATATCAAAAGGGGTGCGGTTTGTCAAGAGCAATCTGCTATTTAATTTTCTTTTTATAGTGAAAATGTCGAAAATCTCTTGACTTGCATTTATTGGTATGCTATTATTAATTCATATATTTTCTCCCGAAAGAAGAACTACTATGGAAATTAAATTTGAAAGAACTCAAAATCCCGGGAAAATGCCACCCGAAAATCAGCTCGGATTTGGCAAGGTTTTCTCGGATCATATGTTTATAATGGACTACGACGAGCAGAACGGTTGGCACGGTCACAGGATTGTTCCTTTTGGTTATCTTCCGCTTCATCCTGCGTCAACTGTGCTTCATTACGGTGCAGAGGTTTTTGAGGGACTCAAGGCATACCGCACCGAGTCGGGAAGCATCCGTCTTTTCCGCCCTATGGAAAACATCAAGCGTCTGAACACATCAGCAGAACGTCTTTGCCTTCCTCTTGTTGACGAGGATGAAATGTTGGAAATCTTAAAATCCTTTGTAAAAATCGAGGCAGAATGGGTTCCGCACTCCTTTGGCACATCTCTTTATCTTCGTCCCTTTATGTTCGGCAATGATGAAACACTTGGTGTTCATACAATAAAACGTGCAACTCTTGTTATTATCGCATCCCCCAGCGGAAGCTATTACAAAGAGGGTATAAACCCTGTAAACATTATGATCGAAAACGAAGATGTTCGTGCTGTCCGCGGAGGTACGGGATATGCAAAATGCGGCGGCAACTACGGTGCATCAACCAGAGCTGGTGCGAGAGCAGAGAAAAAAGGTTATTCCCAGGTTCTTTGGCTTGACGGAGTTGAACGTAAATATATCGAGGAAGTCGGTGCTATGAATGTTATGTTCAAGATCGACGGCGAGATCGTAACTCCCGCACTCACTGGCTCGATTCTTCCCGGTATTACAAGAAAATCCTGCATTGACGTTCTTCGTGACCTTGGATACAAGGTATCAGAGCGACTTATCTCGGTTGACGAGCTTATGGATGCCATAAAGAATGGTAAACTTGAAGAAGCTTGGGGAACAGGAACTGCTGCGGTTGTTTCTCCTATCGGAAAACTTATGTATGATGACGTTGAGTATGTAATCAACAATCAGAAAATCGGTGAAATCACACAGAAGCTCTACGATATTCTCACCTCTATTCAGTGGGGAAGAACAGAGGATAAATACGCTTGGATTTGTGAAATAAATTAAATCAAATATCAAAATGCTTGTTTATATTTAACATATGAACAGGCATTTTTTTATATAATTTACACAAAAATATTTCCTTTAAAATCTTTTTATTGACTTTGCACACGTAATATTATAAAATAATATTTATATAATGGATAAATGTTTACTTTTGGCAGGTGATTATTATGAAATTAACAGGAGCAGAAATAGTTGTAAGAACTCTTATCGAACAGGGTGTTACCGATGTATTCGGTTATCCCGGAGGACAGATTATCAACGTATATGATGCTTTATATAAATACAGAGATGAGATAAATCACATTCTCACTGCACACGAGCAGGGAGCAGCTCACGCAGCTGACGGGTATTCAAGAGCAACAGGAAAGGTTGGTGTTTGTATTGCCACATCCGGCCCCGGTGCAACCAATCTTGTAACAGGCATTGCAACGGCTGTGCTTGACTCTATTCCTATGGTTGCCATAACAGGAAACGTGCCCTGTTCGCTTATTGGTAAGGACTCCTTTCAGGAAATAGATATTACCGGTATCACCCTTCATATTACAAAGCACAATTATTTTGTAAACAAGATTGAAAATCTTGCAGATACAATCCGCGAGGCATTTGCTATTGCAAAGTCCGGACGTCCAGGCCCTGTGCTTGTTGACGTACCGAAGGATGTACAGACTGCTGTTTACGACTATGAACCCAAAGAGCCGCTTCCCAAAATTCCAATGCGTATTCCCGATGACAGTGAAATAGAGGAAGCAATAAAGCTTATAAATCAGGCAAAACGTCCTTATATTTATATAGGTGGCGGTGCGGCAGGACTTAATATGGGCAAAAAAATAGTCGATTTTGCCGACAAAATTGATGCTGTTATAGGTTGCTCACTTATGGGTATATCTTCAATTTCCGATGACTGCGAACGTTTTCTCGGTATGCAGGGAATGCACGGCCGTTACTCCTCCTCGGTGGCTCAGAATGAAGCCGATCTTATAATCGGAATCGGTGTTCGTTTCAGCGACAGAGCCACAGGAAACATAAGTAAATTTGCAAAAAACAGCAAAATCATCCAGCTTGATCCTGATTTTGCCGAGATAAATAAAAATGTAAAGGTTGACCTTGGTATTGTAGGTGATGTTGAGTATGCTTTTGATAAAATTTTTGCCGGTTGTAATGATGCGAAAAATCCCGACTGGATAAAGCAGGTTTCTGAATACAAGGCAGAAGAAAAACGCATACAGAAAAAGGCGGAAAGCGATACAAAAAACAAGCTTCCTCATAACAAGGTGTTCGAGATTATCAACAAGAGAAAACCGAAGGGAAGTGTTATTGTTACCGACGTAGGTCAGCATCAGATGTGGACTGCACAGAGTGTTAAGTTTGATACTCCCCGCCGTTTTATATCATCAGGTGGACTTGGAACAATGGGCTTTGGTCTGGGTGCAGCTATCGGTTCAAAGGTTGCAACAGGTGAAACAACTATTCTTATTACAGGTGACGGTAGCTTCGGTATGAATCTTAACGAGCTTGTAACCGCAACAACCCACAATATTCCCGTAATTATTGTTGTAATGAATAACGGTGTTCTCGGTATGGTTCGCCAGTGGCAGACTCTCTTCTTCGGAAAACGTTATTCAAACACCGTTCTCTCGGACAGAAAAACAGATTTTGTTAAACTTGCCGATGCCTTCGGTGCTGTCGGTATGCGTGCCACAACCGCAGATGAGTTTGATCTGGCATTTAAACGTGCTTTAGAGCTTAACACAACCGTTGTAATTGATACGGTTATTGATAAGGACGAGTTCGTTTTGCCTATGCTTCCTCCGGGCGGTTCGGTTGACGAGATAATTACAGAGATTGAAAGGAAAGACGACGTAAAATAATGGAAAAAATAAATCAATTCGTAATAGCCGTTTACGTAGAGAATAAATTTGGTGTACTTACCAGGGTAACAAGCATGTTCACTCGACGTGGCTTTAATATTGATGCTCTGACGGTTGGAGAAACCGAGTCTCCCGAATACTCTCGTATAACGATTTCGCTCTCGGGTGACGGCTATGCCAGAGAACAGCTTATAAATCAGCTTAGAAAGCTTATAAACGTTAAGAAAGTTGAAGTTCTTGACACCGATTGCATTAAACGCGAGCTTATGCTAATTAAGGTTAAAAATATACGCGATCACAGAGCAGATATATCATTTGCCTGTGATGCCTACCGTGCAAAGGTTGTTGACTATACCGCAGACGGTATGTGTATCGAGGTAACAGGCGATCCTTCTAAGATTGATGCCTTTATCGAGCTTATGAAGCCCTACGGAATTATCGAAATGTGCCGTACAGGTATCGTAGCTCTCGAGAGGGGAACCTCTACTTTACTTGAAAAAAATACTTAAAACATACTCTCAAAATAAAGGAGATAGAAAAATGGCAAACAATGCAAACATCTATTATCAGCAGGACTGTAATTTAGCAAAACTTAACGGCAAAACCGTTGCTATAATCGGATATGGCTCTCAGGGTCACGCTCACGCTCTCAATCTTAAAGAAAGCGGAGTAAACGTAATTGTAGGTCTTTACCACGGATCAAAAAGCTGGGCAAAGGCAGAGGCACAGGGACTAAAAGTAATGACTGCTGCTGATGCAGCCGCAGCAGCCGATCTCATAATGATACTTATTAACGACGAAAAGCAGGCAAAGCTTTATAAAGAGTCTATTGAGCCCAATCTTACCGAAGGTAAAACCCTCGCATTTGCTCACGGCTTCAACATTCATTTCGGCTGTATCAAGCCCCCCAAGAATGTAAACGTAATTATGATTGCTCCCAAGGGTCCCGGTCACACCGTTCGCTCTGAGTATCAGGCAGGCAAGGGTGTTCCTTGTCTTATCGCCGTTCATCAGGATGCAACAGGTGACGCACTTGAAATCGGTCTTGCTTATGCTCTCGGTATAGGCGGTGCACGTGCAGGTGTTCTTGAAACTACCTTCCGCACCGAAACCGAAACCGACCTCTTCGGCGAACAGGCAGTTCTCTGTGGCGGTGTATGTGCTCTTATGCAGGCCGGCTTTGAAACTCTTGTTGAGGCGGGATATGATCCCAGAAATGCATACTTTGAGTGTATTCACGAAATGAAGCTTATTGTAGACCTTATTTATCAGTCGGGCTTTGAGGGAATGAGATATTCTATCTCCAACACAGCAGAGTACGGCGACTATGTAACAGGTCCTAAAATTATCACCGACGACACCAAGAAGGCGATGAAGAAGATTCTTTCTGACATCCAGGACGGTAGCTTTGCAAAGGAATTCCTTCTCGATATGTCGGACGCAGGCAGCCAGGTGCACTTTAATGCTATGCGTAAGATAGCGGCGGAGCATCCTTCCGAGGTTGTAGGCAAGGAGATCAGAAAGCTGTATAGTTGGGCTGACGAAGAAAAATTCATAAATAATTGACACTTTTTGCAAACTTAATTTAACATCTAAACTTAAAAAGGCTTTATTATGATAAAAGATAAAATTATCGACGGTGCACATAACGCACCACACCGTTCTTTATATAATGCTCTGGGACTTACAAAAGAAGAGCTTTCACGTCCTCTTATCGGTATTGTAAGCTCTTATAACGAGATTGTCCCCGGACATATAAATCTTGATAAAATCACCGAAGCAGTTCGGCTTGGTGTTGCTATGGCAGGTGGAACTCCTATTGTATTTCCTGCTATTGCTGTGTGTGACGGTATAGCTATGGGACACGTGGGTATGAAATATTCGCTTGTCACCCGAGATCTTATTGCCGACTCTACCGAGGCAATGGTAATGGCACACGGCTTTGACGGTCTTGTTATGATACCGAACTGTGATAAAAATGTTCCCGGTTTGCTTATGGCGGCCGCACGTCTTAATATTCCCACCGTCTTTGTCAGCGGCGGTCCTATGCTTGCAGGCAGAGTAGGCGGAAATAAAACCAGTCTTTCTTCTATGTTCGAGGCCGTTGGTGCTTATAAAGCAGGTAAAATTGACGATGAAAAGCTCTCTGAATTCGAGTGCAAAACCTGTCCTTCCTGCGGTTCTTGCTCGGGAATGTATACTGCAAACTCTATGAACTGTCTTACCGAGGTTCTCGGTATGGGACTTCCCGGCAACGGCACGATTCCTGCACCTTATTCTGCACGTATTCAGCTTGCCAAGCAGGCAGGTATGCAGGTAATGGAGCTTGTTAAACGAGACATTCGTCCTCTTGATATTATGACCGAGGCATCAATTCGCAATGCAATAACCGCCGATATGGCTCTCGGTTGCTCTACTAACAGTATGCTTCACCTTCCTGCTATTGCTAATGAGTGCGGAGTGAAGTTTGATCTTGATATGGTAAACGAGATCAGCGAGAAAACTCCAAATCTCTGTCACCTTGCTCCCGCAGGTCCTACCTATATGGAGGATCTGAACGAGGCGGGCGGTGTTTATGCCGTTCTTCGTGAAATAGATAAGCTTGGACTTCTTGATACAAATGTTATGACCGTCAACGGTATAACTCTTGGTGAATCCATTAAAAATGCCAAAAACCTTGATACCACCGTTATCAGAACCATAGATAACCCTTATTCCAAAACGGGCGGAATTGCCGTTCTTCGCGGAAATCTTGCTCCCGACGGTTGTGTTGTAAAACGCAGTGCGGTTGCAGACGAAATGCTTGTTCACGAAGGACCTGCAAAGGTCTACGAAAGCGAAGAGGAAGCCATCGCCGCTATATACGCAGGCGAGATAGAAAAGGGCGACGTTGTGGTTATCCGCTACGAAGGCCCTGCCGGCGGCCCGGGAATGAGAGAAATGCTTTCTCCTACCTCCGCAATAGCAGGTATGGGGCTTGATAAGGATGTTGCTCTTATAACAGACGGACGTTTTTCTGGTGCAACACGAGGTGCATCTATTGGCCACGTATCTCCCGAGGCGGTTTCAGGCGGTCCTATCGCATATGTTAAAAACGGCGATATCATTTCAATAAATATACCTGAATACAAAATTGAAATTAAGCTTTCACCCGAGGAGATTGAAAAGAGAAAGTCCGAGATGCCTATCAAGAAAAAACAGGGCATCAGAGGATATCTTAAACGTTATGCAGAGCAGGTAAGCTCGGCAGACAAAGGTGCTATAATCAATAAATAAAAAAGAGAATTTTATGTCAACAATAAAGAAGCTTTATCTTGATATTTCTATGCTCAGTGTTTTCAGGGCTTTGCTCGAAAAAACACTGATTGCAAACTTTATAGGTTTTTCCTCTGCAAAAACGGTAGAAGAAAAGGCAAATTCTTATGCAAAAATGGTAAGTGAAATCTATTCGGGCGGCGGCTCGCTTACAGAGGCGGTACGACGTTTGATTTTTGAGGATGAGAATGTTTATGTCAAAACTGTTGCTCTCGGCAAACAGGTTGCTGAGCCGATTTTGACAGCAGCTTCTTACGAACTTGCTGTATTAAGCAGTTTTGCCTCTCTTACGGCAGATGATTTCAGTGAGGAGCTTTCTCTTGAATACCTTCCTCCGTTTTCTTCCGAAAAATGCGATTTTGTCTCTGAGTATGAAAGCCGACTTAACAATATTCAAACCTTCGGATACGGAATTTTTGCTTCATATCCTATGTTTCGCCTTGACAATAAAGGAGAAATTTCTCCCATTGCTTCTGCGGACAAGGTGAGTATTGACAGCTTTATCGGATATGATGATGAACGTGCTCTTGTGCTTGAAAACACCCGTTCTTTCGTTATGGGGAAACCAAGTGCAAATGTTCTTTTGTACGGTGATGCAGGTACAGGAAAATCCTCGACCGTTAAGGCAACAGTCAATTATTTTTATAATGAAGGACTTCGGCTTATTGAGCTGAGAAAGGATCAACTTCATTTTCTGCCCGATATTATGGCTCGAATTGTTGAAAATCCACTTAGGTTTATTATCTTTATTGACGATCTTTCATTCAATAAGAATGATGACAATTTCAGTATGTTGAAGGCGGCTCTTGAGGGCTCTGCGTCTGTAAAAGCATCTAATGCACTTATTTATGCTACATCAAATCGCCGTCATATTGTAAAAGAAACCTTTGACGACAGAGAAGGCGGCGACGTTCATCGCAACGATACAATGCAGGAAAAACTTTCACTTTCTGAACGTTTTGGACTTTCGGTTCTGTTCCAGAAGCCCACAAAGCAGCTTTATCTTAAAATTGTTCATGCCCTGGCAGAAACACATTCTGTTAATATGGAACCTGCCCGGCTTGATATTAAGGCAGAGGAGTTTGCTCTCCGCAAAGGTAACCGATCTCCGAGATGTGCCGAACAGTTTATTAAATCCCTCCTTTAAGGAAAAAAGAAATGCTTACACTTGATAACATATACCGTGCCAGTAACGTTCTTCGAGACGTGGTACGTAAAACAGATATTGTTTATGCTCCCAAGCTTAAGCCGGGAGTAGATATATATTTGAAAACAGAAAATCTTCAGATTACCGGTTCATTCAAAATCAGGGGCTCTTATTATAAAATGTCAAAGCTTTCCTCCGAGGAAAAGGAAAGGGGAGTGGTGGCCTGTTCGGCGGGTAATCACGCTCAGGGTGTTGCCCTCGCCGCACAGAAAAGCGGAATAAAAGCAGTTATCTGCCTTCCCGACGGAGCACCTATCTCTAAAATTGAGGCAACCAAAAGCTACGGTGCAGAGGTTTTTCTCGCCCCGGGAGTTTATGATGATGCCTATAACAAGGCGTTGTCCCTTCGTGACGAAAAGGGTTACACATTTATTCACCCCTTTGACGATGTTGACGTTATTGCAGGACAAGGAACTATTGCTCTTGAAATCGAGGATCAGCTTCCCGATCTTGATGCAGTGATTGTTCCGATTGGTGGCGGTGGACTTATTTCGGGAATTGCCTTTGCTATGAAGGCGATTAATCCTAATGTAAAAGTTTACGGTGTCCAGGCGGCAGGAGCACCTTCAATGCTTAATTCTGTTCGTGATCACGAAATAGAGGAGCTTGGTGCGGTTTCCACCATTGCAGACGGAATTGCAGTGAAAAAACCGGGCAGTTTAACATATGACATCTGTTCTAAGTATGTTGACGCCATTGTGACCGTAAATGATGATGAAATTTCTGCGGCAATTCTTGCCCTTATGGAACAGCATAAGCTTGTTACCGAGGGAGCAGGTGCGGTTGCAGTTGCAGCAGCTATGTTTGGAAAAATTGACCTTCAAGGTAAGAAGGTTGTCTGTCTGATTTCGGGCGGAAACATCGACGTTACAATTCTTTCCCGAGTTATTACTAGAGGACTTTTGATGTCCGGCAGAACCTGCCAGCTTATGATTGAGCTTATGGATAAGCCGGGACAGCTTAAAAACGTGTCAAGAATTATAGCCGATCTTGGCGGTAACGTAATATCCGTTCACCACGAAAGAGCAAACGAGGGCTCGGATGTAAACGGCTGTTATCTTCGTCTCACTCTTGAAACTAAGAATTTTTCGCATATTGAGGAAATAAAAAAAGCTCTTACAGATTTCGGCTTTAAAATTTTGTAAGATTATAGGAGAACATAATGAAAATTGTATATACCGAAAAAGCTCCGGCTGCAATTGGCCCTTATTCTCAGGCAATAATTCACGGCGAAATAGTGTTTACCTCGGGACAGATTCCCATTAATCCCGAAAGCGGAAACGTAGAGGCGGAGGGTATTACCGCCCAGACAGAGCAGGTGATGAAAAATCTCGGCGAAGTTCTTGCCGCAGCAGGTTCTTCGTTTGAAAGTGCTGTAAAAACAACCTGCTTCCTTGCAGATATGGCAGATTTTGCAGCATTTAATCAGGTGTATGCAAACTACTTTACCGGAAAACCCGCCCGTTCCTGCGTGGCAGTAAAAACTCTGCCCAAAGGCGTGCTTGTTGAGGTTGAGGTTATCGCTGAAATAATTAAATAAAAATAAAAAAGACCACCGCTTTGGGTGGTCTTTGGAGATCAAGGTATCTGCTCCTGCGGGAATTTACGCACTAATATTGATTGAAGCTAATCGCTTTCCAAAATCTTTTTATTTGCTGTGTTGTCTCGCAGGGCGAGACGGGTGCGTATGTTACGAATCCCTTGCCTTACGGCAACGGTATTGAGTTCTACGCAAGCATCAAAAGAAAAAGACCACCGCTTTGGGTGGTCTTTTTCGTTGGTGCTCCTGCGGGAACTCGAATCCCGGACACCTTGATTAAAAGTCAAGTGCTCTACCGACTGAGCTACAGGGGCATATCACTGCGCCATAATATGATAGCACAAAATGCCCGATTTGTCAATAGCTTTTTTAAAAAAACTTATAAATTCAAGCGTTTTTTGAAGCGTTGCCCACAAATGAAAAGCACTGCGCGCGATATCCGTGAGCAATCAGCGCATTTTCGATTTTTTTTACTTTATCCCAAGTCGGATCGTAGCCATGTCGTTCTGTGAGCCAAGGGGTTGCTGTTTGGACTTGTCTTCCTAAGACCGCTTGGCCCTCCGACTTTAAATTCAAGCGTTTTTTGAAGCGTTGCCCACAAATGAAAAGCACTGCGCGCGATATCCGTGAGCAATCAGCGCATTTTCGATTTTTTTTACTTTATCCC
>JAZSRX010000067.1:0-27998 GCA_045538685.1 Eubacteriales bacterium | reverse complement strand
ATTGAGTACTGGCTCTGCGAAGCATGCGGTCAGGCATGGCTTGATGCAGATTGCACTCTTAACACCAATGTTAAGTCAGTAGTTCTTCCTATGGCTGATCATACCTACTTCTACAATCTTTGCCTTGTATGCTTTGCGGCTAACCCCAACTTCAAGGATAACTATGTATTTGTAGGCGACAACAAGCTTGTTTGTAACGAATATCACCTTGTTGATACCGAAGGTCACGGATTCCCCTATCAGTTCACCTTCCTTACAATCACCGAGGCAGGTACTTATGTATTCACTCACGATAAGACCCTCAACGTTACTGTATTCACCATTCCTGTAACTGAGGATAATGCTGGCGATTTCGAGACAGGCGGTCCCGGTTGGAATCAGTATGATATTGACGGTACTGTAACTCTTGAGCCCGGTGTATATTACATTGGTTTCGTTTATGGCTTAGGCCAGGGCGAATACGATCTTAAGATCGAAAAGCAGATTCCTCACGAGCACAACTTCGTAGAAGGCAAGTGCGAGTGTGGCGAAGAGGATCCCAACTATGTTCCTCCCGTTGATGAAAATCCTGAGGATAAGCCCGAAGAGAAGCCCGAGGATAAGCCCGAGACTCCCGACGAGCAGCCCGAGCAGCCCGAAGAGCCCGCTCCTAAGCTTAACTTCTTCCAGAAGATAGTTAAGGCAATTGGCGACTTCTTCAAGAGCATTGGCAACTTCTTCAAGAACCTTTTTGGTGGTAAGAAGAACTAATACTTTTAGCCCTTGCATCCTTGTGATGCAAGGGCTTTCTTTTTAAAAGTTTACAAAAGCTTTTGTTTATTTTTCACAAAAAACAACATTTATTAAAAAGTATATTGTAATATTTTTCTCTATATGATATAATGTATAAGAGTATTTATATATAATAATAAATTATACATGAAAGGAAAGTATTATGAAAAACAATACTCGCAAAATCTTGATAGCTCTCCTTGTCGTAATGACATTATTGGTTGGCTTGACAACACTTACTGTAAGTGCGGCAGAGGATGCTCCTGAGGTTTCTGATGGCAATATTACCATCTATTTCGAAAACAACTGGCTTTGGACAGATGTTCGTTGCCACTACTGGGGCTCTGCTTCATCACCTGACACTGAATTCCCCGGTGTTGAAATGACTAATGTTGGCACAATGAGTGGTCACGAGGTTTATTCCTTGTCCATTCCCGCAGACGTTACAGGATTGATTATCAATGGAATTAAGGATGACGGAAGCGGCAACCGCGACCAGACTCCCGATATCGTTGAAGGCATTTTCGAAGGTGCAGGTTGGAAGATGCTTTGGGCTGATGGCAACATGGTAGAATCCATTTCTTACGACCCTAATGCTCCCGTTGAACCTACTCCTACTCCCGATCCCTCCGGTATTACCTATACTGTAGCAGGTGTTGGTGGCCTTTGCTTCTCTGAATGGGATGTTGCAGATTCATACAATGATATGATCTTTAACGAGGAAACCGGTCTTTATGAAAAGACATTTAAGGGTATTCCCGCAGGTGATTATGAGTGTAAGGTAGCTGCAAACCACAGTTGGGATCAGTCTTGGGGCGGCGAATCCGGTGAATTCGGTAACTACGGCTTCACTACATATGATGAGCACGATATCACTATCACCTTCGATCCTGTTGAACAGAAGGTTGGACATGTTCTCGCTGACTCTACCGGTCCTGACGAGGATCGTCCTACTCCCGAAGCTCCCGATATCGATACAACCGATACTATCACAGTTTACCTTGCTGACAGTGCAGGATGGAATACTGTATATTACTACTGCTGGACTCTCGGTTCTGCTGACCAGAACGCATCCTGGCCCGGTGTTGAGATGCAGTGGGATGATGAAAAGCTTCTCTATTACGCAGAGGTTCCTACTTACTACGTAAATATTATCTTCAACAACGGTAGCGGTGTTCAGACCGCAGACCTTGCTGTTGGCGGCGACGGTGCTATCTTTGATAACGTTTCAAACCAGTGGACCGATCTCGGCAACTATGTTCCTCCCATTCCTCCCGAGGATACTACAGAGGACATTACCGTTTACGTTAAGGACGATGCCGGCTGGGCCGATGTTTACATTTACTACTGGAATGTAGCAGGCATTGAGGCATGTACCTTCCCCGGTATTCCTATGGAGCTTGGTGATGACGGTTACTACTATGCAACCATTCCTGCCGGCTTCTGCAGTGTAATCTTCTCTAACGGCGGTTCTTGGGAAGACGGCTCTCTCAAGCAGACTCCCGACCTTCGTATTCCTACTGACGGTAAGGTATACCTGAGCAACGGCAGCGATTGCCTTTACAATGAAGGCACTGCTGATGACAACGATGCTTGGTATTCCGTAGGCGGAAGCACCGGTGACAATGATAATGATGAGGGTGGCAATACCGAGCAGCCCGATAACAATCAGCCCGGCGATTCCGATGGTCAGCCCGATGAACCTAAGCAGCCCACCAAGATGACATTCATCCAGAAGGTTGCAAAGGCAATTCTTCTCTTCCTTAGAAAAATTCAGGACTTCTTCAAGGGTATCTTTAAGAAGTAATTAATAATAAAAAAGTGGCAACGGAAAACCGTTGCCACTTTTTTTGTCTGTCGAAAGACAGATTTTTTATTTTACATAAACCTTTTTCATTCTCATAGCAATTTTAGGTCTGTCGCTGTAATCTGTGGGGATAGAAGCAATCTCGTCAACAACCTCCATACCGCTTACAACCTTACCGAATGCTGCATACTGACCGTCAAGATGAGGAGCATTGGCATGCATAATAAAGAACTGAGATGAAGCAGAATTGGGATTATATGCTCTCGCCATAGAGATAACACCTCTGGTGTGCTTGATGGGGTTGTCAAAGCCATTTGCCTTGAATTCTCCGATTACACTTTCCTTAGCACCGCCCATTCCGTTACCCTGGGGATCACCGCCCTGAATCATAAATCCGGGAATAACTCTGTGGAAGATAAGTCCGTCATAAAAGCCCTCATTAACAAGCTTGAGGAAGTTGTTAACGGTTTTGGGAGCAGCTTCGGGGTAGAGTTCAAGCTCGATTTTACCACCGTTTTCCATTTCAATTACTACCATTTTCTTTTCTCCTTGTTTATTAGTAATTATTTTGTTGTTTTTGTGTATATTATATTTATAGATTGCTTTTTTGGGGGAAAGATGAAAGATAAAATAACCCGTTTTGCGTTGATTTCAGTGGGAATACTGTCATCAATCATATTGATTTATTTATTTGTTGATAATCTGCTGCCTGTCATTCTTCCGTTTGCGATAGCTTGGCTGGTTGCCGCCATTACAGTTTCGCCTTCACGAAAAATCGCTGATAAAACAAAACTGCCCGAAAGAATAATTCGACTTGTGTTATCAATTTTAATTGCTTTAACCTTCTTTGCCTCTGTTGGATTGTTGGTTTGGAAGGGAGCGACATCTATATGGAATTTCCTCACCGATTTAGACGAAGGAAACAAGCTTTACGATATAATTTCGGGACTTCTTTCCTCTGATGCACCGCTTCTCGGCGGTTTTCTTCCCGACGAGTTTGCAACAAAAATCAGCTCAGCCGTAGGAGAGATAATTTCAAATTGTTTAACTATGCTTGCAGAGGGAATTACTTCTCTTGGTCTTATGCTTCCGCAATTCTTTTTCTTTATTGTGGTTACACTGATTTCGCTTGTTTATTTTGCCCTGGATTATGATAAAATCACAGCTTTCCTGAAATCCTTCCTGCCGCAAAAGCTTATTTCAGGATTACAGAAGGTAAAAAACACAAGCATATATATAATAAAAAAGTATATTTTTTCCTATTCGATTATCCTATTGATAACCTATTTTACTTTATTTGTCGGTTTTCTGATACTCAGAATAAAACACGCGGCGGTTCTGGCACTGTTTGTTGCCTTGCTTGATATTTTACCAATTATAGGAGTGGGAACCGTACTCATTCCTTGGAGCATATTTGAATTTGTTTCGGGCAACAGCTTCCTCGGTATAGGGCTTTTAATACTGTTTGTTTCCAACACGGTAATACGTCAGTTCTCAGAGCCAAAAATAGTCGGTAAAAGTCTTGATCTTCACCCGATAATAACTCTTATGATGATATATATCGGCTATGCACTTTTCGGCATTGTAGGTATGCTTATTTTGCCGGTTGTGCTTGTCAGCATCGGTGCAATATTAAAGGGGGATAATTCCTCCGAAATCGCTTAATCCTTCGTCAGAGAGCGAAATAGGGGTAAATCCCTCGCTGATAATTGCTTCTTTTATCTTTTCTGCATCTTTATGATCTTCAAGATTGCCAAAGAAGTAGATTTTCCTTCCCACAACCCCACTTGCACCGCCTATAAAGCCGTATTCGTATGGGGGCAGGGAAATACCGCCCTGTTCTATTAAAGTAACCTTGATGCCGTTATTTTGAAGCAGAGAGCCAAGTCCTCTGTCGGATGTGATTGCACTGTTGCCAAACGAAAGCACACTGCAAGCAGGAAATCCTTGATTTGTGTGAACAATCTCGTATTCTCTTGATTTTGCAAAGTTTAAAATTGACTCTGACACAGTGTCGCTTTTGCAGAAAATCTTATTTCCTATTACAAGTGCGTTCATTATGCAGTCCCTCGGATAGTCCTTACTGCGTATATCGTCGGTAAAGCTTATCTTAATATCGGGGTAGTCCTCACGGATATCGCTGAAAACGTATGCCGCCGCATCACAGTAGTCGGCTGTGGTAATAATCTCTCTGTCACAGAAAAAAAGAACTGTATCGGGGTGTGATGCCACCGCATCGGGCAGGGAAGGATCGGAAGGAAGCTTGATAAGATAAAAACCTTCCTTTTCAAGAGTCCTCTCGCACTTGTGGGTAATTCTGTAATCTACAATAATTGTCTTCATTTTATTATATAATTAAAAAACTCTGCCGTATAAGCAGAGTTTTTTAAGTCCTTTAAGCGCGCTCGATCTTTCCGGAACGAAGGCAACGGGAGCAAACAGAAACAGTAGTGTTAGTTCCGTTCACAACTGCCTTAACCTTACGGATATTGGGCTTCCAGGTTCTGTTGGTCTTGCGGTTGGAGTGAGACACGTTGTGTCCGAAAGTAACGCCCTTACCGCAGATACTGCACTTAGCCATTTTGACACCTCCAAAAATCCCGCCCTTGCGAGCGTAATTTTATCTAATAATTATTTGATCACATAAATCAGCAAGGGTAATTATAACACATAACTTTCCAAAATGCAAGTGCTTTTTGAAAAAAAGTTAATATTTTTCTATTTTTTCTTACATATATTTTATATAAACCATAATTAAAGCTATTATTTTTAAAAGAGGAAGCTATGACAGAGGCAAAAAGATTTTTTAAAAGTGGAATGTTACTTACTCTTGTAGGACTTGCTATGCGTACCGTTGCTATGTTTTTCGGTGCGTTTATCTCACGTACGGTTGGAGCAGAAGGAACGGGTATATACACTTTGGTGATGACGGTGTATTCTTTTGCCATCACCCTGGCAACCTCGGGAATAAGTCTGACGGTAACTCGGCTTGTTGCTTCTGCTATCGGGGCAGGAGAAGGTGAAAAAGTGGGCGGTGTGCTTCGGGGAGCTTTTATCTTTTCGCTTTTCTTTGGTATACTCGCAACAGTTGGTCTGTTCTTCGGTGCGGAGCTTATAGGAAATGTTATTCTTTCGGATGACAGAACGGTAATTTCATTAAGAGTTCTGGCATTTTCTCTTGTACCTGCATCTATCGCCTCTGCTTTGTCGGGATATTTTGTGGGAGTAAAACGCGTCGGCTTCAATGCAGCCGCATCAATCTTTTGTCAGTTTGTCAAAATTATCCTTACCGTAGCACTTGTAACCTACCTTTCTCCATACGGAATTGTTCCCTCTGTAATAGGACTTTGCATCGGTATAACACTCACAGAAATACTCGGTTTTCTGCTTATTTTCTTTGAATTCTTATATGATTGGAATAAAAATGCTAAAAAATCCGCAGCAAAAACAAACCAGCTTCCCGCGGTTGCTTCAACCGCCTTGCCTCTTGCCTTTTCCGCTTATGTGCGTTCTGTTTTGTTGAATATCGAGCACATTTTAATACCGAAAAAGCTTCGTGAAAGAGGAGAAGGGGCGAGCGAGGCATATGCACATTACGGAATTTTGCACGGAATGGCACTTCCGCTTGTAACATATCCTATGTCTCCTTTATCTTCGTTTTCGGGTTTGTTAGTTCCTGAATTTGCCGAGGATATGGGTGCGGGAAGGCAAAGCAGGATGAACAGGGTGGCATCAAAGGCATTTAACACAACTATGACATATGCCATTATTTCAGCGGTGTTTCTCTTCAGCTTTGCCGAGGAGCTCGGATACATAATTTACGATTCTTATGAGGCAGGTTATTATATCTCTACGCTTGCCGTTGTTGTTCCTATTATGTATCTTGACCACGTAACCGACTCAATGCTGAAGGGAATAGGAGAGCAGGTGTTTTCTATGTGGGTAAATATTACCGACTCGCTTTTATCGGTAATTCTTGTATGGATTTTGATTCCCAAAATGGGAATAATGGGATATGCAGTAGTGATAATCATAATGGAAGGATACAATTTTCTTCTTTCTTTCCTCCGGCTCAGAAGAAAAATAAAATTTGCAATTACACCCATAAAATCCGCCATAATACCCCTTATGGCATCCCTTATTGCCTCTCATTTCTCTCACTTTGTCTTTAATTTTGGCGGCAGCAGTATAAAACCATTGTGGTTGGTTTTAAAAATGATATTTGCCCTTTGCACAGTTCTTTTTATCCTTGCAATTTTTGATGCAAAAAGGGAATTTTCAAACAAAAAAGCAAAAACAGTTTAACAAAAAAACGGCGACCAAATGGTCGCCGTTGCTCACTTTTGTAATGTTAAGTTGTCAAAATGATGTTTTTTGGATTAGTCATTTTCCTTTTCTTCTGAATCTTCATCATCAGCGTCATTATCAGCTCGCTTGTCAAGAATGTGAAGACTTTCAACTCTTCGTCCGTCCATTTCGGTAACGGTTGCAGAGAGTCCGTATTCCTCAAAGCTGTCGCCAACCTCAGGAATTTTACCCAGAACTTCCATCGCCCATCCGCCAACTGTAACAGATTCAATCTCGTGGTCAATGTCAAGCTCGGAGAACAGGTTTTCTATGTTTGCTCTGCCCGAAACCACGTATTCCTTTTCGCTGACTTCTTTGATTTCTTCGATAATTTCGTCGTGTTCGTCCCAAATTTCGCCAACGATCTCCTCAAGAATATCCTCGAGAGTAACGATACCTGCGGTGGATCCAAACTCGTCGGTAACGATAGCCATATGAAGCTGCTTTTCCTGAAGCTCCTTCATAAGCTCGTTGACGGGCTGTGTTGTTGCAACGTGGATAACCGGCTTGATTATCTCGTGAAGAGGAACATTTGCCTTGTATGCAACTGTATAGAAATCCTTGTAATAAATAATACCTACAATATTGTCAATGCTTTCATCAAAAACGGGAAGTCTTGAATAGCCCGACTCGGCAAACACCTTTGCTACGGTTTCCTTACTTGCACCGACGGGCAGGGCAGTGATGTCAATTCGAGGAGTAAATATGTCTCCAACCTCAAGATCGCCAAACTCAATAGCACTCTTGATAAGGTCGCTTTCTTCCTTGTCAATGTCGCCATCTTCTTCGGCCTCTTCAATAATGGAAATAAGCTCTTCTTCTGTCATACCGGGATCTTCTGACTTCTTGAAAATCTTGGAAAGCAGCTTCTGCCAGCCGTTAAAAATAATGTTAAAGGGGAAGAGAATTATTTTGAAGAAATTGATTATGGGTGCAGAAAACAAAACGAACTTTTCGGGAGAATTTTTAGCCATTGTTTTGGGAGAAATTTCGCCAAAAATAAGTATTACAACGGTAAGTACAGCCGTCGAAACGGTTGCGGCAAGATCGGGTTTGTCAACCAATATCTTCGTAAACAACAATGTTGCCATAGCTGATGCAAGAATGTTTACAATGTTGTTGCCTATAAGTATTGTTGAAATAAGAGAATCGTAGTTATCCGATAATTTCAGTGCAAGAGCTGCCTTCTTGTTTCCTTTTTCCGCCATATTCTTCATTCGTATGCGGTTGAAGGTTGAAAAGGCCGTCTCGGTAGCCGAGAAATAAGCCGACAAGAATACACAAACAACTATGATTATTATGTGAATTTCCATGATAAGTTTTCTTTTAAACTCTACCTTTCAAAAATGATTTTTTGTTTATTTCAACTTGGAAAAAACAGCAAAAAAAGGCATAACCGTACTCCCAAAAAGCGCGGCTAGGCCTGAATATAACAATATTTTACGGTACTCTCCTGACAAGTGTCCCCGTCTGTGCCGTCGTCCATGTTTCCTCCAAAAATTAATTGCCCTGAGGCATTATACGAACACAATGATATCATATTTTCTGTCGAAAGTCAAGTGTTTTTAATAAAATCCTTTATTTTACTGCCCATTTGCCCTTTTTACCTTGACTTTTATTACCGCAGGTGGTAAAATGTTTAATAAAAATGGGGGAGGAAATATGAAAAGTTGTGCTTTTACCGGACATAGAAACATAAAATACGGACACAAGGCCGGGCTTGTTCATCTTCTCTCGGTTGCCATAAGCACTGCCTATGACAAAGGCTGCCGTCGCTTTATCACAGGTGGTGCGGTGGGGTTTGACACCGAGGCGGCAAGAGAGGTGCTGCGTTTCCGTATAAGTCATCCCGACGTTTCTCTTGTCCTTTTCCTTCCTTGTCTTGATCAGGATTCTGGTTGGTCGGAAAAAGACCGCGATTCCTTTGGCTATATTCTTGCACAGGCGAATGAAGTAAAATATGTTTCCGAGGCCTATGATAAGGACTGTATGAAACGCAGAAATCAGGCAATGGCAGAGGAGTGCGATATTATGGTAGCTTACGTCGCACATCAGCGAAGCGGATCGTCACAAACACTTAGAATTGCCACATCTCTCGGAAAAGAGTGTATAAATTTATATGATGAATTTGAAAAGAGCTCGTTTTGAGCTCTTTTTTTGAAGCTGATTTTAGTTATGACATTTTATTTTTAAATATCTTTGTTAAACCAATATTTTATATTGACAATTAAATATTTTTGTTGTAAAATAATATATAATATCTTTTTAGGAGCGTTTTATGGAAAAATCAAGGATTTTGGATCTTTCCCGTATAGCAAACAATATACGTGTCAGCATTATCGAGGGTGTTTACAATGCAAAGTGCGGTCATCCGGGCGGTTCTTTGTCAATTGCAGACATTATGACCTATCTTTATTTTGAGGAAATGAATATTGATCCCGAAAATCCCAAGCTTGAAGGACGCGACAGATTTGTTTTGTCTAAGGGACACACGGCTCCCGCTTTGTATGCAACTCTTGCAGAACGCGGATATTTTCCCAAAGAGGATATAAAAACCCTACGTAAAACCGCTTCTTATCTTCAGGGCCACCCCGATATGAAAGGTGTACCCGGTGTGGATATGACAACAGGTTCGCTTGGACTTGGCTTCTCTGCCGCTTGCGGTATGGCTCTTTCAAGCAAGCTTGACGGTTCACCCTTCCGCGTTTATACGGTTATCGGTGACGGCGAGAGCGAAGAAGGACAGGTTTGGGAGGCGGCTATGTTTGCCGCACATTACAAGCTTGATAATCTTGTAGCCATTGTTGACTGGAACGGTTTGCAGATTGACGGCCCGATTACCGAGGTAATGAATCCCACACCTCACGATGAGAAATTCCGTGCATTCGGCTGGAATGTTATCAGCATAGATGCTCACGATTTCAACGAGATAGAGGCCGCTTTTGAAAGTGCGAGAAATACAAAGGGCAAGCCCACTGTTATTATCGCAAAGTCCACCAAGGGCAAGGGCGTTTCTTATATGGAGAATGCTTGCGAATGGCACGGACAGGCACCTAAAGAGGATCTTTATAAGGTTGCAATCAGCGATCTTGAGAATATTTCAAAAACACTTCGGTAAGGATTGGTGATCACGATGGCAGAAAAGAAAGCAACCAGAGAGGGCTTTGGAGCAGCCCTTGCCGAGCTTGGCGAAAAATATGACTTCGTTGTGCTTGATGCCGACCTTGCGGCGGCAACCAAGACAGGAATTTTCAAGAAAAAATATCCCGATAGATTTTTTGACTGCGGTATAGCAGAAGGAAATATGATGAGTGTGGCGGCGGGCATTGCCACAACAGGCAGAAAGGTGTTTGCGGCATCATTTGCAATGTTTGCGGCAGGCAGATCCTTTGAACAGATTAGAAACTCTATCGGATACCCCCACCTTAACGTAAATATTGTGGGAACTCATGCCAGTATTACCGTTGGCGAGGACGGTGCAACCCACCAGTGCAGCGAGGATCTTGCACTTATGCGTACAATCCCCGGAATGACCGTTATCTGTCCCGCAGACGTTACCGAGGCATATGCTGCGGTAGAAGCGGTGCTTAACTATGAGGGCCCCTGTTATCTCAGATTTGGCAGATATCCCGTGCCTGATCTCACTCCCGAGCTTTTGCCCGATTATAAATTTGAAATAGGAAAGGGTATTGTTTACAGAGAGGGAAGCGACGTTAGCATTATTGCAAACGGTTATATGGTTCATCTGGCTCTTGAGGCGGCGGATATTCTTGCAGCCGAGGGCATCTCTGCCGAGGTGATTAATATTCACACCGTAAAGCCCCTTGACACAGAGCTTATTGAGCAATCTGCGAGAAAAACAGGTGCGGTTGTTACCGCAGAGGAACACAGTATTATTGGCGGACTCGGTGCTGCTGTATGTGAAACTCTTTGCGAAAAATATCCCGTTCCGGTTCTCCGCGTGGGTGTACAGGATATCTATGGCAGAAGCGGTCAGGTTCCGGAGCTTCTTGAAATATACGGACTTACAGCCCTTAACATAGCAGAAAAAGCAAGATGTGCCGTTGCTATGAAAGCGATTAAATAAGCCCGAACAGGCGAAAATAAATAGTAAAGAGAGGACGTTTAAAATGGGACGTGTTTTACTTAAACTGTCGGGCGAGGCCCTTGCAGGTGATAACAAAGAAATATACGACATAGATTTTGTTGACAAGGTTGCCGCGGCGATAAAGCAGTGCTGTGATAAAGGACATCAGATTGCTTTGGTAGTTGGTGCAGGCAATATATGGCGTGGCAGAGCAGGCGGAAATATGGATCGCACAGATGCAGACCGTATGGGAATGCTTGCAACCGTTATTAATGCTATCTGCCTCAAGGATGCACTTGTTCGCTCGGGTGCAGAGACGGTGGTTATGACCGCAGTGCCTATGTATCCTTTTGCTGAACCCTATTCTTCGGAGAAGGCAAAAGAGGCACTTGATGCAGGCAAAATCGTTGTGTTCGGTGCAGGACTTGGTATTCCTTTCCTTTCAACCGATACAACCGGAGCAGTAAGAGCTGCTGAAATCGGTGCTGATGCAATTCTTATGGCAAAAAGCGTGGATTATATTTATGATGATGATCCCAGAAAAAATCCCAAGGCAAAGCCCATTAAGGAAATTAAGGCATCCGAGGTTCTTGCTAAGAATCTTCAGGCAATGGATGCAACCGCAACTGCATTCTGTCTTTCCGCAGGTATGCCGGTAAAGCTCTTCGGACTTAATTCTCCCGAGGATATAGTCAGTGCTGTTATTGACGGCAAGTGCGGAACAATAATCAGTGCAGAATAATTTTATACATACGAATAATATAATTAACTGAAAGGTGAAAATAATATGAAGCTCGATACTAAAGTTTATGAAGAAAAGATGAAAAAGACAATTCACTCCTACTCCGAGAATTTGTCTACTATCAGAGCGGGAAGAGCAAATCCCGACGTACTTAAGAAGATTACCGTTGACTATTACGGTTCTCCCACAGCAATTTCCTCTATCGCAGAGATTAAAGTTACCGATGCACGTACCCTTACCATCACCGCATGGGATAAGTCTATTATGAAGGGGATTGAGAAGGCAATTCTTACCTCTGATCTGGGCATCAATCCTCAGAACGACGGTAGCTGCATCCGCCTTTCCTTCCCCCCTATGACCGAGGAACGCAGAAAGGACCTTTCCAAGCAGATTTCCAAGATGGGCGAGGATGCAAAGGTTGCAATCCGTAACATCCGCCGCGATGCTAACGATAAGGTTAAGGCAGATAAGAAAAATTCTGTAATGACAGAGGACGAGGCAAAGCAGTCTGATAAGCTTGTTCAGGATCTCACTGATAAGTACATCAAGGAGATTGACAACATTACATCCACCAAGACTAAGGAAATAATGGAGATCTAAGATCTCACGAAAGAGGGATACTCATTGGGTAGTTCGAATAATAACTCGCAGAAAAATGTTAACAAGGTAAATTCGGTTGCCATAATTATGGACGTTAACGAAAGATGGGCGAAAAAAAGAGGCCTGTCCCGTACCGAAGGACATAAAGCAGGTGCAAAGGCCATTACCGGTGCATTAAAGCTTTTCCGTAAATACGGTGTGCATCATCTTACACTTTATGCTTTTTCCACAGAAAACTGGAAAAGGCCGAAGGAAGAGGTTGATGCGATTATGGAGCTGATGTACAACTATATTGACGATGTAGTTATTAAGACCATAGCAAAAGAAGGCGATATATGCGTTAAGTTTATTGGAGACAAGTCGGCTTTGTCTGAAAAATTGCGTTTAAAGTGCATCGAGGCAGAGCAGATGGCCACCGATAAACCGTTTGTATGTAATATAGCTTTTAATTACGGCGGACGTGATGAGATAGTTCATGCGGTAAACTCCGCACTGGCAGACGGACACAGCACTGTCAGTGAGGATGTTCTCTCCCGTTATATGTATACTTCAGGTTCTCCCGATCCGGATATTATCATAAGAACAGGCGGAGATTTCCGTATATCCAATTTTCTTCTGTGGCAGTGTGCATATTCAGAGTTTATTGTGCTCGACACCCTTTGGCCCGACTTTGGGAAGGCCGATGTTGAAAAATGTATGGCCGAGTTTAATTCAAGGCATCGCAGATTTGGCGGTCTTGATCCCGAAGATACAGAAAGTGAGGCATAAATTAGTTATAAATGAAAAGTAGAGTGTTGACCTCGGTGGCAATATTCTTATGCTTGATACCGTTGGTTATTTTTTCGGGATATCTTGTGTATCCCGTAGTGCTTTCGGCTGTTGCCGTTATTGCCGTGTTTGAAATATTAAGGGTAATGGGAGCTCACAAGATGCTTGCATTATCTATCCCCGCTTATATCCTTGCCGCTGCATTTCCCACACTTGCATATTTTGTAAAGCCGCAGTTTGTGATTCACTATCTGATTATTTTAGCTGCAGCTATGTTTGTGTATATGATCTGGCTTATGGGTGCAAGTGTATTTTCTAAGGGGAAAATTCCGTATTCTAAAATTTCCGAAGTTTTCATTTCGGTTATTTACGTTTCGATTTCGGTTACTTCTATGTCGCTTATCAGATATTTCAACCGCGATTTTGGAATTTTCTTTGTAATACTCGTATTTTTGATTCCCTGGATGAGCGATACATTCGCCTACCTTGTGGGATCGGTTATGGGTAAGCACAAGCTTATCCCCGAGGTCAGCCCTAAAAAGACGGTAGAGGGAGCAATAGGCGGTGCGGTATTTTCCGCCATTGTCTGCCTGATTTACGGAATAGGACTCGATCTTATTTTTAAAGAAATCAAGGTAAATTATCTTATTCTTTTTGCATTCGGAGCAATTCTTGCTGTAGTATCCCAGCTTGGCGATCTGGTGGCATCGCTCATTAAACGCGAGTATGGGGTAAAGGATTACGGCAAAATCTTTCCCGGCCACGGCGGTATAATGGACAGATTTGACTCTGTTCTCGCCGTTTCCACTATACTTATGATACTTTGTATCATCTTCCCCCCGTTTGTACCTATCTAAAAAATGCCGCCCTGACATAAGGGCGGCATTTAATCCCGGAGATTAAATATGAAAAAAACAGTTGCAATTCTCGGTGCAACCGGCTCTGTGGGACTTCAGGCCCTTGATGTTGCCCGAGCAAGCAAATATGATATAGATTTTATCAGTGCCGGACGTAATTCTGCTTTGGCAGAACGTCTTGCCAGAGAGTTTCGTCCCTCGGCGGTCGCCATGGCAGATGTCCGTGCGGCAAACGAGCTTAAATTCCGCCTTCGCGATACCTCTGTCTGTGTTCTTTCGGGCGAGGTTGGCATTTGTGAAGGAGTAGGGCAGAGCAAGGCCGATACGGTTGTAAATGCCATACTCGGTAAGGCAGGACTTGCACCCACATTGGCAACTATTGAGTCGGGAAAACGTCTTGCTCTTGCAAATAAAGAGTCGCTTGTTATTGCCGGCGATATCGTAATGAGCTGTGCAAGAAAAATGGGAAGTGAGATCATTCCTGTTGACAGCGAGCACTCGGCAATTTTCCAGTCGCTTCGCTCGGGCTCGCTTTCCGAGATAAAGAAACTTATTCTCACCGCATCGGGCGGTCCGTTTTACGGAAAAACCGCGGCAGAGCTCTCACGTGTTACATTAGAAGATACCTTGGCTCATCCCACCTGGAAGATGGGAAAGAAGATAACGGTTGACTCTGCAACTCTTATGAACAAGGGATTTGAGATAATTGAGGCAGCACATCTGTTCTCGGTCAGCCCCGATAAAATAGAGGTACTTATTCACAGAGAAAGCATTCTTCATTCTGCCGTTGAATATCTTGACAACAGCATTATCGGTGAATTTTCCGTTCCTGATATGCGTATGTGCGTTCAGTATGCGGTGGATTATCCCGAAAGACGAGAGGGAGTTGGAAAATCCCTTGATCTTGCATCGCTTGGCAGGATGACTTTTGCTAAACCTGACACATCGGCATTCCCTTTGCTGCAAATGGCAAGACGTGCCTATTTTGAGGGCGGCGGATGCCCCGCAGTTCTTAATGCGGCAGACGAGGTTGCGGTTGATGCCTTTCTTAATAAAAAAATATCCTTCGCAGATATTCCGAGGGTGGTTATAAACACCTACGATATGATGAAGGGTGCTAAATATGCTCATACTCTTTCTGAAATTCTTGCAGCCGATGAAGAGGCAAGAAGGGTAGCGGAGCAGTACATTAAATAAGGTTAGGAGAAATTTCATTGGGCATTTTAACAATTTTTTTAGCAATATTTGTTTTTGGCTTTTTGATTTTCATTCACGAGTTCGGACATTATATTTTTGCCAGAATATTCAAGGTTACAATTACCGAGTTTTCTATAGGAATGGGCCCCAAGCTTCTTTGGTATGATTCCAAGAAAACAGGCATTCGTTATTGCCTTTCCGCCATTCCTTTCGGCGGTTATGTTGCTATGGTTGGCGAGGACGGTGAAAACGAGGAAAATGCCGAAGATCCAAATGCTTTTAATAAAAAGCCCGGCTGGCAGAGACTTATTATTCTGGCAGCAGGTGCAACCATAAACATTATTGCCGGTGTTCTTGCAATAATTATTCTCGTATCCTCTTCCCAGCTTGGCGGTACAACCGTTGCAGAATTCCCTGAGACTGATTATGACATATCTTCACAGCAGTCCGGACTTATGCCGGAGGACGAGATTATCAGGGTTGACGGTAAGCGAGTTCGCATATATGAGGAGCTTTCCTATGAAATAATGCGAAAGGGAAATAAGCCGGTTGACCTTACCGTTATTCGAAACGGACAGGAAGTAGAGCTCAACGACGTAGTCTTTCCTACCGATACCCAGCAGGGTCAGGTGTTCGGAATAATGGACTTTAAGGTGTTTGAAAAAGAGAAGACATTTGGAAGTGTTATCGGATACTCGCTTTCAAAATCTGTACTTATTGTCAGAATGTGCTATGAATCCATTGCAGATCTGATTGTTGGCAGATATACCATAGCAGCCGTTTCAGGCCCCGTCGGAATATCCGAGGTTATAGGCGAGGCGGCAACTATGGGAGCAGGACCGCTGTTAAATATCGTCGCCCTTATAAGCATAAATCTCGGAATAATGAACCTTTTGCCTATACCTGCACTTGACGGTGGACGTTTTGTAGTTATTCTTATAGAGATGATTACAAAGAAAAAGCTTCCGCCAAAGGTTGAGCAAACTATGAATGCAGTAGGACTTATTATTCTGCTTGGACTTTCTGCTGTTATTATGGTAAAGGACGTTATCGGACTGTTTAAATAAATCCTGTTTTCAGGCAAACATTTGTAAATCAAACGGAGTTTGTAAATTGAAATATAACGAATACAGAAGACCGACTCGGTTAATCACAGTGGGCGGTGTTGGCATAGGCGGAAGCAGTCCTGTAACAATCCAGTCTATGACAAATACCGACACCCACGACATCGAGGCAACATACAGTCAGGCAATAAGACTTCGCGATGCGGGATGTGACATTTTGCGTATTACCGCACCCGATATTGAGTCAGTAAATACCTTCAAGGTACTGAAAGAAAGAGGATTTAATATTCCGCTTGTTGCAGACATTCATTTTGATTATAAAATAGCCCTTGCCGCTTGCTCGGCAGGGGTTGATAAAATACGCATAAATCCGGGAAACATCGGTACAAAAGAGAAAATCCGAGAGGTTGTACTTGCCTGCAAGGAACGCATAATTCCTATCAGAATCGGTGTAAATTCCGGTTCGGTTGAAAGCCATATATTAAAGAAATACGGCTCACCCACAGCCGAAGCTTTGGCAGAATCCGCACTTTACCACGCACAGCTTCTCAGAGTGCTTGACTTTGAAGATATTGCAATTTCGGTTAAATCCTCTGACGTGCAAACAATGATAAGGGCTAACCGTATTCTTGCAGAACGTACCGATTATCCTTTGCATCTCGGGGTTACCGAGGCGGGGGCACGCGACAAAGCTCTTGTTAAAAGCAGTATAGGTGTAGGAACACTTCTTGCCGAGGGAATAGGGGACACTATCCGCATTTCTCTCACCGAAGAGCCGGAAAAAGAAATCGAGGCGGCAAGAGCAATTCTCAACTCGCTTTCCATATCCGAAAACAGAGGTATGGATATTGTTTCCTGTCCAACCTGCGGAAGAACCAAAATAAACCTTATCAACCTTCTCTCTGAATTTGAAAACAGAGTTCGGGCAGAGGGACTTGATAAAAAGAATATCAAGGTGGCGCTTATGGGCTGTGCAGTAAACGGCCCGGGCGAAGCACGCGAGGCAGATATTGGTGTTGCAGGCGGCATCGGCGAAGCTCTTCTTTTTAAGAAGGGCGAGGTTATCAGAAAAATTAAGGAAGAATGCCTTATCGACGTACTTATTGACGAAATTAAGGATATGTAAATTACAGAAGGGGAAGATAATGCAACCCGAAAAGAAATTTTTTGACGTTTTTTCAAAATATAAGCCCTCCGAGGAGAAGGTAGCCCTTCTTTCGAGAGGGCATTCGGCACGTTTCAGATATACAAAAGAACCAATACGTGTTGAGGTGGATCTTTCCTTTGACAGCCACGAGGATGCCGAGCTTATTTATGAAATCGAGGATGAGTGCAGAGAGCTTTATTCTGCCGAGTCCTTCAAAATTTTGCCTCATTTCAAGCCCGAGTGCTTTGATATAGCATATTTTGACGAAATTGCCTGCGAGGCGGCCCTTTGCGGTGCGGTTACCAATGGCTTTTTCAGCGAGGCGAAATATTCAGATAACGGCGAAGAAATTATTATTTCGATTCCTTTCTGTGACGCAGGTGTACAGTTTGTAAAGGGATCGGGAACAGAGACAATTCTCGCCAACATTCTTTTCAGCAGATACGGTATTACACGTAAAGTTTCGGTTGTTTGCGGAGAGGGAGCTGATGAACGTAGTCTCCGTATGGAAAAGAAAAGAGAACAGAAGCTTGCGGATGCCGAGAGGGAAAGCCGTGAACGCTTTATTGCCGAAAGAGAACGTATGGCAAGAGAGCGGGAACAGCAGCAAAGAGAACAGGATCCGCATTATGATTTTGAGGCAAAATCAGGCATTTCCAGTGCTACCGGTATTTCCGAAGTAATAGGTGAAACCATTTATAAAATGGGTGCTACTACATATGATTTTTCAAATTCTCAATCGGTTTACGGTGAAGATTTTGTAATTTCAAATCCTACTCCGCTCTCTGATGCTCCTAAAACAAACGGACGAGCTGTATTTCTTGGAACAATCTTTGATGTAACAACAAAAGAAACACGTGCAGGTGACAAAACAAACTGCACAATAGGTATTTCTGACGGTGCATCGGCTATATATGTAAAGAAAACTTTACCAAACGAGAAGCTTGACTGGCTTAAAGAGCTTAAAGTCGGATGCCACGTTGCGATAGTTGGACGTGTGCAAAAGGACAAATTTGATAACGAACCCTTCCTCTCGTTTAACGCAATAAAGAAAATTTCGGTTGTTCTTCGTACTGATGATGCACCCGAAAAGAGAGTAGAGCTCCACCTGCATACAAATATGTCTCAGATGGATGCCATCATCACTCCCAAAGAGCTTGTTGACACCGCACTTCGCTGGGGACACAAGGCAATAGCGGTTACAGACCACGGCAATGTACAGGCATTCCCCGAGGTTATGCTGGTTCTTGAAAAATCAAAATCCGATCTTAAAATCCTCTATGGTATAGAGGCATATTTTGTAAATGACACTGCAAAGTGTATTTTCGGACGGAATTATCCTGCATTTAATGACGAAATGGTTGTTTTCGATATCGAGACAACAGGTCTTTCAAACCGTACCTGCAAGATTATTGAAATTGGTGCGGTTAAGATTAAGGCAGGCAAAATTATAGATAAATTCAACATTTTTGTTGATCCCGAATGTCCTATTCCCGAGGAGATTACAAAGCTTACGTCTATTACCGATGATGACGTAAAGGGTGCACCGAAGGAACGTGAGGCACTTGAACAGTTCTTTGCATTTGCAGGTGACGAGCTTCTTATCGCCCATAATGCAAACTTTGACATCGGCTTTATCCGCGTTGCTGCCGAAAGGCAGGAAATGCCCTTTAATAACTCCTATCTTGACACTCTCGGACTTTCAAGATATGTAAATCCCGAACTTAAAAATCATAAGCTTGATACTATTGTTGAGCACTATAAAATAGGTGATTTCCATCATCACAGAGCTTCTGATGACGCAGAGGTTTTGGCTCACGTATTTATCGAGATGCTGAACAGACTTAAAAAGGAAGGCATTTTGGACTTTGAGAGTGTTATAAGTGCAATGAGTGAAACGGTTGATCCTGTTAAGCTCAGTGCATATCATATGGTTATTTTCGCAAAGAATCTTGAGGGACTTAAAAATCTTTATAAGCTTATTTCCTACAGCTATCTTAACTATTACGGCGGATTTGGCAGACAGAAGAAGGTGCCAAGAATTCCCAAAACCGTTCTTGAACAGCATAGAGAAGGGCTTATTATCGGCTCTGCTTGCGTTTCGGGCGAGCTTTATAACGCCATTCTTGACGGTAAGAAGGCGGAGGAAATTGAAGAGATAGCCGAGTTTTACGATTATCTTGAAATCCAGCCCATATGCAATAACCGTTTCCTTATTGAAGAAGGAAAGGTAACAGATGACGAGGTGCTTCGTGACATAAACCGCCGTATTCTCGCACTTGGCAGAAAGCTTAACAAGCCGGTTTGCGCCACCTGCGACGCCCATTTCCTTAATAAAGAGGACGAAATCTACCGCCGCATACTTCTTACGGGTATGAAGTTTAAGGATGCGGATAGGGAAGAGCCCATCTATCTTCGCACAACCGACGAGATGCTTCAGGAGTTCTCCTATCTTGGAGAGTCTGACGCATATGACGTAGTAGTTACCGCACCCAACAAAATCGCAGATATGTGCGAAAAAATCAGACCCATTCCTGAGGGAAGATATGAGCCCGACCTTCCGGGTGCAAAAGAGGAGCTTGTAGACTCCTGCTGGAAGCGTGCTCACGATTGGTACGGCGATGAGCTTCCCGATATAGTAAAAAATCGACTTGATAAAGAGCTCACTTCTATTATCAACAACGGCTTTGCCGTTCTGTATATGATTGCGGTTAAGCTTGTTGCTTATTCGGAGGAGCTTGGCTATCAGGTTGGCTCACGTGGCTCGGTTGGTTCATCCTTCGTTGCCACAATGTCTGGTATTTCTGAGGTTAATCCTCTCCCGCCACATTACAGATGTCCAAAATGCCGTTACAGCGAGTTTATTACCGACGGCTCTGTCGGCTCGGGCTTTGACCTTCCCGATAAAAAATGTCCCGTATGCGGCGAAATGCTTTATCAGGACGGTCACGATATTCCCTTTGAAACCTTCCTCGGCTTCTACGGTGATAAGTCGCCTGATATCGACCTGAACTTCTCGGGTGACGTGCAGGGCAGGGTACATAAGTACACCGAAGAGCTTTTCGGTCAGGGCCACGTGTTCCGTGCAGGAACAATAACCGGTCTTGCCGATAAAACTGCCTGGGGATACGTATCAAAATATCTGGAAGAAAAGCGTGTTAAAATCCCCAAGGCGCAGGTTGGCTATATGGCAACCCGAATTATGGGCATTAAGAAAACGACCGGTCAGCATCCCGGCGGTATTATCGTTGTGCCTAACGAGTATGATATCTATGATTTCACCCCCGTTCAGCATCCTGCCGATGACCCCAATGCCGATACGGTAACCACCCACTTCCAGTTCTCATATCTTCACGATACGATTTTGAAGCTTGACGAGCTTGGACACGATATTCCCACCAAGTATAAGATGCTTGAAAACTATACTAATACCAGTGTGCTTGACGTTAAGATGAACGACAAGACAATTTATGAGCTCTTCTCGTCAACCAAGCCCCTTGGCATTACTCCCGAGCAGATTGGCGGCAGCCAGCTTGCCACATTCGGTATTCCCGAGTTTGGAACGCGTTTCTTACAGCAGGTTCTTGTGGAGGCAAAGCCGAAGAATTTTGCCGACCTGGTTCAGATTTCAGGCCTTACTCACGGAACAGACGTGTGGCTTGGCAACGCCCAGGAGCTTATAAAGGCGGGAACCTGTGATATTTCAGAGGTTGTGGGAACGCGTGACAGCATTATGCTCTATCTTATCGCTCACGGACTTGAGAATAAGCTCTCCTTTGATATTATGGAGTCGGTAAGAAAGGGTAAGGGACTGAGGCCTGAGTGGGAGGCGGAAATGCTGGCCCACGACGTACCCGAGTGGTACATCTGGTCCTGTAAAAAGATTAAATATATGTTCCCGAAGGCACACGCGGCGGCATACGTTATGTCTGCTATCCGTCTTGCCTGGTACAAGATTTATTATCCTATGGAGTTCTATGCTGCTTTCCTCACCGTTGCTCCCGGTGGCTTTGATGCCGAAATAGTGGGCAGAGGATATGAGGGTGTAAATGCGGTTATCAAGGAAATTGAGGATAAGGGTAATGATGCAACTGCGAAGGAGCATCAGACCTGTCAGACCCTCTATCTTGTAAGAGAGGCGCTGGCAAGAGGCATAAAATTCCTTAACGTTGACTTGAAAAAGTCAGACGGAACTGCCTTCCTTCCCGAGAACGGCAAGATCAGAATGCCCTTCAACTCGCTTCCCGGACTTGGCGATACTGCAGCTGAGAAGATTCTTGAAGCAAGGGCAAAGTATGATATTTATTCCATTGAGGATCTGCGTGAGCATACCGGAATATCCAAAACCGTAATAGAGCTTTTACGCAGAAATCACGTGCTTGACGGACTTTCCGAAACAAACCAGTTCTCGCTATTTTAAAAAACAAAGGGCTATCAAAATATACCTGATAGCCCTTTAAAAATATTGCATTTTCAGTTGATAAACAAAAGCAGAAGTAAAATCAAGGCAGATTCTTTGTCTCCGTTTTTTGAGAAAAAGAGAAAAGCTGCGGTCGCTATTATCAAAATTTCTTCTGTGCCGATATTTGGCATTGTAAGTCCGATATTTCCGAAAATTCCGCCTTTTCCAAACAGTCCTGACAGTAAAGACGGCTTTTCGCCGATAAATACCCCACCGTCTTTTCTGCCTTCATCTCTGTGAAATACTGACGGCTCTTGTGTTTCTTCAAATGTTGGTTCGGTCTGTTCTTCGGGTTGGCTTGGTGCCGGATTCATAAAGGCGGTGCCGTCATAATTTTCGGGTATAAGTTTGTCTTGTGCTTCGGGAAAGTAGTTTCGTGAATACATAGACTACCTCGCTCTCATCATTTCGAGGATGTCGGCTATGGAAATCATAGAGTCTATTGCTTTTGCACGTTCCTCTGATACGTACGGTTTCAATGCCCCAAGCAGTTGTGCTCGGTTTCCTCTTGACTGCATGTTTGAAGAGTATGTAGGAGCAATGACCGGCACATCCTTTTGCTGAACTGCTTCCGCCGTCTCTTCTGCTTGTTCCTGTTCTGTGGGGGCTTCTTTATGTTGCTTTGCAAGGTTTGAAATCTGCTCTATGAGAGCCGGATTTTCCATTATTATTCCAATAACTTTACTTATATCAAGATTTTCCTGTTCGCTCATTTCCACCTCATTTTCTCTTGTACTTGTTTACAAGCCGCATAGCATCGGTTACATTAATCTTTTCGGATTTAACTGCATTACGCATTTTTTCAAGATCCGAGTGGGGCGGTGTTTCCTTTGGCAGCGAATAACCAAAGCTGTCGGCAATTCTCACCACCTCTGCCCAGAGTTTATCGTCGGGAAGGGCGGCAAGGGCTTCAAGTTTTTCTTTATCAAATCTCATATATTTCCTCCTTTGTCAGCATTGTTTTGACTGTTAGAATTATATGAAATCTCTATCGAAAGGTGACATAAATATGAAATGTCTTTGTTTTTCCGATTCTCACGGCACAAGTGCAGGAATGAAGCGAGCTTTAAGTATGCATCGGGATGCAGAGGTTGTCTTTTTTCTTGGCGACGGTCTTTCCGACTTTGAAGAACTTATTTATGACAGAAACCGAGCATATATCGCAGTACGTGGAAATTGGGATGTAAACGGTTTTCTTGGTGACAGTATGATAAAAAAGACCGACAGCATAACTCTTCTCGGCCATCGGATTTTCCTTACTCACGGCGATCTCTACGGCGTGAAATACGGACTTGACGGCGTCAAAAAATTAGCTGTCGATCATAATGCTGATATTGTTCTTTTCGGTCATACTCATCAGCCACTTGAAAAATATATTTCCACCGAAGAGGGCGGATATTATATTTTCAATCCCGGAAGCATCGGCGGTGGCTTTGGTATACGGCCAAGCTACGGGGTGATGAATATCACCGAGAGCGGAATTCTTTTATCACACGGATTTATTTAATTCCTTAATTCTTGTCTCTATTTTTTCAGCAAGAGATTTGCAAATTTTTTCCGAAAGTTCGTGGCTGTCTCCTTCGGTCATAACGCGGATAAGCGGCTCTGTTCCCGAGGGGCGAATAAGAATTCTTCCGTGAGAGCCCATTTCCTTTTCACTTTCGGATATAATCTGCTTAATTATTTCATCGGTTTTGAATGCTTTTTTATCCTCTGCATCTGCGTGTACATTTATCATATACTGAGGATATTTTTTCATAATGTCGGCAAGGGCTGAAAGGCACTTGCCGCTTTCTTTTACGTGAGAGAGCAGGGCAACCGAGGTAAGCTGACCGTCACCGGTTGTGGCAAGGTTTCTGATAATAATATGTCCCGACTGCTCACCGCCAAGCGAAAGTCCACGCTCGTTAAGTGCCTCGAGCACATATCTGTCGCCAACCTTTGTTGCTAAAAACTCTATGTTGTTCTCTTGGCAGAATTTTACAAGGCCAAGGTTGCTCATAACCGTTCCCACAAGAGTATTGTTGCTAAGCTTTCCTTCACTCTTAAACTTATTTGCAAGAATGGCAAGGATATAGTCGCCGTCGATTTCCCGTCCCTTTTCGTCAATAGCAAGGCATCTGTCGGCATCTCCGTCAAAGGCAATGCCAAGATCAAGCTTTTCATCAATAACAAGCTTGCGAAGTTGCTCAAGATGAGTAGATCCGCAATCCTTGTTTATGTTTACTCCGTCGGGACTGTTGGCAATAATGTAACACTCAGCACCAAGTTTGTTGAATATTTTTTCGGCAGTAACCGAGGCAGAGCCGTTTGCACAGTCAATTCCAATCCTCATACCGTCAAGACGGCAGCCACAGCTGTTGATAATATAATCGGCATATTCATCAACTCCCGAGAAAAGCTGAGTCAAGCTGCCAAGCTTATCTGCACGGGCAAAGAGATCGTTATCACCAAGAATAAGGTCTTCTATTTTTTCTTCAAGTTCATCAGAGAGCTTGAATCCGTCAGAACCGAAAATTTTAATACCGTTGTATTCCCAGGGGTTGTGTGATGCGGATATCATAACTCCTGCATCATACCCATACTTTGTAACCAGATAGGCAACCGCAGGAGTAGAGCACACATCAACATTTACTGCGTTTCCACCCGCCCAGCATATTCCTTCTATAACCGAGTCGGAAAGCAACCACGAGGACTGCCTTGTGTCCATTCCAACAAGCACGGTTGGCTTCTCGCCGTTATTTTTGGGTAATGTACGCACCAGTGCCAAGCCAACCATCTTTGCAAGGGCGGTGGTAAGCTCACCTCCAAAAACACCTCTTATTCCGTCAGTACCAAAAAGTCTTCCCATATTTCCTCCGGGGTAAAATGTTATTTTCTCTTTTTAAAGCTCTTTCCGTCGTATACCGTATCGGCGGGAATGGTTCCTCTGACACAAGACAAAGGATAAACCATAGCATTAGTGCCTACAATACTGCCGGGACAAAGCACCGAGCCACAGCCAATCTCGGCATAATCTCCAAGGAATACACCGATCTTTTTAAGTCCGCTCTTCATCTCTTCCTCATCACTTTTAAGAATAATTTCTTTTTTGTCAAGTCTGAGGTTTGATGCAATCGCACCTGCTCCCATATGTGCCTTATGGCCGATAATGCTGTCGCCCACGTAGTTGTAGTGGGGAAGCTGAGCTTCGTCAAAAACTATTGCATTTTTTATTTCGGTTGAATTGCCGATAACAGCACCGTTACCTATAATTGCATTTCCGCGGATAAATGCACCCGGGCGAATTTCCGCACCGTGTCCGATAATGGTAGGACCGACGATAGTAACTCCATCCCAGATCTTTGCATCATTTGCAACGAAAACTCCTTCGCTGATCTCTTTGTATGAGTCATCAAGCATAGGAAAAATTTCTTTAATAAAACCGCCTATTTTAGAAAGTGCCTGGTGAGGATATTCGCAATTATTAAGCAGTGGTTTTGCTATCGTAAAGCTCAGATCAAAAAGCTCGCACGTCTTCAAAATCATAAAGCAAAATTCCTTTCTTAATTATTTGACACAATTACGGCTTTTGGGGCAATAATTGTGTCAAATCTCATTATGTTACTATATTATTCCCGAAAAAAACTTCGGTTAATATTATTTTCCCAGACCTGCAGCTCCAACGATACCTGCGTTGTTACCGAGAGTTGCAACCTTAATCTGAGTCTTTTTCTCGTTGTTTCTGGTGTACTGTTCGGAAGAAACAATGATCGAAAGGGGTTCGATAAGACGTTCCTTTTCACCGGACACACCGCCGCCGATACAAATAATTTCGGGCTGGAAGGTGTTGATAAGATTGGTGACACCGACTGCAAGATTGTTTATGTATTCATTAACAAGTGCCTCGCCGTAAGCATCGCCGCGTTGTTTCGCTATAAATGCGGTTCTGGCACTGACCTTACCCTCTCTCTCTGCACAGTCAAAGAGCAGAGAAGGAATACCTTTAAGCTTCAGCTCCTTGATCTTTGCCTTTGTAATATCGGTAAGAGCCGATGCAGAGCAATATGCCTCCCAGCATCCGCGGCTGCCGCAGGAGCACTGTCTGCCACCTGCCATAATAACCGTATGACCAAGCTCTCCGCCTGCATCGTTAAGACCGCCGGAGAAAATCTTACCGTCAAGAATAATTCCTCCGCCAACACCTGTGCCGAGAGTAACCATAATAGAGTTCTTCGTGCCTCTTGCAGCACCTACAAGTGCCTCGCCAAGAGCCGCCGCATTAGCATCGTTTGCAATGTAAATGCGTGAGATGGGCAGATGCTTTTTGAAAACAGCAGCCATAGGGAAATTCTTGAAAGGCAGGTTGTTGGCATACTCAACCATTCCCAGCTTGTTGTTGGCAATACCCGGGGTTGCAATACCGATATATTCAATATCGTCGATTGTAAGCTTGTTTCTTACAATAAGAGACTGTGCAAGCTCGGCCATATCCTTAACAATCTCCTCACCGCTTCTGGTGGCAAGGGTAGGGCAGGAGTCGCTGTCAATAATATTGAGTGCTTCGTCACACAGACCTGCCTTTATGTTAGTTCCGCCAAGATCAATTCCGATTGTGTACATAAAATCCTCCAAAGTAGATAATGTAATATATTACTATATAAATTATATTTATTTTTAATGATATTGTCAAGTATTCATTGTCAAAATTTAGATTATTTATGGATAAAATTGCTTGTTCACAGAAAATTAACAATTATAGTTTATCAAATCTATTGAAATATTCACAAAAATGGTATACAATAACTACGGTCAAAATCGCTTATATTATTTGAAAGGAAACGCATTAATATTTTGAGTAGATTTGTTTATGCAGATAATGCGGCTACAACACCTGTCAGCCGCGAGGTTATAGATGCGATGATGCCTTGCTTTGAGAGCGAATGGGGCAACCCTTCAAGTCCTCATTCTATGGGCATCAGTGCAAAGGATATTTTAGATGATGCAAGGGCGAGAATTGCAGCGGTTCTCGGTTGCTTGGCAGGGGAGATTTATTTCACCTCTTGCGGTACCGAGTCTGACAACTGGGCAATTCGCGGTGCTGCCATGCGAATGAAGGCAAAGGGCAGAAACCACATTGTTACAAGTAAAATCGAGCATCATGCGGTTCTTCACACCTGTGAGGCACTTGAAAAAGAGGGCTTTGAAGTAAGCTATGTGGGTGTTGATGAGTACGGAGTTGTTGATCTTGACGAGCTTCGTTCTGTTGTCACCGAAAAGACGGCCGTTGTTGCAATTATGTTTGCCAATAACGAGATCGGCACTATTGAGCCAATTGAAGAAATAGTTGAAATTGCTCACGCAAAGGGAGCTTTGATGTTTACCGACGCGGTTCAGGCGGTTGGTAATGTGGATATTGACCTTTCAAAGCTTAAGGTTGATATGCTTGCTCTTTCCGGCCACAAGCTTTATGCACCCAAGGGAATAGGTTTGCTTTATATTCGCAAAGGTGTGGTTATTGGCAATCTTATCGAGGGCGGCGGACAGGAAAAACGCAAGAGAGGCGGAACAGAGAATCTGCCTTATATCGTTGGACTTGCAAAGGCACTTGAAATGGCAAAGGAAAATATGAAATATCTTCCCGAAGTTGCTAAGAAAAGAGACAAGCTTATAACCGAGCTTTTAAAAATCCCTTATTCCGCACTTAACGGACATCCCACAAAACGTCTGCCTGGTCTTGTAAATATCGGCTTTGAGTTTATTGAGGGAGAAAGTATGCTTCTCTGGCTTGATATGAAGGGAATATGTGCCTCTACCGGTTCTGCCTGCTCGTCTGCATCGCTTGATGCATCTCACGTTCTTTTGGCTATCGGTGTTCCTCACGAAAAGGCACACGGCTCTCTCCGTCTTTCTATATCCAAGGATACAACCGACGAGGATATTGATTATATCATTGAAAACGTAGCTCCCATAGTAGAAAGACTTCGTAATATGAGTCCCCTTTGGGAAGAGGTTGTAAAAAAAGAAACGGCAAATAAGTAAAGGAAAATAAAAATGAAATACAGCGAAAAAGTAATGGATCACTTCACTAATCCCAGAAATGTTGGTGAGATTGAAAATGCCGACGGCGTTGGTGTTGTTGGAAACGCAAAGTGCGGCGACATAATGAA
>JAZSRX010000034.1:0-89227 GCA_045538685.1 Eubacteriales bacterium | reverse complement strand
GGCATGGATGTGAAAACCCTATCCGATATGATAGGACACATCAGCGCGGAAACAACACTCAACATCTATTCTCACATCACGGATACGATGAGAGCGCAAGCCTCGGTGAAAATCGACCGCAAAATCGGCGGTACAGACGCTGCCATGCCCGAAACGAAGGATGAGCAAAGGACAGCACAAACGAGTGCCGTGGAAGAAAATTTCGAGTCGTACACGCCAAAAATCCGCAAGAGTGGTACAGGATGCGTATATCAGATCAACGACAGCCTTTGGGAAGGAAGCTTCTATCCAAGACTCGCAGACGGCAAACGAAAGAAGTTCAATGTCTACGCAAAGACAAGAGAAGAATGCGAGGAAGCACTCGCCAAGATGATAACCGAAAAGAAAGCAGAGATAGCAGCCGAAAAGAAAAAGACGAAAACGGCATAACGCACAGAGGGCTGACCAAACGGTCAGCCCTGAAAAATATGAGATATAATTATGGAAAGGTGAAAATTATGAATTTTGAGTTTTTATAAACTGATTACAATAATTACAAGACACCCCACACATCTCTTGGTCGCAATGATGATGTCGGTTATTAAACCAATAATCCAGTAGCCCAGATAGTGATTTGTTTTCTATTGTTTTACTTTTTCCATTCATATACCATAGTTCCGAAAGATCACCATCAAAATCGAATTGCATATATGCAGATATAACTCTCAATAAATCTTCTGTTTTTGCTGTACGCCCTGTTATTTTGAAGTGGTTTATACCAATGTCTGCGTACAGCATTATATCTTCTGGACGAATTATGCGCAATTTTGCCCAAAGTGCATCGCCGAAAAGATCTCTATTTGTTATACAAATTCCTTGCGGATATCTATCTAAAAGAAGATCGTCTTGTTGGGTTTCGTTTTGCGAGTGACAATCAAAGCAACTTTCTCTATAGATGCATGGTGTGGATGATGTTCCTGAATTGTAACCTAATCCACAAAGTTCGTTTACAATCAACTCTAACGTGCAATTAATTGGCTTGATGTTAGCCTGTATTTTTTCTAATTTGGTTATATCTCTATTAAAGTTTGGAGCCATACATACAGAGGTGCACCTGAACTTTTCTGACAAATATCCAATTTGATTAGCTGAATAAATATTTGCAGCAGAACTAATAGTAATAGGAATTGATGAGTTTTTAGTAGCAATATCCATTATTAAAGGATGCGATATTATTAATGAATCAACATTTAATTCCTCTAGTATTTTAATCGTGTGTTTAATATCATCCAACTGTGATAGGATATCTCTTTTATTTCCAATGTAAGTTGCGTTAAGAGTATAATGGAATTCAATGCCAATACTATGAAGCATATTTATATGATGCTTCAATTCATTATATTCTACAACAGGAAGTCTATATGCTGGTCTTGCCGATAACCATGCATCCGAATAAGCTGAAGCATATACGCTTGCGATTTTAGCTTTTTTGTTTTCTCTATTTAGTGTTTCTAGGTGCGGTATTATTCTATCATCGAAATTATATCCGATTTTGTAATTTATCATATTAATCCTCTATCGGTATAAAGCCACCTCTGCTCCAAAGCCACATGGGCGTGTGGATATCTATCGGGGAGAATTCGGTGTCCTTTAAAATCTGTTCCCAAGAAGTTACAGCTTCCTTTTGTGCTATGCTCCCCGTAAGAGAAGCATCGATTAATCCTAGTTTTTGAGAGGCTTGTATTACATGCGTATCTGGAGCAACACTGATATTATGGCGATCTAGCAATACTAAATCTGTATAATTTATCATAACATACAACCAGTAATTAGCAATTTTATTGCCGCTCAAATACGGATAACCTTTTTTGGTTACCACTTGTATTTCATTAAGAATATTTTCGACACAATAATCGCATTTTTTGAATAGGTTTTTTATGTTTCCATCAAGGGTATTAACTATTGTATTGCAGATTGTAATCCAAATGTCTGTATGCTTATTAGGTTGCAGTGCTAATTTATATTTTAGCAGGTCGCTTTGTATATTTTCACGAGGACGAGCGACAACTTGTTTGGGGTGAAATAAGTATGTGGTAGAGGGATCGTTAAATGTTTTTAGTGCTGCTTCCCAAAGAGTATATGAGTTCCTTTGATAGTTTAATGCCATCGGCAGTGTGAAATAAATGTAGTTTATTTCTTCCGATTTATCTAAACGAGGGTTGCTATCTTCAGGCATGAATTCGCCACCAAGCTTTCCATTTTTCCACATAGCATACAGTTTTCGAATGTTTGATAAAGCTTGTCCTTTATCATATGTTGGATTGCTTGTTTCAAACATAGATAGTTGTGTTGAAATAGTCATATCAAAGTTCTCCTTTTTATTGTGTAACACTCAACTATACAAAGGGCGTTTATATCAATGTTATTTTCTTTCGCTGGTTTTGAAATTGCAGAAGATATATTCGTGTTTTTTTGAGTATCCAAATACCCTTCGAAATACTCATCAACGTTAAATCCTAGTAATTCTCCCATGTTAGATATCTCAGAGTGACTATAAGTGAAAGAATAAACCTCGCAGGTGTTACCACAAGTGTCTACAAAGGTAGTTTTCTGTTTAGTTCCCCTATTTAATAAGCTCCATTCTTTGCTTGGCAGGGAAATATATAAACAACCATCTGGCTTTAACATACTAACCATTTTTGCAATAGCGATAGGATAAAAATATGGATCACAGAGAGATGCGAACACATAATCATATGTGAACGGGATATAACTATATTGTGAAATGCTAATGTGCTCTTGATTGTTGCCGGCGTTCATGCTATCCGATACATCAATAGAAGGGATTGGAAGATCGGAAATAGTTGAAAGCCAACCATTTCCGCTGCCAATTTCAATAATGTTCGGCTGACCAGTAATAGATTCAAGTTTTTCTTTGAAAAAAACTTCACTTGCTTGATGAAAGTTTGCTGTTGTAATCCGTTTGCTATCATCAAATTCAAAAGCAATACTGTCATATCCGTATTTATTAACTTTGTCAATAGCGGATGCACAAGGGAGATTAAGTCGTTTTTGTAGAATTAGAGCTTGAATTTTTCTCGATAAATCTTCTGCCAAATTTTCTATTGGTACAGTAAAGTCATTAAAAAATGTTAAATCTGACGGAACGCTTTCATAATCAATTTCATCAATTCTATTTCTTTGGCTTGTTAAATCACTTGTTGCCGTGATAACGACAGTTATTACATCTGAATCATGGGCTTTTAGTTTGGCAATGTTACTAGGATGTATTTCTTTAATTCTATTTATATACGTATCGTTAAAAACGATAGCTTTCATAGCATATTCGTATCCAAAGGCTTGATCTATGTATAATATTTTATTTTCTTTGAGAAGAGTATGCAATTTTTCTGATGAAACAAACTCATATTCTGCTGATTCGTTATCTCTAGGCACTCTAGTTGTATAAGATTCAGCACGCATGTATAAATCTGGGTAAAACTTTGTTAGTGCATTTACTAACGTGGTTTTCCCGCTACCGGTTTTGCCCATAATAGCAATAAAGCTCATAATAACCTCCTAATGCATTGTAAAATAAATATTATCCTCACGTTTAGAGTAGCATATTCTGCACATTACGCATGATAAATGACTCGAATCGTATTGTTCTGGACAGTTTAAAAATCTAGAATTATTCTCTGAAGTTCCCACTAAGCAGTAACGCCAGCCTCTTGGCGGTTCAATTTTAGAACTTTCATCTACTGAGGCAAAAAGCTGTATGTTTTTTAAAGAATGCAATTTTTCAAGATTTTTGGATAAATCTGAGATTTTCCAAGAACGTGTATATGCCCAAAATTTTGCTTGTGGATTTTGGGTTATTAGTTCTATCCATAAGTTAATGTAGTCATTCGAATAAAAATCACCCGAGGAGTGAATTCTTATAACGGGATGTAAAGTTGATTTTATTTGCTTATCCATATATATAAGAGATTCTTTCGGATTGTGCATAGTCCAATACCAATTTATACACCACTTATGAATGGGAAATTTATCGGTTCTGTCATCTGCATTATAGCAATAATTTAGGCATTCGGATGCGCCCGGACAGCACACAACAGGTGGCAGATTCCAGACAAGCACATTTTCGCCGTGGCAATTGGAAATGCCAGTTTTGGAGTTTCCGTTATCAAATCCGTACCAGTCCCCCGGAATTGGTTGTAAAGTTCGATATTGAGCTAGCTGTTTTTTTCGATTAGCAATTGTTATGTCATTTGGAAGGCTTCTTTTCAACATAAGTCATTTTCCTCACATTAATGAAATAGCCTATAATATTCACTACATAAATTATAGCATATATTGCCACATAAGTCAATAATGATGGTAAATATCAGATTAATTAAAGAGGTATTTTTACAAACTTTTTCAATTGGTGTAGAATCTTAGATTTTTGGAATTATATAGTAACAGAGCTACGTTCCAGTATTCTATTTGCTTAATTAAATCGTTGTTATAAAATAGTGCTCAATTTTGTTATTGGATTTTAACTATATGCCATTTTTTCATTAATTAGATTAGAATATATGTTGGTGAATCCGCAAACGATAATTGGTTGCTCAATCGGTCGCAACTCAAAATTTGCGGTGCAGCAAACAAAGAAAAGACCGTCACGAAAACAACCGTGACGGTAAACATTTGGTGGGGCATCTGAGGGATCGAACCTCACGTGGCTCCCTTTATATTTAGCGCATCTTAATAGCAAAGGTCTCCTTTAAGCAACCAGACTACAATCCCCAGCAAACACGGTAGTGGCCGACCCACCCAGAATGCCGATTATACAACTACAAATCCAACTCACAAAAGTCATCCCCTTTATTTCAAATTTTACTTCGAATCCGTTTTTGAACTTTTTGGTGAACGTAATAGATAAGGTGGAGATCAAATATGTCAAGACACAGATAAAGGACAATTATTAGAATAAATAAAAAGCCGCAAAGTACGCTACCTTGCGGCCTTTGGCGGTAAAAACCGCTAAAATTGGTCCGAGTGACTGGATTTGAACCAGCGGCCTCTTGGTCCCGAACCAAGCGCACTACCAAGCTGTGCCACACCCGGATAGGTGAAAAATCGTTATTTTTTTGTAAGTGGTCAAACATGTGGTTAGACCACTTACATCGGGATAATTATTAAATTAGGTACTGCCAAAATAGTCAGTGTTTTCAAGGGTTCTCGGCTTTTTGGAAATTCACAGAACGGAAAGCGGTGATTTGCTCCCGAAACTGGCGCGCTACCAACTGCGCTACACCTCGTTGTATATTAATAAAAAAGTGCTCGATTAATTGTCGGAAAAATCCGAAAGAATAATGCGAAATTAAGTGCCGAAATTGAGGCAAAAAACGACGAAAAATCAGCCCAATTATTCCTGAATTTTTATAGCAAAAACAAGTGGTTTTTCGGCTGAAATCAAGGCGAAAAAAAGCCAAAATTTTATGTCAAAATTACTCTCTGAAAATGCAGAATTTAATGTGAAAAATTCGGCTTATAAAGGTCGGAAAAAAGAGAGAATTTTCGCCAACTTTTAAGCGGGAATTTTGAGTAAAAATCCGGGCGAAAATCAAAGTCAAAAATCACACTGAATTCGTCCTTCCGCCATACTATTATAGCAAAGGTTTTTGGATTTGTCAAGAGGTTTTTATCAATCGCTGAAAAGTGGATTTTTCGTAAACAATAGTTTACGGAGCAAAGTTTGAAAAAAGTGCGAAAAAAATGCGAAAAATTCGAAATTGGGTGAAAATTTTCAAAAAAAACGAAATTTTTTTAATTTTTCGTCGAAAAAAGCTTTAAAAAGTTGAGATTTAAGTTGATTTTTGAAAAATTACAATTTCTTTTTTTGAATTTCATTTTAGAAAATTAGAAAAAGTTTAAAATGGGCTGTTTTTCCCTTTTTATCGAAAAAAGACCTTGATTTTCACTAGAATCAGTTCCTTTTTGCAGAAGCTTTTTAAGGACAAAATCCGGTCATTTTTATCGCTTTTTTCTCTGTTTTTACCCAAAAAAATTAAACTTTTTCACTGTCTTTTTTTACCTCCCAAATTCCCCTTTTTTCTCGTCTTTTTCGGGGTGCAAAAACGGATATTTCATCTTCTTTTTTCAGCCGTTTTTTGTGTGGTTTTATTGCTTAATTTTCGCGACTTTAAAGCCATATTTTAAGCATAATTATTGTCCCATTTTTTTCGCTTTTTTACCGTCTTTTTTCACGTCTTTTTTCTCTTGTTTTTTACCCCATTTTTCACCCTCTTTTTTTCTCTCTTTCTTTTGTCCTTTTTCGTTTTTTTTGATCTTTGTCCGTTTTTTATTTTTCTTTCTTTTTTTATCTGTTTTCCTTTTTTAAAACTGTCACTTGACATATTTCTTTCCTCGGGATATAATATATTTATTATTAATAAAGGAAGAAATTTATGCTGATAAAAGGACTTCAAAAATTTACCCTGCTTGATTACCCGGGCAAAATTTCCTGTACTGTTTTTCTTGGCGGATGCAATATGCGTTGCCCGTTTTGTCATAACAGCACCCTTGTGCTTTGCAATACCCCCGACAGCATTTCGGAAGAGGAGCTTCTTGTATTTCTTGAATCCAGGGTAGGACGACTTTCTGGTGTATGTGTCAGCGGCGGTGAGCCAACACTTCATCACGATCTGCCCGAGCTTCTGAAAAAAATCAAGTTGCTGGGCTTTGACGTAAAGCTCGACACCAACGGAACAAACCCAAAGATGCTTCGCTCTCTGATTTCAGAGGGACTTGTAGACTATGTGGCGATGGATATTAAAAATTCGCCCGAAAAATATCAAATAACCTGCGGAGTAGACCGGACGGACATCTTAGAGAAGGTTAAACTCAGTATTGCCATTCTTAAAGAGGGAAGTATTCCCTTTGAGTTCAGAACCACACTGGTGAGAGAACTGCACACAGCAGAGGATATTTCGGCAATAGGGCGGTGGCTTTCGGGTGAAGAGAGCTACTATCTGCAAAGCTATCGCGACGAGGGCGATCTTCTTGTGGGCGGTTTTTCCTCTTACACACCCGAGGAAACCCGAGGGCTTCTTAAAATCCTTCGTAAGTATATAAAAAACGCAGAAATTCGCTCTTAACCGAAAGTACAGACCGTAAAATGCCTTTTCTACGGTGATTAACGCAAAGCTCTGTTGCAAAGTCGCTTTTTATGCTTGGATTTAAGTAAAATTTCCATTTTTTAACTATAAAAACACTCCCTATGTGAATGTTGCACAAATTGCAAAATTCGGGATATATAATTTTTCAAAGAAAAAGGTCGCAAAAATGCTTGAAAAATGGCACTTTTTTGTGGCCTTTTTATTTTTGTAAATAAAAGTTTACCCTCTATATATTGTGACGAAAATGCCTTTTTTGCACAATATTTTGTGTTTTTGGGTTGACTTTCAGGGGGAATTGTGGTATAATGGACAAGCTTTCTAACATTTTAAAAAAGGGGCAAAAATCTGCCCCAAAATAAGTCTAAAAAAGGAACGAAAACACATGTATACGGTATTAAAACGCGATGGAAAAATCGTTGAATTTGATATAAGCAAGATTTCGGGAGCAATTTCACTGGCTTTTGATGCACAGGAGAGAAATTACACCCCGAATATTATAGATTTTCTTGCTTTAAAGGTAACGGCTGACTTCGAGCCAAAGATTAAGGAAGGACACATCGGTGTTGAGGACATTCAGGACAGTGTAGAGTCTGTTCTTATCCAGGCGGGATATGACGACGTGGCTAAGGCATACATTCTTTACCGCCGTCAGCGCGCACGCCTTCGTGAGATGCGTTCCACCGTTCTTGACTACAAGGCAACCGTTGACAACTATGTTAAGGTAAACGACTGGCGAGTAAAGGAAAACTCCACCGTTACCTATTCGGTAGGTGGTCTTATTCTTAATAACTCGGGTGCTATCACCGCTAACTATTGGCTTTCCGAGATTTACGACTACGAAATTGCAAACGCACACAGAAATGCGGATATTCACCTTCACGACCTTTCTATGCTCACCGGCTACTGTGCCGGCTGGTCGCTGAAACAGCTTATTAAAGAGGGCCTTGGCGGTGTAACAGGCAAGATTACCTCTGCACCTGCAAAGCACCTTTCCTCTCTCTGCAACCAGATGGTAAACTTCCTTGGCATTATGCAGAACGAGTGGGCAGGAGCACAGGCATTCTCTTCCTTTGATACATATCTTGCTCCCTTTGTAAAGGCGGACAACCTTACCTACGAGCAGACAAAGAAGTGCATCGAGTCCTTTATTTACGGTGTAAACACTCCTTCCCGCTGGGGAACTCAGGCACCCTTCTCAAACATCACTCTTGACTGGACGGTTCCCGACGATTTGAAGAACCTTCCTGCTATCGTAGGCGGAAAGGAAATGGACTTTACCTACGGCGACTGTAAGCGAGAGATGGATATGGTAAACCGTGCCTTCATCGAGACTATGATTGAGGGCGACTACAACGGACGCGGTTTCCAGTATCCTATTCCCACCTATTCGATTACACGCGACTTTGACTGGTCGGAGACAGAGAACAACAAGCTTCTCTTCGAGATGACCTCAAAGTACGGCACACCCTATTTCTCTAACTACATTAACAGCGATATGGAGCCATCTGACGTGCGTTCCATGTGTTGCCGTCTTCGTCTTGACCTTCGTGAATTGCGTAAAAAGTCGGGCGGCTTCTTCGGTTCTGGCGAATCCACCGGCTCTATCGGTGTTGTTACAATCAATATGCCCAGAATTGCCTACCTTGCCGAAAACGAGGAGGATTTCTACAAGCGTCTTGACCATATGCTTGACCTTTCCGCACGTTCCTTAAAGATTAAGAGAGACGTTATTACAAAGCTTATGGGTGAAGGACTTTATCCTTACACAAAGCGTTATCTCGGCAGCTTTAACAACCACTTCTCCACAATCGGTCTTGTTGGTATGAACGAGGCAGGACTTAATGCAAAGTGGCTTCGCAAGGATATGACTCACCCCGAAACACGCGAGTTTACAAAGCAGGTTCTTCTTCATATGCGTGAGCGTCTTTCTGACTATCAGGAGAAGTACGGCGACCTTTACAACCTTGAGGCAACTCCTGCAGAGTCTACTTCCTACCGTCTTGCAAAGCACGATAAGAAGTTCTATCCCGACATTATCACCGCCTCTGACAAGAACGGCGGTACACCCTATTACACCAACTCCAGCCACCTTCCTGTTGGCTATACAGACGACATTTTCGAGGCACTTGATATGCAGGACGAGCTTCACACCCTCTACACATCGGGTACTGTATTCCACGCATATCTTGGCGAAAAGCTTCCTTCCTGGAAGTCGGCTGCAACACTTGTTCGCACCATTGCCGAAAACTATAAGCTTCCTTATTATTCTATATCTCCCACATACAGTGTGTGCAAGAGCCACGGCTATATAGCAGGCGAGCACTTCACCTGTCCCGAGTGTGGCGAGAAAACCGAGGTTTACAGCCGAATTACCGGCTATTACCGTCCTGTGCAGAACTGGAATGACGGAAAGAGCCAGGAGTATAAGGACAGAGTGGTTTACGCAGAAGCAAAGCTTGCAGGAAAGCAACCTCTCTATCTGAATTCCTCCCGCGAGGAAGTGCAGGGTGCAGAGTTCGTAGTGCAGAATGAGGAAGCTGTGCTTCCCGAAAAGCTTATCCTCTTCACCACAAAGACCTGTCCCAAGTGCCGTATGGCGAAGATGTTCCTTGACCAGGCGGGACTCAGCTATGAGACACTTCTTGCCGAGGAAAACACAGAGCTTTCCAATGCATACGGCATCAAGGAAGCTCCCACCCTTATCGTTATAAGAGGAACAGAGGCAGAAAAGATTTCCAACCCCTCGAATATCAAAGGATATGTTGACGGACTGAAGGGTTGATGAGTGCAGAGTTCAGAGTGAACAGTGCGTATACCGCTTGCGGTATATTGCCAAGCGAGGAGATGGTACTGATTAGCAGTACAAAAAGTGTAATTATCGCGTACTTCACCACGAGCGGCAAACTATGTTTCAAGAGTGGTTCAGAGTTTGGAACCTCTCATTCGGCATAACCTATTAGCCAATCTTTCGTTTTGGCAAGACGGACTTACAACAAAATAAAAAATCGGTCTCTCTTTATTAAAAGGGGCTGAAAACTACATAAGGAAAAAACTCTGCACTCTGCACTTTTTTCCTGAAAGGAAAAATTATGTACGACATAATTATTATCGGTGCGGGGCCTGCCGGGCTTACCGCCGCAATATATGCAAGACGGGCAGAAAAACAGGTGCTCGTTATTGAAAAAGAGACCTTTGGCGGACAGATTACCCAGTCGCCAAGGGTGGAAAACTATCCCGGCTTTAATTTTGTAAGCGGAAATGAGCTTGCTGACAAGCTGATAGAGCAAACCATTAGCCAGGGAGCGTTGATAGAGCTTGACAAAGTGGTTGGAATCGAGGGTACTCCCGGAGACTTCACCGTAAAGTGCGAGGGAAAGGATTATCAGGCAAAATCTGTAATTATCGCCGCCGGCTCTCATCACAGAACACTGGGGCTTGATGGCGAAGAACGCCTTTGCGGCTCGGGAATTTCTTATTGTGCGGTGTGTGACGGTGCATTTTTCAGGGGAATGACCGTTGCGGTTATCGGTGGCGGAAACTCCGCCCTTCAGGATGCAGTTTTGCTGTCCGACGGCTGTGAAAAGGTATATATCGTGCAGAATCTTTCCTATCTTACAGGCGAGGAGCGACTGCAAAAAATACTGCTTGACCGCCCTAATGTAGAGATAATTTATTCCTCGGTTGTGACAAAAATTATAGGCAACGAACAGCTTAAATCCATTCAGATTAAAAACACCGAAAGTGACGAAGAAAGAGTTCTTGCGGTGGACGGAATGTTCGTTTGCATCGGTCAGGCACCCGAAAACAAGCCCTTTGAAGGTGTAACCGAGCTTGACAGATACGGCTATATAACCGCAGACGAGGGTTGCGTTCCTTACGGCTCGCCCGAGGGAATATTTGTGGCAGGCGACTGTCGCACAAAGGCGATCCGCCAGATTACAACTGCTACCGCAGACGGTGCTGTTGCCGCCCTCGGTGCAATAAGATTTCTTGATGAATTAAAGTAAATTCACAATAACAAAAATTGAAAAATATTTTAATTTTTATAATTAAAACAGCCAAATTGCAAACAATAGTTCGCATTTTGGCTGTTTTTTATTTGTTTTATGGGAAAATCCCATTGGTATTCTGAAATGTTACCGATTATGTTTCAAGCCGTTTTTGTTCTTAGTTGTCATTAAAAAGTTTTTTTATGTTCTGCTCGTATTCATTAAGGATATACCAAAGGTCTGAGTCACCGGAGGCATATTTTGCCTGACGACCTACATTCGCCATAATATCCCACCAAGCGCCGTGGATCTGGCCCTGAGGAACTGCGTATTTGCTCTGCTCGAAAAGGGCGGAAAGGTGAGGATTGTACTTAACCTCGGGAGATTGCTGTGCATTAAGGTTAGAGGGACCCCACTGCCACTCATTGTATCTTTCCATCTGACATTCTTCGCCCGTCAGGTATTGAGCAAGAAGCTGAAGAACTGCTGCCTTCTTGGAATCTTCCTGGGGCTTTACACCCATAAGCTTGTTACCGCAGAAGGAACCAAGGTGGTAGTCCTTACCGTCAACGGTAAAGGAGGGAAGGTCGGCAACACCGAGGTTTTCACCAAAGTGCTCCTTTGCCATCTCTGCGTACCATACACCTGAAACAACAGCAGCCGCATTGGTGAAGGTGTCAGCATTTGAATCGTAGCAACCTGCCTGAACCAGCTTCTCCATACCTTTCATAGCGATAAGGCCTGCCTCGGAATTGAAGTTATCGTTTATACCGACAAATTCACCGAAACTATTCACAATCCACTCTGACTCACAACCTGTTGCAAAGAAGAAGGATGCGGCATACCAGCCGTTTTCAAGCGAATAGCGGAAGAGGTTGTTTGATTTGCCGTTCCAGTAAGCTCTGTTACAGTCATCAATAATTGCCTCAAGCGAGTCGGGATTTGTAATAATAGACTTATCATAGTAGAGATAATATCCGTTGTCCGAGGTCATAGGATAAGCATAAACAGTACCGTCAATGCTGGCTGCAGCAACTGCACCTGCGTCGTTGTTAGCTCTAATCTGAGCTGCTATGTCACCACCGGGAGCAGCGAGAGCATCTGCCGCAACAAGACGAGCAAGCTGGTCCTGTGCAAAACAGTAGATGTCGGGACCTGTAGCAGGGTCAATAGCAACCTGAGAACCTGCGTCTGACTCAGTTACGCCGGAAATATTAGCATTAATAATGATGCCGGGGTTAGCCGCCATAAATGCTTCAATCTGTTGTTGTGTTTGCTTTACAACACTATATCCGTCATAATCCTCTTTTTCAGACACCCAAAGAGAGATGTCATATGTACCTGCAAGAGGGTTGTTGCTGTATTCACAGTATGTACAGATGCCCGCTTCGTTGAATGTATGAGCATCCTTTCTGGTAGTTTTACCGCACTCTGAACATTCAAGCCAGTGCCATTCTGCGTCAGAAACAAGAGAAACATACTTGTCTCCCAAAGCGGGATCAGAGCCGTTGCTTGAGCCCTCCGACTTGCCGCAGATTGTACATTCCCTAAAGGAACCGGACGAGTGACCGCAAATTGAAGAAGAGCCGCCTGCCATATATTCGTGATCGCCGTCAGAGCCCTTTTTGGTCTTTTTCTTGCCGCAGTTTTCACACTCTTTGTAATATTTTCTGTCCTGACATTCTGCATTTTTGTTTTCGAGAATCCATTCGCCGTATTCGTGATCGCAATTCTCATCTTTTTTGTTCGAGCCGCCCGAGCCACCCGAATTACCGCCGAGAACAAGAATCAAAACTACCGCCACAACGGCAACAGCCGCAACAATCAGACCGATTATCAGGGGAAGATTGTTTTTCTTTTTTGGGGGAGGAGTTACACTTGGTGCAGGATTTACAGGAATATTTTCCTGATTTTGTATATTGTTGTTTTCAATACCAAAATTTTCAGCATTTTGGTTTAAATTTTCATCCATTTTTGTTTCTCCTTATATATAAAACCTTTCGGAATCCAAAATTTTTTGATTAATCAAACGGGATAAATGTAATTGTTGCGTAGTCCGAAACACCGTCCCATTCAAGCTGAACAACGAAAACACCCGTAGTCTCAACTACGATGTTAGCGGGCTCTACGGAAGGAGTCTTAACCTGTCCGTTTGCACCAATCTGAACTTCCCAGTTTTTGCCGTAACGGAATTTAAATTCTTCACCCCGATTAAGGTAAAGAACTCCTGACTGCCAAACACCGGAGGAAACCTCGGTCATAGGAAGGTCTTCATCCCACATGGTGTCGCAAATACTGCCAATCATACCCCAAGCCATCTTTTCTTCGTCGGTCATGCTAAGAACGCCGTCGATAGAAGTCCTGTAGTTGTCAAGGAAGCCCTGAAGCTCTGCATCAGAAGTAGCTGCCTTTGCACCTGCACCGAGAGCTGCTGCGAAGTCCCACCAAGAGCCGTGGATCGGGCCCTGAGGAACTGCGTAATTGTTCTGCTGTGCAAGAGCTGAAAAATGAGGATTGGACTTAACCTCGAGAGACTGCTGTGCATTAAGGTTAGAGGGGCCCCACTGCCACTCATTGTATCTTTCCATCTGACATTCTTCGCCTGTAAGGTAAGCGGCAAGATTATGAAGAAGCTCCTCACGTTTAGCATCCGACTGGGGCTTTACACCCATAAGCTTGTTGCCCGAGAAGGAGCTAAGGTGGTAGGACTTGCCGTCAACGGTAAAGGAGGGAAGATCTGCAACACCAAGGTTTTCACCGAAGTGTTCCTCTGCTGCATTTGCGTTCCATACACCTGTAACAACCGCAGCCGCATAGTTGAAGTAATCGTTGTTGGGATCATAGCAAACCGACTGAGTAAGCTTCTGCATACCCTTCATAGCGATAAGGCCTGCCTCGGAATTGAAGTTATCGTTTATACCGACAAATTCACCGTCTCTATTCATAATCCACTCTGACTCACAACCTGTTGCAAAGAAGAAGGATGCGGCGTACCAGCCGTTTTCAAGGCCGTAGCGGAAGAGATAGTTGTCTCTTCCTGTGTTGTATGCTGCGGTGCAGTCGGCAATAATATCCTCAAGCGAGTCGGGATTTGTAATGACAGACTTATCATAGTAGAGATAATATCCGGTGTCCGAGGTCATAGGATAAGCATATACTTTACCACCAACCGTAACGGCAGAAAGAGAACTTGTATCGTTATTAGCTACAATTTGCTCTGCTATATAGTCTGCGGGACAGGAAAGAGCACCTGCCATAACAAGACGGCTAAACTGGTCCTGTGGGAAACAGTAAATGTCGGGGGCAGAGAAAATGTCGTTTATAACCTGATAGCCGGCATCTGCCTCGGTAACACCTAAAACTGTTGCATTGATAATAACACCGGGGTTAGCCGCCATAAATTCTTCAATCTGTTCCTCTGTCTGCTTTACAACACTGTATCCGGTGTTGAAATTTTCCATCTCGGATACCCAAAGAGCGATGTCATATGTACCTGCAAGAGGGCTTAAATTATCGGGATTAATATAATCACATACTGTGCAATTGCCATTTTCGTCTAAAACGTGGGCAACCTTTTCGCCCTCGAAGCCGCAAGGACACTCGAATCTATGACCGTCATTTTCATATTCTGCGTACATATCGTGTTCGTACTTTTCGCTGGTTTTATGACAAACGGTACATTCTATCCAGTGCTTCTCGTCGTCATAAGCAATCTCTAAATTCTTATCTGAAAAAGAGAGATTATTGTATGTGGGCTCGCCGATGTCTTCTTTACCGCAGTTTTCACATTCTCTGTATGTGTATTCTACGTGTTCACAGGAAGAAAGGATTGTTTCTTTGCCAAACTTGTGATCGTTGGAAGAGCCCTTCTTAGTGAGAACGTCGCCGCACTTTTCGCACTCTTTGTAGTACTTTCTGCTCTGACATTCTTCGTCTTCGTCTTCGCAGTACCATTCGCCGTACTTGTGGGGACAGGGCTTATCGTTGCTCTCATCATCTCCCTTTTCATTATCGGGATTAATAATGCTGCATCCTGCAAGCATACCGCCGATAATCGAAAGACAAAGTATAAGCGAGATAATTCTTAAAACCTTTTTCTTCATAACAGTTCTCCTTTTGAAAATTTATTTAATAATTAATTATTACTAAGAAAAATGTTTAAACCAGAAATATGGGGGAATTAACACAAAAGTGAAACCCGGGGATAATTTACCTCATCACCCTGATGTCTCTGCCCTCAAAGGGAAGCACCTTTGCACAGCCGATAATTCTGGAATAAATTCTGTCCTCATACTTTCTCGCAAGCTCTTCGGGAGAAAGGTTTGTGGAAATTACAGTGGCAAGCCCCTTGTTTTGTCTGGTGTTTAAAAGATTGTAAAGGGTGGAAATTGTAAACTGGTTAGAGAACTCTGTTCCGAGGTCGTCAATAATAAGAAGTGTGCAGTCAAGATACTTATCCGAGCGATTTTCCTCTCTGCCAAAGTTGTTTCTGAAACGGTCGCTCTCAAAGTCGGAGAGTATGTTCTGGGTGGAGTCGTATATAACGTCATAACCCTTATGCATAAGCTCTCTTGCAATAGATGTGGAAATGTGCGTCTTGCCTGTGCCTGTCGGGCCGATAAGCAAAAGGTTGTCTTTTCTCTTGTCAAAGTCGCGGACAAAGTTCTTTGCCAAAGCAAGAACCATTGTCATTTTCTCCTGGATTTTCGGATCATATGAGTATTTTTGTAAATCAAAGTTGTCAAAAGACTGCTTTTCAATAAGCTTTCCCATAGCAGAGGCGGTAATTCGCTCTCTGACAATGATCTCCTTTAAGCAGTTGCAAACCCTTGTTCCAACATAGCCGGTGTCAGAACATTCGTTGCAGGTGTACTTGATATCGGTGTAATCCTCACTGTAACCAAGCCCTATAAGAAGCTCTTTTCTCTTCTTTTGAAGCTCTCTGTTTCGCTCTCTTACAGGGGCAAGATCACCGCCGTCAAGGGCTGTCTTGAAGATAAGCAGGCCTGTTTTGGTAAGCTCTCTGTCGATTTTTGCAATTTCCTCGCACTCCGAGCGAACAATTTCATTTCTCATATCGGCATCGGCACGTGCTGAGTTTCTTCTCGCCTCAATCTCTGCCTTTGCCTTTTCGTATATAGAATAATTAGACATTTAGTCCACATCTCCTTCCTTGTCGGTCTCTCCAAAGCTTCGTGCTATTGCATTGTTGAATGCCTCGTTGATGTCAAAATTGCCGTATCTTGGTGTTTCGGGAACAGACTTTTTGCGTTCTTTGCTTGTTTTTTCGCCCTGACGCTTCAGCTTGTCTGCCTCTACCTTGGCAAGACACTCATTAACAGTTCTGCATCCTGCCTCGTGCCAGGAGGTAAGAATACTGTCCATATAGCGAAGGTCGCCGCGTCCGGTCTTTGTGTTGAGAACGGCAATATCGTATGCCTCGTTCACCACACCCACAGAGTAGCCGAATTCCTCCGACCATTTCTTGAAATATCTGCGTTCGCTGGTGGACAGATTTCTGCCGTAAATGCCCAGAATTCTGCGAAATTCCCACTCAGCACCGCTGGATTCTTCCAGATTCTTTAAGTATGCATCAAGTGCCTCTGAATTGTCACAGCCCTTGCTTGAAAGGCGGATTGCTTCGTTGCAGAGACGTCTTGTGGTAAGCTCGCCGCGACCTGCCAGATTTGCCGCCAGAGTAGCGATATAATCGGGGCTTAATGAATACTGGGTATGAAGGGCGGTTATGTTCTTTATGTCGGTGTTGGAAAGGCAGGGCTGCTTCATAAACATAGCACATTCATTAATCATAGAGGCGAGACTTTCGTCGCGGATGCTCTCTGCCACCTTTGTCGCAGGAACTTCGTCAATTTCACCCTGCGTCAGCCGTTCTTCAAACTCCTCTATAATGTCGGGATTTCCGTCGTCAAGCGAAATAACACCCGACTCCTCCCAAAAGGCAAGAGCCGCCTTGCATCTTGCAGGAGAGATTTTCGCCGCCTCAGAAAGCTCCTCAACCCCGTCTATCTCGCCCTGAAGCTCGATAAGTGCAAGCAGGGCACGAAGCTCCTCTTTGGATGCCTCGGCGAATGCTCCGTTTCCGATAACCCTTATCCTGTTTGTTCTGTATTTAATCATCGGCATCTTCTGATACCTCGTGATTTGTCTTAATCTCATAGCAAAGTCGCATAAGCGAGTCGCCGAGATGGATATTTTCTACTCTGACCGAGTCGCAGTCAAGCTCAAGCTCGGTGTTTGCAAAGTTCCAGATACCCTTGACACCTGCTCTTGCCATAGTCATTGCAACCTTGTATGCCGCATCCTTGGGAACGGTGAGAACACCGATGTCAACCTTCTCACGAAGGCAGAAGTCATAAAGCTCGTCTATGTGATAAACCTTTATGCCGTAAATTTCGGTGTCCACAATATTTTCGTCAATGTCGAAAAGTGCAAGCTTTGTTACACCGCGTCTTGCAAACATTCTTGTAGAGGCAAGTGCCTTACCCAGATTTCCCGCACCTGCAATAACTGCGGTGTAGCCCTGTGTAACACCGAGAAGCTCGCTTATCTTGCCGTAAAGATATTTGATGTTGTAGCCGTAGCCCTGCTGACCGAAACCGCCAAAGCAGTTAAGATCCTGTCTGATCTGGGACGCGGTAACATTCATAATCTTGGAAAGCTCTGCCGAGGATATGCGAAGGCGTCCGTCTGCAAGCAGATCGCCAAGATATCTGTGGTAACGGGGAAGTCTTTTTATAACCGCGTCGGATACGGTGGGCTTTGTGTTGTCGCGGTTTTTCAGTTCAAAAGTGCCTTTTACTTTATCAATGCTTTCCATATTTTTATACCTTTTCCTGTTTTATTGTGTCAAGAGCACTTGCATTCAGCGATGAGCTTGCAAGATTGCCCTTCTTGTATTCATAGTATGCCTGGGCTCCGATCATAGCCGCGTTGTCACCGCAAAGATCGGGTGTGGGAATAAACAGATTAACTCCGTGCTCCTTCGCCACCTCCAAAGCACGACGTCTCAGATGAGAGTTTGCCGCCACTCCGCCTGCAATACAAAGATCGTGGCCCGGATAACGGTCAAGTGCCGCCGAAAGCTTTTTTGCCACTGCCTCAACCGCCTCAAAGGTGTATCTTGCGGCGAAAAGCGACCTGTCAAACTCACGTCCCGTCTGCTCATATCGGTGAAGCAGGTTTATAGCCGCCGTTTTCAGTCCCGAGAAGGAGAAATCAAGCGTTCCGTCATTCAGTGCAGGAGAGGGAAGAGCCATTTCTCTGTCCTTGTAAGCGGGGCTCTTTTTGTATTTTGAATAGAAGTTTTCTTCGTCGCCCGTCGCCTTAATAAAGCCCTCTTTCGAAAGGGCATCAAATCCGCGTCCCGCAGGGTAGGGAATACCGATAATTCTTCCTATCTTGTCAAAGGACTCGCCGATGGCATCATCACGTGTGGTGCCGATTATGTAAAGCTCGGTGTGGCTTTCAACACGGTATATCGCGGTGTGTCCGCCCGATGCCGCAAGTGCGATAAAGGGTGGCTTTGCCACGTTTCCCTTGCCGCCTAAGTAGCAGGAGGCAATATGTCCTTTTATGTGGTCAACCGCCACAAGAGGAATGTTGTTTGCCGCCGCCAATGCCTTTGCAAAATTAACTCCCACAAGCAAAGCACCGATAAGTCCGGGATTTGCGGTAACGGCAACAAGATCTATGTCACTAAGGGTCATATTCGCCTGTTCAAGTGCCTCGTATGTAATGCGAGAGATTGCCTCTGTGTGTGCTCGACTTGCTATCTCGGGCACAACTCCGCCGTAAAGTCGGTGGGTGTCAACCTGGGATGCGATTATATTTGATTTTACCTTAAAGCCCCGACCTGCGACCACAACCGCCGCACTTGTCTCGTCACAAGAGCTTTCAAAAGCAAGAATATTCATTTTTCCTCCAAAAAATAGGTGCAAGAATTTAGAGTATAAATTTGCGTTATTAAAATGTTATTTATAAAATTTCAGACAATCAGTTCAGCCCAATCTGTCATCCCGAGCGATAGCCACATTGTTCGAAGACGAAACCTCTCGTCGAGGGATCTCCGTGTGGGTGGCTCTTGCCTTTTAGATTTTGGCAACTAAGCAATACCTCAGCCACCCGTGGTGGCAGCTCTCTCTGGAAATAAGCTTTTTATTTATGTTAGCTCTTATCTGTCATCCCGAGCGATAGGCACGTTGCTCGAAGACGAAACCTCTCGTCGAGGGATCTCCGTGTGGGTGCCTTTTATCTTTTAGTCTTCGGCAAAGGTGATTTTAGAAAGGAAACTATCTTTGTCAGAGTCTGAATTTGCGTGAGGTTCGAAAAAGGAGATCCCTCGCACAACGCTCTCAGTCTCCGTCCCGGGCCTCTACCGCTCGGGATGACAGATAAGAGCAAACAATTTTTTTGGTATGAAAGAATTGTACTGATTACTAAATACAAATCGTCAAGAGTAAAAGCAATTTATATTAAGGAGTCGCTCCAATCAGAGAAATCGGGATTTTTTGACTTAACAAGATTGTTTTTCTTTTCTCTCGACCATCCTTTAATCTGTTTTTCTCGTGCAATGGCATCATTTATTTCGAAAAATTCCTCGAAATAAACAAGTTTATGTACTTGATAATACTTGGTAAAGCCGTCAAAAATCTTACTTTTATGTTCCCACATTCTTCGAGAAAGATCGTTCGTCACACCTACGTACATTACTTTGTTGCTTTTATTTGTCAAAATATATACGTAATACATAATCTACCTCTTGAACATCAATCAATTCTTAATAATGATACATTGCTATAAAATTTCAGACAATCAGTTCAGCCCAATCTGTCATCCCGAGCGACAGGCACATTGTTCGAAGACGAAACCTCTCGTCGAGGGATCTCCGTGTGGGTGGCTCTTGCCTTTTAGATTTTGGTAAGGGTGATCTTCGTCCCTCGGCAAAACCGTTGTGAATTGAAGATGTTTTGGTTATACGGAAGAGCCGTTGTCCTTAATCATAACAATTGCGTCGTCATTCGGCTTTTGATAGTAATTTTTTCGTATGCCGATTTCCTCAAAGCCATAGCCATTGTAAAGTGCTCTGGCGGCTGCGTTTTTTGAACGCACTTCAAGAAACACCGTCTCCACACCGTTGCCTCCCTCGGTTTTCAGGGCATAGGAAAGCAGGCGATAGCCAATGCCTCTTTGACGCTTGTCCTCCCTGACGGCAATGCGGTAAATCTCTGCTTCGGGCAGAATTTTTTTGCCAAGAATATATGCTATGGGCCGTCCCTCATCAAGTGCGGTAAAGCACATTCCCGTGTCAGAGCATACGCAGGAGAGAACGTCTCTCTCGGTAAAGGGAATTCCAAAAATATTATTTTCCATTTCGACAATCGCCGACACGTCGTCAGGTATAGTCCGTCTGATTTCCATAATAAACCTCTTTTGAGTGCAGAATGCAGAGTGCAGAGTGCAGAGTTGCAACCTCACTCCTTGTTCGCACAGATTTGTTGTTCCGAGCGGTAGGTGCATTGTTCGAAGTACGGATTATAGAGCATAATTTCCGCGTGAAAGTCTACGGCAAATTCGATTCTTTTAAGTAAGCACATTCACAGCTATTAACTTTGCACTCTGAACTCTGCACCTGAACTCTGAACTCAATAATCTATATTTTCTTCGCAATTTCCTTTATAAACTCTCTCAGATCGTCCTTTGTTTCGGGGTGTTCAAGCCCCTTTACAATATTCGCCTTGAGGAAGCCAAACTTGGAGCCGAGATCGTATCTGTCGCCCTCAAATTCAAGGGCATAAACACCGCCGTCGCGAGCCATCTTCTTAATGGCATCGGTAAGCTGATATTCACCGCCTGCTCCCGGCTCAAGATTATCTATAATATCAAAAACATCGGGTGTCAAAAGCACTCTGCCAAGGATAGAAAGGTTAGAAAACTCCTGTCCCGCCTTTGGTTTTTCAATCATATCGGTGCAGTATGTAACCCTGTCCTCGCCGGGTATGGCATCAACCTTCAGCGAGCAGTATTTTCTGACCAAATCCCAGCTTACCGGCTTAACACCAACAACAGGACGTCCGTACTTTTCGTACACTTCCATAAGCTGACCGCAAACAGGAATATCCGAGAAGATTATATCGTCGCCATACATAACGATAAAGGGCTCGTCACCGATAAAGCTTCTGGCTCTGCCAACCGCGTGGCCAAGGCCGAGAGTCTCCTTCTGCCTTAAAAAATAGATGTTTGCCATATCGGCAATCTCACGAAGTCTTTCGATCTCCGAAAGGTTGCCCTTTGCTGCAAGTGCGGCCTCATATTCGGGAGAAAAGTCGAAAAAGTCCTCCATAATATCCTTGCCGCGATTGGTTATTATAAGAATGTCGGTGATGCCGCAGCTTGCCGCCTCTTCTACAAGATGACAGATTGCAGGCAGATCAACTATGGGCAGCATTTCCTTGCAAACTGCCGCAGAAACAGGCAACATTCTTGTGCCAAGCCCCGCCGCCGGAATTATTGCTTTTGTAATTTTTTTCATTTTCGTGTCCTCCCTGTTTAAAACTCGGGTATTTTGTAAATCTGTATCGCCTGGGATTACAGATTGGTGTGGTTGTGTTTTATGAGAAACTGTTGGAGAGCAGAGTTCAGAGTTGTAACTTCACTCCTTGTTCGCTCTTATCTGTCATCCCGAGCGGTAGGTACGTTATTCGAAGGTACAAATTGCAGAGCGAGGGATCTCCGTGTGGGAGCCTCTTTCCTTTTAGGCTTTGGCAAGTGAGAATTTAGAAAGGAAACTATCCTTGTCAGCGTCTGAACTTGCAAACGGTTCGAAAAAGGAGATCCCTCGCACAAAGCTCTTAGTCTTCGCCCTGGGTCTCTACCGCTCGGGATGACAGATTTGTGCGAATGATTTAATAAAGAAACTTGCACTCTGAACTCTGAACTCAAAAATTATTTTCCTCTTTTTTAGAGTTAATCTCCTCAAGGAATTTGGCGATTTTTGCACCGTGTTCGATAGAGCCGTCTTTTATGAAACGAAGCTCGGGTGTGATACGAAGATTAAGCGTTACCGCCAGGTGATGACGAAGCATTCCCGTACACTTTTTAAGTCCTTCAAGTGCCTCCTTAGAGTCACCCATACAAGAAAAATAAATAGTTCCGTTGCGAAGGTCGGGTGCGATTTCCGCACGTGTAATGCTTACAAAATTGTCTATAACCTTGGGCTCGCGAACCTCTCTCAATGCAATTGCAAGCTCCTCAGCCACTGCGTCGTTTATTCTTCCTCGTCTGTAATTTGCCATTTTATAGTCCTCCTTTTCTTGCATAAGCAAGTTCACCTTGGTTTTACGGTGAAACATATATATCCTTTCCGCATTCGTTGTTGCGGATTATTTTTTTCACAATTTCCTTTGCCCCTTCTCTTGCGGGGCTGACTATCTTTATATCGGGAAGCAGATGCGAAAGCTCACCTTCCAGATGGGAAAAATGGGTGCATCCAAGTATCAGAGTGCGGGCTTTTGTTTTGTAAATCCTCTCTCTGAGCAGCGAAAGATATTCCTCGCCCTCGGGAGTTACAGCACCGTCTCTGTTGCCACCCTCCACAAGCGAAACAAGCTCCTGTTCTGCCATTTCCACCACCGAAGCATCAGAAAATTTTGCAATCTCACTGCTGAATGCTCGGCATTTTACTGTGTGCTCGGTTGCGATAACGGCAATTCTTCCGCCGGTTTTTGCCACCAGCTTCGCCGTCGGTGTTATTATCGGTGTGCTTATCGCCCGTTCATCCTCGCTTAAAAGCGGATAAAGAGTTGATGCGGTGCAACAGGCAATTAATATTTCACTTGCACCGTAATTTTTCAGTATTTCTATGTTCTTTTTTGTGAAACTCAGTATTTCTTTCTTGGTTTTTGTGCCGTAGGGTGCGTTTTTTCGGTCGGCAAGGTAGATAATGTCCTCGTAGGGAAGCATTCGCCTTACCTGTCTGTATGCACAAATCCCCCCGACACCGCTGTCAAAAATGCCAATCAACCTCTGCTAAGTGCGTTGTCAATCAGCCGACAGATAAGCTCCCTTTCGGGAATGCCCGATGCCTCAATCATCTTGGCATAAAGACTGCCGCTTGTAAAACCGGGCAGGGTGTTTATCTCGTTGAAGTAAAGGTTTTCGCCCGAAAGGAAGAAGTCGATTCTTGAAATATCCCGAATGCCAAGTGTGCGGACAAGCCGCCTTGAATATTCTCTTATCGCCTGGCAAACCGTCGGTTCAATATCCGCCCGAATGGCAAGTCCTACACTGTCCAAAACATACTTTTCTTCATAGCCGTACATTCCGCTGTGAAGAATTTCACCTGGGTTTGTAAATAATTCTTTGCATTTTGTCGAAAAATATCCACATTCAAGCTCTCTTTTGCTTGTAAGGCAGGGCTCGATTATAACTCTTGCCGACAGCGAAAATGCCTTTTCCAATGCGGAAATAAGCCGGGTGCGGTCCTTCGCCTCGCTCACACCAAAGGAGCTTCCGAGACCTGTGGGCTTTACAAAAAGAGGATAAGAAAGCTCCCCCTCGGCACGTCTTACCGCGTAGTCTATGCCCTCTTCGCGTAGAAGAAGCAAAAATCTAAGTGTGGGAATGTTCAATTTTTCGGCTATAACCTTGACAAATGCCTTGTCACGACAGACCGCACTTGCTGAAACGTCGCAACCCACGTAAGCAATATCTGCACATTCAAGTGCTCCCTGAACTGTTCCGTCCTCGCCAAAATCCCCGTGAAGCAGGGGAAATGCGGCATCTGTGGCGAAAAATTCCTTGTTTTCGGGGCAGTAAAATCCCTTTTTGTATGGGAAAACCTCTTTTCCCTCAATCAGCCATCTGCCCTCCTTGTCGATAAAGACCGGAAGCAGACGGTATGTATCGGTATTTATCAGGGGCAGAATGTGGTTCATACCCTTGATTGAAACCTCACTCTCTCGTCCCCGCCCACCGTAAATCAGTGCAACATTGGCTCTCTCTCTGTTTTTCATAGCATATACCTCCAAGGACAGTATATGCAGAGTGCAGAGTTCAGAGTGCAGAATGTGGAGTTCAGAGTGCAGAGCGGTTTAGTGTTGCCTTTCCCAACGGGGTAGGCATATAAGGTCGCTTCGTAATTGTGTATGGAAGGCAAGGGGTTACTTTGCTTTGTGTTTCAGCACTGCCACTCTGTCGTGGCCGGACAGGTCTTTTAAAATCTCGCAGGTCATATCGCACTTTTCTGCGATTTCGCGAAGTAAATTCGCCTGGTCATAGCCGATTTCGTAGGCAATAAAGCCATTTTCGGCTATTTTTTCTTTATAAATGGGAGTCAAAACGCGGTAAAAATCTCCGCCGTCACGTCCGCCGACAAATGCGTGCTTTGGCTCGTGGTAAATCTCGCTTTCAAGTGCGGCATATGCCTCCTCGCTGACGTAGGGCGGATTAGAGAGAACGGCAAAAACCCTCTCGTCAACCGCTTCTTTCATCAGATCAATACGGCGAAGATGAATCCTGTCGGAAACACAATTTCTGTGTGCGTTCTGCTCGGCAACAGCAAGTGCTCCGCCGTCAATGTCGACAGCTATGGCTGTGGTGTTTTTTGTGTTTTTCAGCACCGAAATAGCCACGCATCCGCTTCCTGTGCAAAGGTCCATAAAACTCTCGCCCCGGGGCAGATTTTTCACTGCATAGTCAACCAGAATCTCGGTGTCCTCTCTGGGAATAAGGGTGTCCTCTGTAACGGTGTAGGTTTCTCTGTAAAAGTCCACCTGACCAATTATATACTGCAATGGCTCTCGTTTTGCTCTGCGTTCTACGGCAGAGATCAGCTCGGGCAGGTCGCAGTTCGGATTATGAAGAAAAATATGACTTCTGTTAAAACCGCCAAAATGAACGAACAGCTCTCTGGCATCATATGACGCCGAGCCCACACCTGCGTTTTTTAATATACTTTCGGCTTCTTTATATGTCATTTTCTGCCTTTTCTGTCACAGCTTCGCCTGTTGACTCTTCTGTATTCTCTGCGGTGGCTTCTTCCTCGCCGGCCTTTTGAAACATAGTCGCATCTTCCGCCTCGATACACTCGGCATCACCTGCTCCTTGTTTCTGCACATTCGCTTCGGAAACATCAACACTCAGTTGATTTTCCTCGCTCACCCAGGGTTTCGCTTCATAGAACTCCATAAACTCGGGATAATCGTCACGCAAAGCACACTTCAAGGAAGTAATTGCAACCTCCAGCATATCCTCGGTGGGCTCTTTTGTGGTGATCTTCTGCATCCAGAGACCGGGTGCGGAAAGTGCTCTTGTCAATGCACTGGGATGCTTTCCTGCATAGCGGATAAACTCATAGCCAAGACCCATAAGAATGGGAAGCACAAGCAGACGTACAAGGGTGTAAATCCATCTTGTTTCAATAAATATTTTAAGGATAAGGCCTGCAAAAACACCAAGCAAAATCATAAAGAACATAAAGCTTGTACCGCATCTGGGGTGGAATCTGGTGTGATGCTTTGCATTTTCGGGAGTAAGCTCCTCGCCCGCCTCGAAGCAGGCAATAGACTTATGCTCTGCACCGTGGTACATAAAGGTGCGTTTTATGTCTGGCATAAATGAAACGCCCACAAGATAGCCGATAAATATCGCCATTTTAACAGCACCCTCAAGCACACCCTCGTAAATCGCCTTTGTCATTCTGGGAATATAAAGGTCAAACACGTCTTCAAGCAGATATGTCACACCTGCGGTGATGCCGATAGGCAGATACATAAACAAAAGCAGCGAAAGGCCAAGACCGAGTATAAGCGAAACCACCATTACAAAGTCAGTGGTCTTAACGTGAAGCTTTTCGGAAAGCCATTTTTCAAACTTAGAGGGCTCTTCCTCCTCAAGTCCAAGTGCGTCAGCCGATGCACCCAAAGTCTTAAAGCTCATAATCATAGACTCAATAAAGCTGACTACACCGCGAATTATGGGAAGGTCGAGAATCTTATTTTTATCTCTTACCGACGTGAAGTTGTCGTCGTTGACAACCAGAGTTCCGTCGTCCTTTCGGCAGGTGGTAACCATACGTTTGCCCGCCTTCATCATTACTCCTTCAAGCACCGCCTGACCGCCGACCTTACCAAGTCTGTCGGAGAAGGGGCAGGAGTTGTTTTCGTTTTTCTTGCTCATAAAAATTCCTTTCTTGTATGTAAGCCGTAAAAACGGCAAACTTTCGCATAATAATGGATTATAACATTATAACATAAAAATAAAGAAAAATAAATAGTTTTTTAAAAATTTACAAAATTAATTAGCATAGCTCTGCCCGAAGGGCATCCTTTGAATGAATGATTGTAAGAGAGAATACTATGGTAGTAAAACCTGACCTTTGCTTTTCTTACCTTACCTTTACTTGCCTGATCTATACTATACTGACCTTACCTATCCTAACCTTACCTGTGACAACCAAAAAGTGTCACGAGTCCTTGAAATATCTACCTGTCGGCAGTAGCCGGACTGTATCTAACTCGATGTTGTGACGACTTTCAACATATCTGTCCTGACGTATCTTGTTGTGCAGAAGCCAGTCAGAAATAAGTAACGCACCACTGTCAAGCTCTATAATGAACCCTGCATTAATAAGTTCGTCAAGATGCTCTCGCTTTGCCCTGAGGTATCGCAGAATGGTTTTCCACTTATCAACAATTCCGTCATCGTCAGCATTCATATTGAGATGTAAATACAGCATTTGTGCCGATGCCCTTAATAAGCAGAATTCATCACTCTCTACAATATCTATCGAAAGCATTCTCCTTTTTGCCATTTTGTTTTTTCTCCTTGCTTTGTGCTTTTTTGCAATTGCATTTTGATTGTATCACAGAATTTTCTGTTTGTAAGTATACCGCCCTTCCAAAGTTTTTGGGATGGGGGAGGGTGAAATCTTGTAAGCAATGCACAAAAAAACACCCTCCTCAGCCATTTTGGCAGAAAAGGGCGAAAGATATTGAACAAATGTAAAATAAATTCTTAATAAATTTCACAAAAAAGGCGAGCCAACCGACTCGCCCTTCTGCCTTTCTTTCGAAAGACGTCACCAAAGGTGTTTTAGATTAATTTAAGGAATGTAGTTATAGTGGATTGTTGCACCTGCCAAGGTTGCATTTCCGTCTATAATGATGTTAATTTGCTTCCACTGTTCTTCGCTACCTGTGTAGTAGACGTCGGTAATCGCATAGCAGTAGTTGAATGCATACCAGCTAATTTCTGTAACACCGTCCGAAATTATAACGTCGGTAAGATTTCTGCAATCCTGGAAGGCATACTTTAAAATACAGGTTACACTGCTTGGAATATAAACACTTGTAATAGAATTTAAGCCGTAGAATGTGTAGTTGCCTATCTCGGTTACACCGTCGGGAATTACAAGGTCGGTTATAAGCTGATTGTTAAGATAAAGGTTGCTTTTTAAATAAAGAGGATTTGAATATTCGTGTTCAAACCATATGTTGCACCAGCTTTCCAGATTGTCGATATTTACAAATTTGATAGATTTACAATCAAGGAATGCAGACTCATCTATATTGGTTACACCGCTTCCCACAGATATACTTCTGAGCGAGTAGCAGAACGAGAACGCAGATTTGCCGATGGAGCTTACGCAATCGGGAATTACTATTTCGGTAAGTGAGTAACAGTATGAGAAGGTATTCTGATAAATATCATAGCTCTCGCCGTTAAAGTTTTCGGGAAGAACAAGCTTAGTTTCGTTGCCGTTGTATCCAACCAGATAGTTTTTGCCGTTGTAATCGTATGTCATAAACAAAAATCCGTTCTGATTAACAAGCTCGCTCTCGCCTGTATGTATCGTTAATACGGTTTGGGGAACAGAATCAAAGCCGTTGCTGCTTTTTCCGATAGTAAGAGAGGATTTATTGATTACCTCTACCAGTCTTTTGCAATTATCGAATGCCTGTGGAGCGATTTTTGTTACATTTTCTCCGATTACCACAGAGATGAGATTTCGGTTAGAATAGAATGTGTTATAGAAAATTTCATAGCTCTGGCCGTTAAAGCTGTCGGGAAGAACAATCTCGCTTGCGTTGCTATCGGTATAGCCCATAAGATAGTTTATATCTCCCAAAGTATAGAACAAGAAGCCGTTCTGATTAACAATCTCGCTTTCTCCGCTGTGTACCTTGTATGCATATGTAGCTATGCCTCCGTAGTAGATGTCGCTGCTTCCGGCTACAATGTTAAGCGAAGATTTATTTATAACCTCTTTCAGCTTTGTGCAGTAGTAGAAAGCGGAAAATCCAATGTTATTCACGCCTTGGGGAACGGTGATGCTCACAAGAGAGCGACAGTTGCTGAATGCGTAATCTCCGATGTCGGTTATTTTTTTGCCCATATCAACCGTCCAAAGAGAATCGCAATTAGCAAAGGTATCCTTTTTAATTGCAGAAATACTGTTGCCGAGCTTTGCATATTGAAGCGATCTGCAATTCAGGAATGCACTTGCTCCAAGCTCTGTTACACTGTCGGGAATTGTAATATCCTCAAGCGATGAACAGTCACCGAATGCATAAGCACCTATGTAGGTTATGCCCTCGGGAATAGTTATATTTTTAATTGTGTAGTTACGGTAGAATGCATAGTCGCGGATCAGGTAGCTTTTGCCGTTATACTTTTCGGGAAGAGTAACATCAACATCATCTCCGTCGTAACCAACAAGATGATTTTTACCGTTAAAGGTGTAGAACAACATTCCGTTATCTTTTACAAGCTTGCTTTCTCCGCTATGCACTTCCAGAGCATTTTCAGCAACAGAGCCGTTTTCCGCACTGCCAACAGTAATTTTCAGCGATGAATTGTTTATAACCTCAACAAGTCTTACGCAACCGGAAAATGCACGGTTTCCAATGCTTGTAATTGTTTCGGGAATTGTTATACTTACCACATTTGTGCATTCATAAAATGCATCGTTGTCGATAGCCACAACGGGTTTGCCATTGTATTCTTCAGGAATTACAATGCTGGAGACGTTATTTGCATTTCCAACCGAAACAGTGTAGTCGCCATTCTCGTTAAGCTTAAAGAAAAGTCCCTTGGTGTATCCAAGCTCCTCTTCTTCGCCTGTGCCGTCGCCTGTACCGCTGCCGGAGCCACTGCCTGTGCCGTCGCCCGTACCGCTGCCAGAGCCACTGCCTGTGCCGTCGCCTGTACCGTTACCTGTGCCGTCGCCCGTACCGCTGCCAGAGTCACCGCCTGTGCCGTCACCTGTACCATTTCCGGTACCATTGCCTGTGCCGTCTTCTCCCTGGCTGTTATCTGCACCCTGGTTGTTGTTTTCGCCCTGGTTGCCCTTACCGCCGAGAAGAACTACCGCAAGAATTATCGCGGCAATAACCACAACTGCCACAGCGGCTATGATTATAATTTTTTTGTTGTCGCCCGGCTTTTTCGCAGGTGACTTTTCGTCTTTTCCTGATGCCTTCGTCGGCTTTTCGTCCTTCTTTTCGCCCGACTTTGCAGGAGAATTGTCCACTGCCACTTCTTCATCTGCGACAGATTTTTTTGTTTCGTTTTCTTTGAAATTTTTGTTGTCTTCCATAATTTCCTCCATAAATGCATAAAAGAAATAATTTGCTACAACAAGTATATCACACGCGGGTATAAAAAAGCAACAGTTTTTTAATCCTTTGTAAATTAAAGCCGTAGGAATGGGGCGGAAAAACTTGACATAGCACTCATCGGGTGATATAATTTAGTTAGTTAAACTAATTTAAATCTAAAGCCCAAAGGAGACAGCTATGGACGAGAACAAAAACTATCCCGTAGAAGAGCCGAAGAACGAGTCGGTTAATAATTTCGACACACGGGCGAATTATCAGGCACAAAATTCCGATTCAGGGGCAAATTATCAGCCCCAAACTACTGCTTCGGAGTCCAACTTACAGACCGAAAAAGTGAAAAAGAAAAGCAAACTTCCGCTTATTATCGGAATTGCGGCGGTTGCACTTGTGGCTGTGCTTGCGGTTGTTTTGATTCTTCTCGGCGGACAGAATAACAAGGGCGGAAATAACAAAAGTGACAGCGACAAGGAAGACGAGGAGGTTGTGGAAAAATTCACAGTAACCTTTGATAGCGACGGCGGCACTAAGGTTAAAAGCCAAAAGGTTAAAAAGGGTGGCAAGCTTAATTTTCCCACCAATCCTCAGAAAGAAGGATATATGTTCCTCGGCTGGTATGTGGGTGATGAACAATGGTCCTTTGAAAATGACGTTGTTACAAAGGATATTACTCTTAAAGCAAAATGGGGAAGTATTATTTCTGTCGGCACCTTATATTCTGTTGACTTTGACACACGCGGATATGGCGACATTCCTTCTGCGTACGTAAGTCCCGGCATTACGGTACCACGTCCCAAAAACCCCGACAATGAGAACTTCCTTTACTGGTCGGTTGACGGTGTTACACCCTGGGATTTTGACAACGATGTGGTATATAGCGATATAACACTTATTGCGGTATATGACGATGATGATGACCTTACCTTCACGCTTGAATATGCTGAGGGCACCGTACTTCGTATGGCTACCGGCTACAACAACCACATGACCGGTCTCTCCTTCAATGCCTCTGTTGCAGGCGAAGGTATCACCCTGGCTGACGGAAAAATTTATCACACAGGTGACCTTAAACCCACCTGGGCAGAAGTCAGCAAAATTCTCAGCATACATTTTGAGGATAAATATCAGGGCAACACTGCTCAAAGGGAGTGGATGTACTGGCAGGATCAGCTTGACCGGGTAGATATGATTTCCGGCACGTCCGCACAGCTTTCCGAAGCGGGCAATGCAGGCAAGCTTATCAACCTTGCTGACTATCTTGACGATATGCCTAACCTCAAGAAATTCCTTAAAGAAAACCCTGCGGTTTATCTCTCTATTGTGGCGGATATCAATACAGGTGCTTTCTATCACACTCCCTGCTTTGACGGTATAAGCGACGTAGAACGTGTACCTCTTATGAGAACCGACTGGGTTGAAAAGCTTCTTAACGGAGAGGGAGATTTTTATGCAGAAAGCTGTCACAATATCGTTTCGGGATATTATGATCCCTATATGCCTTCAAGCGGTAAAATCGTAATTGACGTAGTTAATCCGGACGGCACAGGCACAGAAAAGGTTACCAAAAACTATGACGCAGCAGGCAATATTGTTGCTCTTATGAACGAGGCAGGCAACATCAGCGGTGTTGAGGCGGTTAATATGCTTCGTGACTATATTGACATCGCTTATAACGGCTACTATGGCACAAATCGAGCTGATCTATTCATCGGTCAGAATGCCGCTTGGGACGCAGACGAGCTTGTTGCTCTTCTTCGTTGCGTAGTTGCTAACCCCCAGACTCTCAATGGTACTGATTCTGTTCAGGGTCTCTTCTCCAGAGAAGATGACAACAACCAGAGAAGAGTTGATATGTTCCGTTTCGCAGGAACACTCTTTGGTGTTCGCGGTCTTGAATCAAGACAGGAATACCTCTATGTAGGTGCTGACGGTCTGCTCCACGATGCACGTATGGAGGAGGACACCTATATTGCTCTCGAAAAGATGAACGCAATGGTACGTGAGGGTCTTATTTCCACTTCCTTCGTAAACAAGGAAGATACCGACAGCGGTCAAATGCTGCAGGAAGACAGGGGCTTTATGCACTATGACTACAACCAGACTCAGACCGTTTATAACGAGACTAAGCTTGATGAGGACGAGAAATATATGGCGGTTATGATTCCCGTTGCTCGTTGGTTCGACGGAACTTATCCTAACGGTGTATATATGAGATTTACCGAGTCCTGGAGATCTGTTAAGACCGACGGTTGGGCAATCTCTAAGGCAGGTGTTGGCAACGACACCAACAAGCTTCACGCGGCTCTTGCACTTATCGACTATGCTTACTCCGAAAAGGGCCGGATTCTTATGTCCTACGGTCCTGATGCATTCATCGCTAAGAACGATGACGGTTCTTATGTAACCTTTGATTATAACGGTAAGGAAATGCCCGTTATCGCAGACGCTGCTTACTATGAACTTTGGGATAGGGCATATGGCAACTACATCAACTATGCACGTCAGTATCTTGGCTCTTGTATTGGATTTGTAAAGAGTCAGGCATTTGAATATCAGTGCACACATCCCGTTGGTCAGCAAGGTTATAAAAAGATTTCCAATGCTATAAAGTACGGTGTAATAAAGCATCCCGAGCTTTATATGACCGAAAATCCCTGGTATTCCATCGTACCCACCATTCTTCCTACCACTAATCAGGAGAAGAATATAATAGCCGGTTTCACAGAGCTTGGTGCTAACGGTCTATTCTCTTCCAATAAGAATGGAATAAACCTCTTCCTTGACATTATTGTTAACGATTACACAGGCGAAGGACTTGATTCACGCAGTGCTGTTCTTAACACCGTATCTATAAACTGGAACGGTGCAACCTATCTTGCCATTATGAACAATGCATACCAAAAAATAGTGCGGTTTTACGAAATTTCTGTTGTGATTAATAACTAAACTTTACATTTTACCCAAAACAAGGGGCATTTTGCCCCTTGTTTTTTTGCTTTTCTTCAAAAATGCGGTTTTTCTTTTTTTGCTTCGAATGCCCTTTGTTGTTCCTTTTTAAAACAAAAAGGCGAGCCGTTTAAGACTCGCCCAAAGCTCTCGCAAGGAGAACCGCCACAAAAGTGGCAATAAATTCAATTTTAGGGAACGTAGTTGTAGTGCTTCGTGGCGTTATCGAGGGCAGAATTGACATAGCCGATAAGAATAGAGCTCCACTGACTCTCACTTCCAGTGTAATATACGTCGGTAAGCGAGGAGCAAGGAGAGAATGCCCTATTACCAATGCTTGTAACACTGTCGGGGATTACTATACTTGTAAGTGAGGAGCAATCAGAGAACGCACTATAACCAATGCTTGTAACGCCGTTACCGATTACTACACTTGTAAGCGAGGAGCACTTATAGAACGCACCACCACCAATGCTTGTAACACTGTCGGGGATTACAATTTCCTTAAGAGGAAAGGTTTCATTTGTTGGATAACCCGAAAAGCCGTACCGAGCAATTTCGGTTACAGACTTTCCGCAATATGTAGCGGGAATAACAACTTTAGAGAGATACTTTGCTTTTCCTATGGAAACAATATATGTTCCGTCATCCTTAAGGTAAAAGTCAAGACCCTGAGGGTTTTCGTTAGTGATTTCGGGCTCTTTTACTTCGGCTTTTACGTTTGTTTTCTCGCCATTGATTACCCAATAGCCGTCATCGCTGATGCTGATTGTGGGAGTTTCTCCGTCTTTGCCTCCCAGAACAAGAGCGATTACAGCTATAACTATGCCGATTACCGCAACGGATAATGCAATTATACTGATCAGAGAGTTTGGTTGATGCGGATTTTCTTTATTCGTGAGGTTGGTATTTTCTTCCATGTTTTTTCTCCTTTTTTTGTATCGTCTAATTGTATCACTTCAATTATAGCACTTTGGGAGAAGGAAAACAATAGGTATTTGTTTTTTTGTGTCATATTATCTTTACAAACTCTTTTTTGCGTGTCGGATTGTTTTTTACTCGCCATTTTGGCAAACCGATTTGCCTATCTTTTAAGCCCTCATCTATTGACATAACCCTAATTAATGTGATATAATAAATAAATTAAACAACTTACGAGGACAATACAATGATCAAGATAAATAATATCTGTGTAATGAATTTTGACAACGCAATTCGCGGTGCAAGAAACCCTATGAACAGCTGGGCGAGAATGGACTCTTACTATGATGCCGACGGCAATTATGTGCTTGGTGACAACGATCTTTCTCTTGCGTCACGACTTGCAAAGGCAGGCAGCGATCACAGAAAATTTCTCCGTCAGGTTATAGTTTCGCTTGACATCACCGCACCTCTTTACTGGTGGAAGGAGTTTGATACATACAAGGTTGGTACGGTTGCCAACTCCTGCTCCACAATGCACAAAATACAGGCAAAAGAGTTCGTGCGTGAGGACTTTTCCTGCGAAAAAATGAGCGAGGAAGGCCTTTCGGTTCTTGACTCTGTTATCGCCTTTATGGAGAGGGAGCGTCTTGCTTTTATCGAGACAAAGGACAAGGCACACTGGCACAATATGATTCAGATGCTTCCCACATCATATAACCAGCTTCGTACAGTGACTTTGAATTACGAGGTTCTTATCGGCATCTACAAGGCGAGACGTTATCACAAGCTTGACGAGTGGAAAATACTTTGTGCCGAAATTGAAAAGCTTCCTTATGCCAAGGAGCTTATTATGCTTAGAGAGATTGACGATGAGTAATATTTTTGATTTATTTAAGAAAATTGAGTCGAAGCCCCAGACCACGCCTGTCAGCTTTATTGTGGTCGGGCTTGGCAATATCGGAAAGCAGTATGAAAAGACACGTCATAACGCGGGCTTTCTTGCCATAGACTATATTGCCGAGAAATACGGTGTGAAAATTGACAGGGTAAAGTTCCACGCAACCGTTGCAGAGGCAAATATCGGCGGAGCAAGAGTTTTGCTTATGAAGCCCACCACATTGATGAATAATTCGGGTGTGGCGGTAGGCGAGGCGGCTGCTTTTTATAAAATTCCGCCCGAACAGGTGCTTGTGCTTCACGACGAAATAAGCTTTGATCCCGGCATTATTCGTATTCGCCGTAAGGGATCTGCAGGCGGTCATAACGGACTGAAAAGCATTATTGCATCGCTTCCCGGCGAGAACTTTCCCAGAATAAAAATCGGCATAGGCAAAAAGCCCAATCCCGAGTACGATCTTGCCGACTGGGTGCTTGGCAAAATGCCCGAAGGCGATATAAAGAAAATGCAGGACCGCTTTGCAGATATAGCCGATGCCACCGAGTTGATTATCAAGGGAGAGATTGACTCCGCTATGGCGAAGCACTCTAAATAAGAGGTGTAATTTGTTTCATATCGCCGTTTGCTCCCAAGCTTGCGGTAGCTTTCTACCGCTTCGGGTCGCAAACAACAATTTGAAATCAAATTTCCCACTCTTATTTAAATTATGGCGTAATTTGTTTCATATCGCCGTTTGCTCTCAAGCTCGCGGTAGTAAATGAGTGTAAAATTTAGAGTTCAGAGTGCAGAATTCATAGTTCAGAGTGCAGAGTTCAAAGAGCCATTTTACAACACTTCGGCTAATAATCAAGCAATTATTTGCAATGAAATAAAGAAGAAACAAAATGAAAAAAATCACAAGTTTAATCAGATGCGACAGCGAGTTTTCCGGCTTTCTGTCCTGTATGAAGGACGCGTTTTTTGCCGACCAATGCCTGCCTATCGCGGTGAATGGCCTGACGGGCGGTGCAGAATCTGCCTTTCTTGCAGAGGCGGTGCGTGAGGCGGTGGAGCTTTCCCACTCTCCCGTTCTTATTCTTGCATCCACACCGCAAGAGGTTGTAAAGGTGACAGAGGATCTTCGCCTTGTCGGTATCAATGCGGTCAGCTACAAAAAACGCGACCTTGTGTTTCATAATATTCGTGCCTCTCATGACATTGATCGTGAGAGGATTTCGGTGCTTTCGCTCATTCTTTCGGGCGATTGTCGGGTGGTTGTAACCACACCCTCTGCCGCTTCAATGCTTACAATTCCTGCCGATTTATTAAAATCTATGTCGGTGGACATAAAGGTTGGCGATATTTTGCCCCCCGAGGAGCTGGCGAAAAGATTGGTTGCCCTCGGCTTTGCAAGTGTGGAAAGTGTGGAGAGCAGAGGACAGTTCTCACGCAGAGGCGGTATAATAGACTTCTTCGGCGGCGAGACCGAAAGGCCCGTCCGTATCGAATTTTTCGGCGACGAAATTGACCGCCTTTCCTATTTTGACCCCATTTCTCAGCGATCAGAGGGCATTTGCGACTCTGTAAAGCTGCTTCCTGCCACCGAGGTTACGGTAAGCAAAGAGGCAAGGGGGCGAATGCTTAACTCCTGTAACCGTCTTTTGTCGGCTGTCAAAGAGGAAAACGCAAGGGCAAGACTCCTTCGTGAGAAGGCGGTTATTGAGTCCGACTCTGCCATTGATTTCCGCGACAAATATCTTCCGCTTATCTATGAAAGCGAGGAGAGCTTGTTCTCCTATTTTAAAAAATGCGGCAGATATATTTGCTTTACTCTCGGCACAAACAACTGCCTTGAAGAGTTGAAAAAATACGCAGAATATCTTAAAAACGAAAACCAAACTTTACAAAACGAAGGTTTAATTGAGAAAAAATACTCCAAATTCCACCTGGGCGAAGATGAATACAAGGAGAAGCTTTCAGAGAATTTGGCAGTTCATATAAACAGTTTTTCCGGCGGTGTTGGCTCTATGACACTTTCCGGACTTTTTGGCTTCCGCTCTCGCAGATGCGTAAATTACGGCGGCAATTTCAATATGCTTCTTGAGGATATTTCTGCCCTTCGCCGTTCTATGTACCGTATTCTGCTTCTCACCGACAACCCGGGCGGAACTGCATCGCTTATAAATGCCTTTGCCGATGTTGACATCTCGGCATCAAGACTTCCCGAGGGAGATTTTCAGCTTTCCGGGGCAGAAGCGGGCAGAATTTTCATAACCGAGGCAACCCACGAGGGTTTTGACCTTATAAACCCAAAGATCGCCGTTCTCTCAATGGCAGAGGAAGGTGGCAAGGCGGTTATGGCACACCGTCGCCGTCAGCGTATTCTTCGTAAATCCGGGGGTGCGGGACAGCGACTGATGAGCTATGCCGACCTTTCGGAAGGCGATTATGTTGTTCACGCAAATTACGGTATCGGTCTCTTTGAGGGAATTGAAACCGTAACCGCAATGGGTGTTACAAAGGACTATATTACCATAAAATATGCCGGTACGGATAAGCTTTTCGTTCCCTGCGATCGTCTGGAAATGATCGGCAAATATATCGGCGAAAGAGATAAAGACGGCGGTGTTAAGCTGTCAAAAATGGGCGGTTCGGAGTGGCAACGCACAAAGTCACGTGCCAAGGCGGCCGCCAAGGATATTGCAAAAGGACTTATCGCCCTTTATGCCGAGAGACAGAGAAAACCCGGCTTTGCCTTCCCTGAGGACTGCGACCTTGAGCTTGGTTTTGCCGATGCCTTCGAGCACGAGGAAACCGAGTCACAGACGGTGGCAATTTCCGAGATAAAGGCGGATATGATGAAGCCCATTCCGATGAACAGACTGCTTTGCGGTGACGTTGGATTTGGCAAAACCGAGGTTGCTTTGAGGGCCGCCTTCAAGGCAATTATGGGCGGAAAACAGGTGGCATTCCTTGTTCCCACAACAATTCTTGCAATGCAGCACTATCAGACTGTGCTCTCCCGAATGAGAGGATATCCCATAACCGTTGAAATGCTCACCCGATTTAAAAAGCCCAAAGAGCAGGCACAGATTATTCGCAAGGTGAAACGCGGCGAGGTGGATATTCTTATCGGCACACACAAGCTGCTTTCTAAAAACATTGAATTCCGCGATCTTGGTTTGCTGATCGTAGACGAGGAACAGCGTTTCGGTGTATCCCAAAAGGAAAAGCTGAAGGAAATGGCGAAAAACGTCGACGTGCTTACACTGACCGCAACTCCAATTCCCAGAACTCTTAATATGGCGATGAACGGAATCAGCGACATCTCCATACTTGACGAGGCACCCGAGGATCGCCGTCCCGTTCAGACCTACGTTTTGGAGCACGACGACGGAATTATTTATGACGCAATAAGACGCGAGCTTGCCCGAGGCGGCCAGGTGCTTTATCTTTACAATAAAATCGAATCAATTGACCTTATCGCAGACAGAATTGCCCACGATATGCCCACCGCACGTGTGGCGGTTGCTCACGGCAGAATGGATAAAGACGAGCTGGAGGACATCTGGCGAATGCTTGTGGCTGGAGATATTGACATTCTTGTCTGCACAACCATAATCGAGACAGGCATCGACCTGCCTACCGCAAACACTCTTATTATTGAAAATGCCGACCGTTTCGGCCTTTCTCAGCTTCATCAGATCAGGGGCAGAGTTGGCAGAAGCGAAAGACAGGCATATGCATACTTTACCTACCGTCCCGGAAAGGCACTGTCCGAGGTGGCTGAAAAACGTCTCTCGGCTATCAAGGAATATGCCGAGTTCGGTGCCGGCTTCAAGATTGCCCTTTGCGACCTGGAAATCCGCGGAGCAGGAAACCTTCTCGGTGCAGAACAGCACGGATATATCGACAGTGTTGGTTACGATTTGTATGTTAAACTGCTGAACGAGGCGGTTCTTGAAGAACGTGGCGAAACCAAAAAGGAAAGAGCACAAACCCTTATTGATATGAAGGTCAGTGCCTACATTCCCGAAAGCTACATTCCCGCCCAAGCAGGCAGAATGGAAATGTATAAAAAAATCTCGCTTATCTCCTCTGCCGAGGACGCAGACGATGTGTTTGACGAGATGATCGACCGCTACGGCAATCCGCCAAGAAGTGCAGAGCGATTGCTTGAAGTTGCTCTTATGAAGGCAATTTGCGAGGAGCTTGGCTTCTCCAGGGTGGAGTATAAAGACGAAAATCTTATTATTCATATAGGAAAACCCAACTTTGATGCCTGGGCGACTCTGTCTGGCAAGTATCGGGGCATACGTTTTGCTCCCACAGGCGACAGGGTTATCTACAAGGTGCGTGACAGCGAGCCCACAAGAGCAGGCAGAGATATTTTAAGAGACTATTTCAAAGCATCAAACAATTAAGAGGACAAAACAATGGAAGAAAACAAGAATTTGAATGAAAATCAGATGAATGAAGCTCCCGAAGTGAAGGAAGTAATACAGCCCGAAGAAAAGCCGACGGCTCAGAACGGCATCAACAAAAACGTTTTGATAATTGCAATTGCAGCGGTTTTAATTGTTGCTATAATTGCGGTTGCATTGGTGGCCATTTTGGGCGGTAATAATGATGACGACAGAGATGATGACGAAAAGACCTCGGACTCTGACAAGAAGAATGATAAGGATGATGACGATGATCTTGTGGTAACAGAAGGACTTGAATTCGCTATCAACTATGACGGAACATACACTCTAATGTCGCTTGGCAGTGCCGGCAAGGAAAAGATGATTGTCGTTCCCAAGACCCACAAAAAAGGATTGGTAACCGCTATTGCCGCAGATGCCTTCAAAAACAACACTACAGTCAAGACTGTCGTAATTCCCGACAGTGTGAAGGTTATTGATGCTCCCATTTTTGCAGGTTGTTCATCTCTTGAAAGTCTGACAATTCCTTATATTGCCAGAGGAGAGCGGTGGTTTAATAATGAGTACGGCGATTATGTAAGCGGACTTTCAAAGCTTTTTGGCACCAGCAATTCGGATATTCCTGAGTCTTTAACTAAGGTTGTAATAAACAGCGGTGACAGGGTTGAAGATTTTGCGTTCCGGGGTTGCTCCTCGCTTACAAGCATAGAAATTCCCGGCAGTGTTACATCCATTGGAGATTATGTGTTCGATGGTTGCCGCTCGCTGACAAGCATTACAATCCCCGAGGGTGTTACATCCATTGGAGATGATGCGTTCTTAGATTGCACATCGCTGACAAACATTAACATTCCTGACAGTGTTACATCCATTGGCAAGTGGGCGTTCTATAATTGCGACTCGCTGACAAACATTAACATTCCTAACAGTGTTACATCTATTGGCTCTGGTGCGTTCTCTTATTGCCTCTCGCTTACAAGCATTACAATCCCCGAGGGTGTTACATCTATTGGCTCTGGTGCGTTCCATTGGTGCGCATCGCTGACAAACATCAAGGTTGATGAAAATAATACTGCATTCAAATCCATAGACGGAAACCTTTATTCAAAAGACGGCAAAACATTGATACATTATACACTTGGAAAGCAGGATGCTGAGTTTGTAATACCCGAGGGTGTTACATCCATTGGACCCGGTGCGTTCTATTGGTGCACATCGCTGACAAGCATTACTATCTCGGACAGTGTTACATCCATTGGAAGTTATGCGTTCGATTATTGCATCTCGCTGACAAACATTAACATTCCTGACAGTGTTACATCCATTTGCGAATTTGCGTTCTATAATTGCGACTCGCTTACAGACGTGTACTACACAGGTAGTAAAGTAGAATGGAATGAAATATCTATCGGCGATTATAACGACAATTTGACATCCGCAACCATTCACTACAACTACGTTCCCTAAGACAAGATCGCATAAAAATATAACAAAACAAACTAATAATACATAAAACCCGGGCGAAATAAGAAACCCGCCCTAAGAGAAAATCCCGAAGGAATGTCCTTCGGGATTTTTGTTTTTATAATAAATCTTAATACAGTTTTTTCAGGTTTTCTATTGCACGTTGGTCTCCTTGTACGGCTGCCTTTTCAAACCACATTTTTGCTGTAGCAGTATTTTTTGAAACGCCCTGTCCGTTGTAATAGCAAACACCAAGGTTGAATTGTGCCTTTGCGTCACCTTGATTGGCGGCTTTTTGATACCACTCTACAGCCTTTGCGTAATTCTGCGGAACGCCTTGCCCGTGTTTATAGCAAATTCCAAGGTTGAATTGTGCTTTTGCATCACCTTGCTCGGCCGCTTTTTGGTACCACTCCGCTGCTTTCGCATAGTTCTGCGGTACGCCCAGTCCTTTTTCAAAACAATACCCAATGTTGTTTTGCGCTTTTGCATAATTCTGCTCGGCTGCCTTTTGGTACCATATCACAGCCTTTTCGTAGCTCTGGTTGGTGCCTTTTCCAAAGTAATAACAGTCGCCAAGATTGTCTTGTGCACAGGCATTACCCAGGTCAGCTGCTTGTTGGAAAAGCTCTGCAGCTTTTGCATAATCTTTTGGAACACCTAGGCCATTTCCATAGCAACTTCCGAGATTGCACAATGATTTGGGATCACCACGATTGGCTGCCTTTTGATATAATTCTACAGCCTTTCTGTAGTCTCTTGGAACACCGATGCCGTTTTCATAATAACATCCAAGTATGTACTGTGCCTTTACATAGCCTTGCTCGGCCGCTTTTTGGTACCACTCTGCTGCTTTCGCATAGTTCTGCGGTACGCCCAGTCCTTTTTCAAAACAATACCCAATGTTGTTTTGTGCTTTTGCATAATTTTGCTCGGCTGCCTTTTGGTACCATATCACAGCCTTTTCGTAGCTTTGGTTTGTGCCTTTTCCAAAGTAATAACAGTCGCCAAGATTGTCTTGTGCACAGGCATTACCCAGGTCGGCTGCCTTTTGATATAATTCCACAGCCTTTTCGTAGTCCTTTGGAACACCAAAACCGTCGTAATAGCAATTCCCCAGATTTCGCTGTGCTTCTGCGTTCCCTCTGTTAGAGAGATAACGGAAAATTCGCACCGCCCATTCATAGTTTTTTGCTATGCCCTTGCCTGTATAGTAGCTCTTAGCAAGCTCAAGAAGCTCCTCGGGGCTAACAAGTACAAGGTTTCCTGGAAGGGAATCGTCAATAGGAATACTTTGGTTGCACTCGTTGTTTTCGCTCATGTTTTTCTCCATATATGGTCGCTTTATTTACAATTACACGCGGCGGACTTGTCGTGTCGGCGAAGCTTGTAAATTTCCTCGGCGGCAAGACGCACCTTGCATACAATATCCTCTTTTGTCTTGGGGAAGCAGTAGAATAAGTGGTTGTGATTTCCAAAGGAAATTACGTCACCTATCTGATAGAAATAGAAGTCTGAATTTATAGAGTGAGAGCAAAGTGGCTTATGCTCATAGTGAAGCTTGTCCTCGCAACCGTCAAGCACAAAGCCGTCAAAGCCATGGCGAAGCCGTCCCTCGCCAACCCGATAGAACTTATAGTCGGTAAGAGTCATCACTATGTCGCAGGGCAGGTCAACAGAATATTTTCCTGCAACAATTTCTTCCTTTACGCACTCTCTCTGCCAAGCAAACCAGTCGGGAATGTGAGAAAATTCGGTTTTGCCTTCCTTAGCCGTAAGCACACCGTATTCGTCCATATGATAGCTCTTGCCACAGTTGGGACAGGAGATTTCTGTTCCTTTACCAACCATTCTGCCCTCTGCTCCGCAGGCAGGGCACTTGTACAAAAGTCGGTTAAGATAATCTGCTCTGAATGGCTCAGAAACCTTGATTTTGTTCTCTTTTTGCCAACCAAAGTTGTCAAAACTAAACTCTTTCAGGATAATTTCTTGAATTTCTTCGGCAGACATTTCTTTAATTTGTTCTGCGGAAAGTAGATATTTCATATCGGCACTTACCTGAACACGACGCTTTTGCAGGTTGTTGTAAAGGGGATCGCGGTGGAAAGCACCCTTTGTAATTATTGTGCAAAGAGGCACACCCATCATCTTAACCATCTTGCCAAGGGTGTCGGGCAGGGGAAGTGAACGTCCGTCAAAGCAATAACCTGCCTCGGGGAACATCACAACAGATGATTTCAGGGTTTTAACCGAGTACATCATATCTCTGATAAGACTCATCTCGGTGACAAATTTGTTTGTGGATATACATCCTATCTGTCGCATCAGCCACTCCTTGCCGATAAATGCATCTGTGGTTGCAACGATATTGAAAGGACGGGGATAAAGTACGGTGGGAACTATTTCAAGGTCAAGGAAACAGGAGTGGTTCATAAGGAAAAATGCGGGTTCTTTTTTGCCCAGCTTTTCCATTCCAATCTTGTTGCACTTAAACTTTGTTGCCCAGATATCGGGCAGAGAAACTAATTTGAGAAGGGTGCGGAAAAGCATATTCGGCTTTATCGGCTTTTTATGTTTTCTTTTCGGCATCGCCATTACTTTATCATAGCTTTTACTGATAACTTTAGTTTTCATTAAAAAATCCTCGTAGAGAAATTTCATTCGTACAACTATCTCATTTTACCATATAGAGACCTCTTTTTCAACCGCTTTAACGAGATTTTTACAAAACAATTACAAAATATTGTCCAATTTGTAAATAAATATACTCCATATTTGTCAAAAAACACCAAAGTTTGTTCAAAAACTGTTAATTGCTATTGATTTTACGCGTATGTGTGTGCTATAATATATTCGTAAAAATATATTTTTAGGGGATTTTTATGCAAGCACGCTTTGAAAACAGCTTCGTCCGTGACGAAGATACAGCGAAGGAAATATATCACTACTGGTTTTTTAAGAAGCCAACTATGGTTGCTATGTACGCAATTCTTGCATTTTATTCTCTGGCTTGTATAGTAGGACTCTGCTTCGACTTTGAAAATGCCGAAGAATTTATGCTGCCCTGTGTTCTCGCTGTGTTTCTTCCTGTGATGATGATAATTTCCTATCGCTCCCAGGTAAAAATGATGGTTAAACGCGACAGGGAGATGGCAAACGGAAGAGAGCTTGTTTGCAATGTGACGGTTACTGATGGGGAAATTACATTTTCTGCTTTAGACGGAAAAAATTCTGTATCTCTGGAAAACCTGAAATATGCTTTTCAGACCAAGAGCTATATTGTAGTCGTTACCAACGCAAAACTTATGTATCTTCTGAAAAATGACGGCTTTACCGTAGGTAACGCAGAGGAATTTATCGTTTTTCTTAAAGAAAAGGGAGTTAAAATTAAAGGTAAAAAGAAATAACTTTACGAGGTTAGGTATGCTATCTAAGATTTTTACAGCAGGGGTTCTCGGTATAGAGGGCTTTGAGGTTACGGTTGAATGTTCCACTTGGGACAGACTTCCGAAATTTGATCTTGTCGGTCTTCCCGATGCCGCCGTTAAAGAGGCGAAGGGCAGAGTCCGTTCTGCCTGCGAAAACAGCGGTTTTCGTTTTCCTTCGCTTGAAATAATGCTTAATCTCGCACCTGCTAATATTAAAAAAGAAGGTTCTTCCTTCGACCTTGCAATAACCGTTGCCCTGCTTCAATGCGACGGCACAATTCCGCGTTCACTTGACCTGTCGGACAAATGCTTTATCGGCGAGCTTTCGCTGTCGGGCGAGCTTCGCTCTGTGGGCGGCATACTGCCAATGACCGTTTCTGCAAGAGATATCGGCAGACGTGAGATTTATGTTCCTTGCGATAATGCAGGCGAGGCGGCGGTGGTAGAGGGAATTGATGTTTATCCCGTTAAAAACCTTCGTCAGCTTATCAGTCACCTGAAAGGCATCGAGCCCATTGTTCCAATACGGTTTGACGGCTCCGCCTTTGATTTTGCAAATCAATCCCGCGGTGTTGATTTTGCCGATGTTCGAGGTCAGCTAAAGGCAAAACGTGCCCTTGAAATCGCAGCCGCAGGCGGACATAACGTGCTTATGATCGGCCCTCCCGGTGCAGGCAAATCAATGCTTGCAAAGCGACTTGCCACAATTTTGCCCGATATGAGCTTTGACGAGGCGGTTGAAACCACCAAAATTCATTCGGTTACGGGAATACTGAGGGGAAATCTTGTTACCGAGCGTCCTTTCCGTTCTCCTCACCATACGGTAAGCCCTGTGGGTATGATTGGCGGCGGTGCAAATCCTCGCCCCGGCGAGATCTCTCTTGCACACAACGGTGTGCTTTTCTTAGACGAGCTTCCCGAATTTCCAAAGACGGTTACAGAGTCGCTTCGTCAGCCCCTTGAAGACGGTGTTGTTACCGTTACCAGAGCCGCTGCAAAGCTGTCCTTCCCATCCTCGTTTATGCTTGTTTGTGCAATGAATCCCTGCAAGTGCGGATATTTCGGCGATCCCACCCACACCTGCAGATGTGCTCCCGGAGCAATAACAAAGTATCTTGAACGTGTAAGCGGTCCGCTTCTTGACCGTATTGATATAGAAATCGAGCTTCCTGCGGTAAGCTATAATGAAATTTCGGGCAAAACCGCACCCGGTGAAAGCTCTGCTCAGATTCGCGAGCGAGTGAACAAATCCCGTAAATTCACCGATGAAAGACTCCGCCGGGGTGGTGACAAGCCGGGTGTTCTGAACGCAAGAATGTCCACCGAACAGCTTCGTAAATATTGCACTCCCACCGAGGAGGGCAGCGAGCTGATGCGTCAGGCATTTGAAACCCTCGGTCTGTCGGCACGCGGCCACGACAGAGTTCTTCGCGTCGCCAGAACAATAGCCGACCTTGACGGCTCGGCACAGATAACCGAAGACCATATTGCAGAAGCGATAATGTATAGGAGTTTGGACCGCAAATACTGGAAAAAATGATCTGACTTTGATATTTTGGTCTATATTGCCGATTGTGACCTAGCTCGACGTAGGTAACTACGCCTTCGGGTCACATTCGACAATCTATCCTCAAAATCTCTTCGTCAGATGCGGCTTTGATGCTTTGACTATAATCCGCGTTCTCAATCACTCGCAGTAGGTAAAATTACAGCTTCGGATTGAGAGCCATGAATTCTATCTCAAAATCTCTTCGTCGGATGCGGCTTTGATGCTTTGGCTATAATCCGTGTTCTCAATCACTCGCAGTAGGTAACTACGCCTTCGGGTCACATTCGACAATCTATCCTCAAAATCTCTTCGTCAGATGCGGCTTTGATGCTTTGGCTATAATCCGCGTTTTCAATCACTCGCAGTAGGTAACTACAGCTTCGGATTGAGAGCCACGAATTTTATCTCAAAATCTCTTCGTCGGATGCGGCTTTGATGCTTTGGCTATAATCCGCGTTCTCTCCCACTCTTATTTGTCATCCCGAGCGGCACAAACCCGGGGAGGAGACTAAGGGCTCTGTGCGAGGGATCTCCTTTTTCGAACCTCACGCAAGTTCAGACGCTGACAAGGATGATTTTTTCTAAATTCTCACTTGCCAAAGTCTAAAAGGAAAAAGGATCCTACACGGAGATCCCTCGATGAGAGGTTTCGTCTTCGAGTGATGTTCCTACCGCTCGGGATGACAGATTAGTGCGAGTGATTTAATAAAGAAACTCTGCACTCAAAAGAAAGGAGTAAGAATATGAAAAGAAAAACCGCTCTTCCAGAGCTTCTTGCTCCTGCGGGAGATATGTCCTGTCTTTATGCTGCGGTTGCAGGTGGGGCAGATGCAATTTATGTTGGCGGAAAACGCTTTGGTGCTCGTGCCTTTGCGAAAAATTTTGAAATAAACGAGCTTTCTTCGGCGGTGAGATACTGCCACCTTCACGGTGTAAAGCTCTATGTAACTCTGAACACTCTTATCGAAGATAAGGAAATGGCGGATGCGGTGGAATATGCCGCAGAGCTTTACAGAATAGGTATTGACGCACTTATTGTCTGCGACCTTGGTGTTATGGCGGCGATACGCAGATATGTGCCCGATCTTGAGCTTCACGCATCAACACAGATGTCGGTGCATAACACCCTCGGTGCTGCCGAGGCATACGGTCTTGGTGCAAGCCGTGTCGTTCTGGCACGCGAGCTTTCGCTTTCTGAAATATGCTCGGTTGTGGACAGCTCGCCCTGTGAGATTGAGGTGTTCCTTCATGGTGCTCTCTGCGTTTGCTACTCGGGACAATGCCTGTTTTCCTCTATGGTTGGTGGGCGAAGCGGAAACCGAGGCGAATGTGCTCAGCCCTGCCGTCTGCCCTATAACAACGGCAAGTATCCTTTGTCATTAAAAGACCTGTCTCTTGCCGATCACATTCCCGAGCTTATTAAGTCGGGCGTGGCATCCTTAAAAATTGAGGGGCGAATGAAATCCCCCGATTATGTATATACGGTGACCTCGGTTTACCGCCGTCTGCTTGATGAGGGAAGGGCGGCAACTCCTGCCGAAAATCAGCTTTTGCGACGTGCCTTCTCACGCGGCGGATTTACCGACGGATATTTTGTTGGCAAAACCGAAAAGGGAATGACGGGCATCCGTTCCGATGCTGATAAACAGGATACACTGGCTCTTGGCACAGGTGTCTTTTCGCCCCAAAAGGCGAAGGTTTCTGCCACAGCCGAGTTCAAGCTTGGTATTCCTTCCAAAATGACAATTACCGACGGCACACGAAGTGTGACTGCCACAGGAGATATACCTGTAAAGGCGGAAAATGCTCCTCTCACCGATGAAGGTGTGAAGGCACGTCTTTGCAAAATGGGAAACACAAATCTCACCCTGTCTCCCGACGGTCTGTCGCTTGATTTAGAGGAGGGAATTAACCTTTCTCCCTCTGCGATTAATGCTATTCGACGCAGTGCCGCCGAGATGTTTGAGTCCTGCGAAAGAGAGCTTCCCCAATTTGAATATAAATTTGTAAATTATAATAAAGATGAAAAATCCCCCATTACTACGGCACAGTTTTTGTCCGAGGAGAACTATCTTTCCACCCTTTCAAAAAGCGAGAATGTCATTTCTTCAATAGACATTTCCTTCCTGCCAAGCAGTGCAAGTGTTGAGTCGCTTGTTCTTGCCGGCGGTGTTTATCTGCCCGCGGTTGTGTTTGACAGTGAGATGGATTTGCTGACCGAAAAGCTGAAAAATGCTCGAAAAAAGGGTGTAATGTACGCTTTGGTTAGCAATATCGGACAAATTTCTCTTGTAAAGGAGCTTGGATTTATTCCTTTTGGCGATTTTCGGCTTAATGTTACAAACGGCGAGAGCCGAGAGGTTTATCGCAAAATGGGCATAGAGCATCTTGTTCTCTCACCCGAGCTTACTCTGCCGAAGGCGAGAGACATTGGCGGTGGGCTTATCACCTACGGAAGAATACCGCTTATGATTACCGAAAGATGCTTTATCAAGGAGAATTTCGGCTGCGAGAAGTGTAATTCCTGCTCACTTGTTGACAGAAAGGGAGAAAAATTCCCCCTGATGCGTGAGAGGGATCACAGAAATCTGATTTTAAATTCTGTTCCAACCTATATGGGTGACAGAGGCGAGGAGCTTTCCTCTCACCGCCTGTATTCACATCACCTGATTTTTACGGTTGAGGGTGGCGAGGAGATAACCAACATTCTTCGCTGTCACAAAGACGGTGTGGCTCTGCCAAAGCGGGTTCGCAGGGTGGGCAGACGCTGATATTTGGAGAATAAACGATAACTTCGGTTTTCAAAAATTGATTCAAAATTTTCTTGCATAAGCTTTTTTGTTGAAATTTTTCTTTACAAAAACCTTTTACTAAAAACTTTTTCTTACGTCCTATGGGCGAGAGGGAGAAAATAAATGATCAGACGAGAAATTAAAAGATTTGAGCTTGTTACAAATGGCGAAAGATACGAGTGCACTATACCCTTTTCGGTAAAATCGGTGCTTACTTCCGCCGGTGCGGAGCTTGACTGTATAGGCGACGCTGTAAAATTTGAGAGTGTAATTCACGTTGACGACGTTGCTCTTGCTATGAAGAATTTCTATCTTCGCATCAAGGGACTCTCTATGCCTGCCAAGGTTTATATCGGTGACAAGCTTGTTCTTGAGGCGGACGGTGTAACTCCGTTCTATAACATTGATGCTTCGGGCATTATGAGCCACGGCGACAATGTTCTTTCCATAAAATTCTCTTCATCCGACGGAGATATTCTTTATGCGGGAATCAGCCACGCGGTTGAAATTCTTCGCTTCTCCTGTGCTATAATAGATCGGGTTTCGCTTTTGCAAAATCATACGGGCAAGGATGTTGAGCTTGGCATAAAGCTTGATCTTATCGGAGACTCGGCATCGGTTCGTGCCATTGCAACCCTTGTTTCCTCCACAGGTCAGATTTACTATGGCGGACTTACAAAGGGCGAGGGTACTATCACCGTAAAAGATCCTCTTTTCTGGTGGCCAAAGGGACAGGGTGTGCAAAATCTTTATCGCCTTACGGTTAATCTTTACGGCGATAGTGACGTTGAGGACACCGCCGAGATCCGCCTTGGTCTGCGTACCTGCTGTGCCGGAAATATGGGCAAAATTATTGTTAACGGCATAAATGTTCTGCCTATGGGTGCGGTGTATATTCCCGAGGGCGATCCTGACACAACGTCTGCCGACAGACGCACCGAGGCATACGTTACCTCTGCATCTATGGCAAACTACAACTGTCTTGTTATTCCTTACGATGCACCAACTCCTTCGGAAAAGTTCTATGAGCTTTGCGATATTCACGGCATTATGGTTATCGAGGAGCACACCTCTCTTGATTCTGCTGTCATAGAGTCGCTTCGCCATAGATCAAATCATCCGTCTCTCTGCCTTATCGACCTTATCGGTGAGGGAGACCACAGCGATGAGCTTGAAAAATTAAACGAGCAAATACCCGGAATGGCGGTAGAGCTTATTTCCGCCCAGCCCGAATATATAGGTCTGCCTGCACTTCCTTCAATGAAAACAATCTGCGGTGTAATTCCCGAGAGCGAGAGAAATCTCTTCTCCCACTCTATTGAGACAATTGCCGAGGATGGAGCTATCCGCGATATGCTTATGTCGGTTGCCGACAGATATCCTTATCCCTCAAACCTTTCGGGCTTTGCCTATGCTTCGGCACTTGCGGCCGCACATCAGGTTGGCGAAATGGTTAAGGATGCACGTCTTTATCCCGACCAGTTCTGGCGAGCAGTATTTTACAGACTCAGCGATCCCGAAATGGCGATCTCTGCCTCTGCCATAGATTCAAGAGCAAGGTGGAAGCCCTTGCAGTATTATGCATCTCGCTATTTTGCACCAATAACCGTCTATGCGGATTTTAAAGAGGGAATAGTTGGCTTCTCTGTATCAAATCAGCGAAAAATCGACTGTATCGGCACTCTTGAATACCGTATTGCAGACGCATCAAACTATACAATTTATAAAGAATCTGTTCCCTGTGAGATCGAAGCAATGTCGTCGGTTAAGCTTCACAGTGCAAGTATCGGCAGTTATATTGCAGGTCACGAGAGGGAATACTATCTTGAATATTACATAAAAGAGGCATCTTCCACTCTTTCGAAGAAAACACTTCTTTTCGTTCCCGAAAAGCATTTCATTTTCAAAAAGCCCAAGATTAAAACGGTTATCAGCGGTCAGGACAGAAGGTTTGGAATTACCGTATCATCCGATGCTTTTGTAAAGGATATGGAAATCAGCTTTGACGGAGTTGACGCGGTGTTTGACGACAACTATTTTGATCTGACCTCAGAAGCACCTGTCAAAATCAACTTTACCGTTACGGGAGGAATGGAAACCGCCTATCATCTGAAGGACGTTCTTGAAATGAAGAGTGTGTTTGATCTGAACAAATAACCCAATATGAAAAACGGAATAGTTATTATAAACAAAGAGATTGGCCCAACCTCGCAGGGTGTGGTTAACCGAGTGAAAAGAATTTTCTCGGCATCAAAGGCGGGGCATACCGGCACACTTGATCCTATGGCGACGGGAGTTTTGCCTGTGCTGCTTGAACGCGGGGTGAAGGCGAGCGAGTTTATGCTGTCGCAGGATAAGCATTACAAAGCAACTCTTTTGCTGGGAGTTACCACCGACACCGAGGACGTGACGGGAAACATTCTCACCGAGTGTGACAGTTATCCCACCGAGGAAGAGGTTTTGTCTGTCACAGAGAGCTTTGTGGGCGAGTATTTGCAGACTCCGCCGATGTACTCGGCACTGAAGGTGGGCGGAAAAAAGCTTTGCGACCTGGCAAGAGAGGGCATTACTGTTGAACGTGAGCCGAGACAGGTTGTAATTCACTCGCTTACCGCCGAAAAAATCAACGAGAGGGAGTACACCCTTGACGTGCATTGTTCAAAGGGAACATATATCCGCACACTTTGTGCAGATATCGGAAAAAAGCTGTCCTGCGGGGGAACGATGAAAACACTTTGTCGGGCATCGGCATCCGGCTTTAACCTTTCTGATGCACACACCCTATCGGAGCTTGAAGAAATGACCGACACCGAGAGGGAAGAATGTATATTTCCTGTGGAATATATCTTCCGCGATCTGAAAAAGGTGAATCTTCCGCCCTTTTTTGCAAAGCTCGCACATTCGGGGCTTGAAATTTATCTTAAAAAGATCAACCTTGACCTTCCATTAGACGAAAGGGTGCGTCTTTATGACGAAAACGGCTTCTTTGCACTCGGCGAGGTACGCGAGTATGAAGAGGGCAGGGCAATAAAGCCCATTAAGCAGTTTGGCTGATTTAGTAGCGATTATATTTATATGAAATTCATATATTAATATAAAAAAATAAAACAACAAGGAGAAAACCAAAATGAACGAAGAAAACATGAACGTTAGCAATCAGGCACAGCCCGAAGAATATGCTGTAGAACAGCCCGTCTCCGAGCCGGTTAGTCCCAAGTCCCCGAAAAAGCCCTCGATTATCGGCTCTGTTCTGATTATCGTAGTTGGTGTAGCGGCAATTATTGCTTCTGCCCTTATGATTCTCGGCAACATCGGTGTGACAGCTCCCTACATTCCCAGACCTGAATCGGGTGCCCCCGGCACTGCATTAGATTCTGAGGACGTAAAATTCATCGACGAACTCGGCGGTGTTTCCGAGACCTTTGAGGGTGTTCTTTCTAACAGAAGCTTTGACAGCTCTGAAGAGGCAGCCGAGGCATTTGTAACCAATGAACTTTCTGGTAACGGCATTGCACTTGTTGACAAGGTTGAGTCCAAGGGCGAGCTTAGCGACAGCGAAATCGAAGCACTTAATCTTCCCGAGTACATTCTTGATGAGTGTGACGAGGTTGAAAAGTTTGAGGTAACATACGAGATCGACGATCCTTATGCTCTCAGCAGCGGTGTTTCGGGTATTGCAAAGAAGAGCAACGAAAAGACTGCGGTCGTTTACGTTATCAAGTGCGGTCCCGATTGGAAGTATTTCGCTCCCCTTCCCGAGAACGGCAATACCATTAACAAGAGCTACTATGACTCTGTTTTCAATTCTGAAAGCTACAGCAACTGCACTATGGAGACCGAGATGACAGTAACCGCTTCCGCAGAAGCAAAGGAAGAGGGACAGAGCATGGAGATGGAGATCAAAACCACCCAGCTTATCAAGTATGCCGACAACCGCATTTATATGGAACAGACGATGTATGTTATGCAGAAGGTTAAGGACGACAGAACCGGCGAGTATCTCATGAATGAAGAAGAAAGCGAGACCATTATTGTTTACATAGAAGAGACAAACGACGGCACCGTTTGCTATGTAAAGGATAACAACACAGGCAGATGGAACAAGGCATATCTCTTCCAGATCGGTTTCAGCAGTGTTGAAGAGCTCAGACCTTTCTATGACCAGTATCTTGACTACACCTACTTCACAAAGTCATCCTTCGGCTTCGAGCTTGCAGAGGAGAACGCAGAGAAGTATCTTGAAGATGCTCTCGGCCAGGCACTTCAGGGTGTTGGAGCTACCGCAGGCGACGATATGGATCTTAGTATGTATGCTAAGTACTATGTAAACAAGGGAACTCTCTCCGGTATGAGAGTTGATGCAGACATCAACCTTTCTCTCAGTGTAGACGGCAGCACTGCTACTATGAAAGAGGGTGTTACCGCTATTACAAAGTGTACCAACTACGGAAGTACCGTTGTTGAAAGACCTGACGTTGACTAATCAACCTTTCAAAAACAAAAAATATTAAGATTTGCGGTTGCCTTCGGGCAGCCGCTTTTCTATTTTTAATTAAATAATCTTGACAAAGGGAGTTATTTATTATATAATTAATAAGTTAGAAAATTTTTCGGATACCGAAAGGAACATAAAAATGCAAGTTAGAATTGAAGAGCTTAAACTGAGCTTTGCCGAGGCACTTGCTTTGGCAAATTCTGCCGAGTCGCTTGAGGCACTTCGTGTTGAGTATCTTGGCAAAAAGGGCTATGTTGCCGAGCTGATGCAGCAACTTCGCTTTGCTGAGGACAAGAAGGCGGCAGGCCAGCTTATCAACGGACTCAAGGTTTACGTTGAGGAGAAAATTGAAAAGGCAAATGAAGAGATCCGTGCGGCTGCAATCGCTGCAAAGGTTCGCTCTGCAAAGAAGTACAACCCCACCCTTCGCTTTGCCGAGGAGCAGGGCTCCTATCACCCCATCACTCTTGCCACACGTGAGGTTGAAGAGGTGTTTATTTCTATGGGCTTTACCATCGAGAACTACGACGAGATAGTTGACGATTACAAGTGCTTTGAGGCACTTAATATTCCCAAGCATCACCCTGCAAGAGATATGCAGGATACCTATTATCTTGACAACGGTCAGCTTCTTAAAACACACACATCTGCCGCACAGAACTATATTATGAAGAAGTACGGTGCTCCCCTTCGTGCAATCTTCCCCGGACGTTGCTTCCGTAACGAGTCCACCGATGCCTGCCACGAAAACACCTTCTTCCAGCTTGAAGGTATGATGATAGACGAGAATATCTCTATCAGTAACCTTATTTACTTTATGAAGACAATGCTCTCCGAGGTGTTCCGTCGCGATGTTAAGGTAAGACTTCGCCCCGGCTTCTTCCCCTTCGTGGAACCCGGCTTTGAGCTTGATATTAGCTGTGAGATATGCGGCGGCGAGGGCTGCCCCTCCTGCAAGAACTCGGGCTGGCTTGAGCTTTGTCCCTGCGGTATGATTCATCCCAACGTGCTTCGTGAGGGCGGAATTGACACAGAGAAGTATTCCGGTTTTGCCTTCGGTCTCGGCCTTACAAGACTTGCTATGATGAAGTATGGTGTTAAGGACATTCGTGACTTTAACTCGGGCAATCTTAAAGCACTTTCGCAGTTCAAATCTATCTAAGGAAAGGAGAGGTTAGAGTATGTTTTTATCTATGAATTGGATAGGCGATTTCGTTGACCTTTCCGGTCTTGACAAGAAATCACTTATTAAGAATTTCACACTTTCTACCGCAGAGGTAGAGGATATAATCGAAAAGGGAAATAATTTATCGGGTGTTGTTGTTGCAAAAATTCTCTCGGTAGAAAATCATCCCGAATCAAAGAAGCTTCATCTTCTCAAGGTGGACAAGGGCGACGAGGTTGTTGACATCGTTTGCGGTGCTCCCAATGTAAGAGAGGGAATGAAGGTTGCTCTTGCAACTCTCGGCGGTCAGATCGGCGACATTACTATCGCTCCCAGAAAGCTTGCCGGCTACACATCCTACGGTATGTGCTGTTCCGAGGCGGAGCTTGGTATTTCCGACGACAACTCAGGTCTTTGGGAGATTACAGACGATATTCCTCTCGGCACAGATATCAAGTCGGTTTACGACATTGACGATATTATTTTTGAGGTTGATAACAAGTCGCTTACCAACCGCCCCGACCTTTGGAGTCACTACGGTATTGCAAGAGAGTTCGCTACCATTACAGGCAGAGAGCTGAAATGCCCCGATCTTCTTGATGCATCTCAGTTTGATAACCTGCCTCCCGTTCTTGTTGACGTAAAGGCAACCGAGCTTTGCTATCGCTACTCGGCTATCAAGGTTGAGAATGTTACACGCAAGGTAAGCCCTGTTAATATGAGAATCCGTCTTTACTACTGCGGAAGCCGTGCTATCAACTTCCTTGCCGACCTTACAAACTATGTTATGATGGAGCTTGGTCAGCCAATGCACGCATTTGACAACGCAAAGGTTGACAGAATCGAGGTGCAGACCTTCCCCGAGCCCTTCAAGTTCTCCACTCTTGACGGTGTAGAGAGAAATATTGGCGAAAATATGCTTATGATCACCTCGGGCGACGCACCCGTTGCGGTTGCAGGTGTTATGGGCGGTGACGCATCTAAGATCGAGGATACAACCACATCTCTCCTTCTTGAGTCGGCTACCTTTGACGGTGTTTCTGTTCGTAAGACAACTACACGTCTCGGTCTTCGTACCGATGCTTCTCAGAGATATGAAAAGATGCTCGACCCCGAGCTTTGCCGTCTGGCAACAGAGCGAGTTCTGAAGCTTATCCTTGACCTTGATCCCGACGCAAGAGTTATTTCCTCCTTCACCGACGTGTATGCGAAGAAGTATCCCACAATTACCCTTAAATTCGACAAGCACTATATTGACAGATATACAGGAATTGATATTCCTGCGGAAACCATTAAAAAGACTCTCACCTCTCTCGGCTTTGGCTTGAAGGTAAGAGGCGAGAATTACACAGCCACCGTTCCCTCCTGGAGAGCGACAAAGGACGTTACAATCAAGGCGGACATTATCGAGGAAATTACCCGAATTTACGGCTACGATAACTTTGATATCTTCACCGCAGAAAGCCCCATTCTTCCTGTACGCAAGGAAGTTCTGAAGTCCGAGGAGGACAGAATGAAGGATCTTCTTGTAAAGAGCTTTAATCTTCACGAGGTACATTCTTACATCTGGTCCGACATCAAGAAAAACGAGGAGCTTGGCATCAAGACTCCCGAAAACGTAAGAATTATCAATGCACAGACTCCCGACCACGCAATTATCCGCCGTTCTATGATTCCCACTCTTCTTGCTTTTGCAAAGGAGAATAAGGGCTATGCCGACGATTTCGGCATCTTCGAGATCGGCCACACCGTTGAAGGCCTTCGTGAAAACGGCGAGTGCGACGAGCAGGATAAGCTTGGTGTAGTTCTTTACTCCAAGACACGCGGCGAGGAGCAGATGTTCCTTCGTGCTGTTGATGCTGTTCGTGCTCTTGTTGGCGATATCCTTCACAAAGAGCCCGAGTTTGTTTCATCCGAGCCCGACTATGACTTTGAGCATCCCGTAAACTCCTTTGACATCAAGGTTGACGGTGAAAAGATCGGCTTTATCGCCGTTCCTCACCCCACCGTTTGTGAGAATATTGATAAGAAGTGTGCTGTAAGCTTCTTCGAGATCAAGACCGAAAGCTTAGCATCCCACAAGGTTGCTCCCGTTAAGTACAGCGAACCCTCTAAGTTCCCTGCAGTTGAGATCGACGTTACCTTTGCAACCGATCCCGCTGCTATCGAATTTGGCAAGCTCCTTGAAACCGCAAAGAACACCGCAGGCGAGATTCTCTCTGATATGTGGGTAAAGGATATCTACACAGGCGATGACGGCTCTTATGCCGTAACCCTTCGCTTCTCCTTCCTCTCCCGCGAGAGAACACTTACAAAGCAGGAGCTTTCTGCAATTGTAGAAAACATCACTTCTGCCTTCGCAGAGCAGGGAATTGCAGTTAAATGACAACTAAACATTACAAAAAAGACCGCTTCGGCGGTCTTTTTTGCTAAACACGAAACTTAAAACCTAAAAAACAAAAAAATAAAATTCACACAAGATTTTTTATTTTCATAATATGTAATGTGCAAGGATTGCACAATTCGGATTTACAAAGGACAAATTATATATGGAAATTCGAACATTCGGCAACGAGGAGAGGACTTTGGTGTGTGCCGGGTTGCTTAAAGAAGCTCTTGGTGAAGGCAGAGTCGGGCGGCTTATCGTTCTGCCCATTCCCACCTCGGTTGACGAAAAAAATATAAAAGGAACAGATGTTTCTCTCGGTGAAATCGCTGCTTTGACAGATGAAAACACCGCAGTTATCGGATATGATATTCCGGGTGAGATAACTCAAAGAGGGGAGAAGGTTGGTGCAAAGCTTTTTGATGCTTCGCTTGACGAGGGCTTTCTTTTGGAAAATGCCGAACTCACCGCAAGGGGAACTGTGGGATACATTCTGACAAACAGCAAGCTTGATGCTTCGGATATGAAAATCGGCATTGTGGGCTATGGAAGAATAGGTAAACGGCTTCTTCGTTTGCTTCTTTTCCTTGGTGCAAAAATTATGCTTTACACTACGCGAAAAGAGGTTGCTCTTTCAATGTGTCAGACAGGAGTTCCTGCCTGTGTAATAGACGAAAATTGCGATTTTTCGGGACTTGATATTCTTATTAACACCGCACCTGCAAGGCAGATTGACGAGGAAAAGCTTGACAAAGAGACACTTATAATTGATCTTGCCTCGGGCAATGTTTTTGACAGGAAAGAGGGGGTTGTAAAGCTGTCTTCCGTGCCCACAAAATATTATCCCGTTTCGGCAGGTAAGGTTTATGCCAAAGCGGCATATAAAGCACTTTTTGGAGGAGAATTATGATTGGCTATGCAATTTGCGGATCCTTTTGCTCCTTTTCCTCATCGCTTTCAGCCCTGGAAAAGCTTGTTTTGTCGGGTGAGGAGGTTCAGCCCATAATAAGTGAACGTGCCTATTCCACAGACACAAGGTTCTGGCTTTCGGGTGAATTTGTAGGTCGGGTGGAGTCGCTTTGCAAAAGAGAGGTAATTCACACCATAGCGGATGCCGAGCCGCTTGGCCCGAAAAGACCGCTTGAAGCACTGATAATCTCGCCCTGCACAGGAAACACACTTGCTAAGCTTGCAGGTGGAATAACCGACTCGGCGGTGACAATGGCGGCAAAGGCACATCTGCGATGCGACAGACCTTTGCTTATCGCTCTTGCGACAAATGACGGAATGTCGCAAAATCTTTCTAACATAGGAAGAATTCTTACTCGTCGCTCGGTCTATTTTCTGCCGATGAGGCAGGATGATCCGACAGGCAAACCATATTCGCTTGTGGCTGATTTTTCCCGACTTTATGAGGGACTTTCGGCTATGCGTGAGGGAAGGCAGCTCAGACCGCTGTTTGTTTAAAAACTCGTTACACAAAGCAGCTTCATTTTAATATTTTAATAAAGAAGCAAAATCTAAGAAAAAAGCAAAATGATAAAGAGAGGATGGGGAAACCTTTAAGTCCTCTCTTTTTTTGTCAAAACCGTTTGCAGAAAAGTCGGGCGGTGTGAATATCGACTCGGTATTGCTTAACAAAAACACCCACTCGGTATTGTATAACAAAAAAAGCATTTGTCTTTTGGCAAATAAGAGAAAAAAGAAAATATTGACAAAATTAAAAAGAGAACACGCGACACGAGTTTTTGCTCAACTATTTTTTTGCTGTTCTCTTTTTTATGTTTTGTTTCTTGCGTAAAATGTCATAAAATGTAAACTATAGAGTACATAAAACACCAAAAAGCACAAAAATAAACCATTTTTATGAATTTTCGAGATGAAAAAATATGTCAAAATTACAAACCGACAGGGCGAACATTTCCTTTCTCCATATTACGACAAATATATTGACAATTCGACTTATTCGTGCTATACTTTTATAGATATTTATTTTAAAATAAATTTATCTTTAAAAAAGCATCTTGAAAATTTTTTAAATTAAAATTTTTATTATTCACTTTGATTTTCGGGAAAGGAGAGTGGCTATGAGGATATTGAAAAGCATTTTCAGAGTTACAGAGTGGTTTGGTTCCAAGCTGCCTTTGTCCATAGCTGTTTTTATACTCTTTTCTCTGCTTAACGGCAGAAGTGCCGCATCGGCTCTTCCTCTTTTCTGCTTCTTCCTTTTGTACACAGTAACCTATCTTGCTCTCGGCTATCTTGCCAATGATTTAAGCGACGTAGAGCAGGATAAAATAGCAGGCAAACGCAACGCTTTTAATTCCACCGGTATCGGTGTGGGTGTTGCGGCTTTTGTCGTTGTTACAATTATTCATTTTTTATCGGCGGCATTCATTAAATTCACTCCCGAATTTATGATTTTTGCCCTTGTTGCATACCTTTTCGGCATTTTCTATTCCTTTAAACCGCTTCGCTTTAAGGAAAGGGGTGTATTGGGGCTTATAACCGCATCCTTCTGCCAGAGAAATGTTCAGCTTTTGGTAATTCCGTTTATCTTTGAAGTTGACCTTTTGCTGTTCGCCCTCATTAATGTTTTCGTCTTCGTTTACGGAATCAGATATATTCTCATTCATCAGTATATGGACTACGAAAATGACATAGTAAGCGAAACAAAAACCTTTGTAAGATCGGCAAAGTCGGTAACCCGTGGCCTGATTTACTGCTGTGCGGCGGTGGAGGGTGTGCTTTCGCTCTTTGCCTTTTCGGCGATTTTCCTGAAAGTAAATCCCACCATTTCCCTTGTGCTTTTTATCGGCTATCTGTTTGAAATTCTTTTCTGGGGAATGATGAAGCTCAATAAGCAAAAGGACATTTTTACATCCTATTTCTACGTACCCTTTGACTTTATTTACCTGCTTTTGATTCCCGTTTTGTGCTGTATCACACTTGTGCCGTCGGAAAGCGAAAATCTTCTTTCCTTCTCGGTTTATGTCATATCTCTGCTGTATGCATTTTACATCACACTGAAATTCCACATAGAGTATATCATTCATCTTATCGGGGCGGTTATTTTCAAGATAAACTGCAAAAAAATCGCAAAGCGGGCATTCAGGGAAAAGGGAATCAGATACATAAACATCACCCCCGAAAATCAGCTTCCCGAAGGTGAAAAGGGAAGTGCCTTCGTCATAGTTTCTCCCATTAAGATAAAGCTTGATGTAAAGTGGCTGTTGCCCTATTTTGATGAGGAAGAGTGTGTGGAGGTAAGATATCCCGTCTCTTCGGATACGCAAGAAAGGATATCTTCTCTTTGTGATTATTTCCAGACAAAAAATCGCTCTATGCGTGGCTTTTTCTCGGTTTATATTTTCAACAAGGCGGATTTCGGAAGATACCATAAATCCACCGTTTCGAAAACTCTTATCTCCGCCCTGGCACACTGCTCCGAGGTGAAAACCGTTACAGACAGCAAGCTATCGGTTGAGATAGAGGACAAATCGGCATTGAAGAAGGAATATACCAGGTTTTCCGCCCTGTCGGTAACCGAGCTTTATCACAGACGAAGCGACTGCTTTATGAAGCTTTTGCCTGTTCAGTCATTGATGACATTCTTGTTCCTGATACTCGCCGCGGTTGGTTATTTCCTTGAGCCAAAGTTATTCGTTTTTGCCGCTTCGTTTATCATTTTGAACCTTATTTTCTCGGCGGTAATCCGCCTTGTGCGGTCGGGTTCCTCGGGTGTGGAGCTGGGAAGCCGTCTTTCCTACAAGCTGACAATGCGTACCGCCTCGCTAGGCATTAAAAGGGTGCCGAGAAATATGGTCTACGGCATATATTCTGACAAAATCGTCGCTCGGGCAAATACAAACAGAATTGTTTTTGAAGCAGCTCTTATTTCTCTTGTGATTTCATTTGGCATCGCCATAGCTTTTGCTCTTCTGGGAGGTGTAAAATGATTGACGGAATAAGTATTCTGATTGTCTGCTACGGCAGGGTAAAGCTGCTTGAACGTCTGTTTTGCAGTCTTGATGAGGCAAGGAAAAATTGCCCTTTGCCAAGCGAGCTTGTGGTGCTTGACAATTCGGGTAAGGAGGATGCCTCGGCAATTGAGATTCTTTGTGAGAAGCATAATGCAAGATATTATTACGAGCCCTCATCGGTGGCGATAAAACGCAACAAATGCGTCTCTTATGCAAAGTACAATCTGCTGTTCTATTGCGACTCCGACTGTGTTGTAACACCCAATATTCTGAACGAACATCTAAAAAAATACACCGATGAAAAGATCGGTGCGGTATGTGGCCCTGTTATCCTTGAAGGAGGGGAAAATTCCTTTATAAAGGCGATATCAAAAACCTCTTGGTGTGCGGCATTTGTTCAGCCGTTAGAGCAGGAGGAGCTTTCCTGGGGTGTAACCGCCAACTTTTCTCTTCTGCGAGAGGCATTTGACAAATCGGGCGGATTTAACCCCGATTTTCCCAACAAGCCGGGCGGAGAGGATGTTGACATCGGTTTTCGCATCTGCGACGCAGGTTATGTGATTAAGTCCGCACCCGATGCGGTTGTTTATCACAGCAACGAAACCTGGCTTAATTTTAAGGACGTTGCAACCCGACTTATAAGCTACGGACGGTCGAATGTTCTTGTTGCCAAGTCGAACCCCAAAAGACTGATTGCCGACGTAAACTGGATAGCGGTTTGGATAATGATAACCGCACTTTCCCTGCTTTGCACCTGCTTTGTGGGATGTTGGGCATTGCTTATGTCACCGATTATGTTCCTCTCGCACCTTTTGATAGGCGGAGTTTACTCATCTGTCAAGGAAAAAATCGGATTTTTTAAGGCGATTTTAATAGAGCTTCTTTCGGTGTTCGAAAAGCTTGGAACAATCTCGGGCTGCATAAAGTATAAAACCGTAAAGCCCCTGTATAGACAGGTTATGTATTCAAAATATCAGGAGCACGGCACATTCCCGGGAAACCAAATTAAATACTTGATTTTACTGTTAAGTGTCAGTATTTCCTTCGCGGTATTGCTGATTCTCGTTTAAAGAAAGGAAAAATTATGTCTATTCCTACCTATTACCAGACAAACAAGAAAAATTATTTTGTTTTGAGTCCCCGTATTGTAAAGGCACACGAAGAGGCGGTTATCACCGTAAGAAGCAGGTATGTTACCGCATATCCCCACTTTGTTTTAGAGGGCGATTATTTTGTTCTCGTAAGTCCTCTGCTTGAATATGAGGTTGCCGCAAACAGTGCAACCGAGCAGAATCCCTTTGTTGTAACGGCAAAAGACGGTGTGCTTTCCTTCTCCTACGAATTTAACGAGGAACAGGACTATATGATAGCAATTTGGAAAAGACACGAAAGCGGCGATAAGGAAATGATACTCACCACCTTTGTGTACGCACTTGAAGAGGATATGTATCCTCTCCTGCCCTTGAAGGGTAACACCCATTTGCACAGCACATATTCCGACGGACTTGAAGAGCCCTCTCAGCACATCGGTATGGCTCTTAAAAGCGGATTTGACTATATCGCCCTGACCGACCACAATAACTATGAGGGCTCTGTTCAGGCGAAAAAATATCTGGAAATGCTGTCGGAGGTTTATATTGACAGACAGCTTACCGTTCTTAACGGAGAGGAGTTCTCCTGCAATTATCAGCCGATGCATATTATTTCTCTCGGTGCAGAAGAGCCGGTTCCGAAGGAGCTTTATCGTCTTGACAGTATTCCCGAGTTCAATTCCCGGGAGGAAAAGCTTCGTTGGATTACAGAACGGCTTTGCAAGCTTTCGGACAAGGTGCATCAGCTTGGCGGTCTTACCGTTCTCTGTCATCCCTATTGGAAGCCCATTTTTGATTGGACACGTCTTGATGCTCCTCATTCGCTTATCAAGAGCTATATAGAAAGCGGAAAGGTTGACGCATTTGAGGTCGTGGGCGGTTCGCCTAAGGGAAGCAGTATAATTTCCCAGCAGCAGCATCTTCTCGCCCTTGAATGTATGCGAAATATCGACCGTCCCTATGCCTTCCTCGGTCAGTCGGACAGCCATATTGTAAATGCCGATGACGAAAGCTGTATATTCCCTACTCATTACACTATTGCCTTCTGCAAGGAGAATACAAGAGAGGGAATTCTTGATGCCATCAGAAATCGCAGAACGGTTGCGGTTGAAGAGACAGACGGTGTTTGCGAGTATTTCGGCGAGCTTCGTTATGTAAACTTCTGCCGTTTCCTTGAAAAAGAGTATTTCCCCCTGTCAAAGAATGAAAAAATGCTTTGGTGGAAGGTCTTCTGCCTCTGCTTAGAGGGAAATATGGATGACGGAAAGAAGCTTGCGGATACATTAAAGGACATCAGCACCAACACATACGATATACTCAGAAAGTGATTTTCATTTTATGAAGGATAAAAACTTTATAACCGAAATTGAACGTCTTTGTGCGTCTCATTTCGGACAGGAATATCCGGGTGAGCTTATTAATCACGCACACGAGGTGGAAAAGTGCCACAGGTGCGGAGCCATACCCGAAAAAATCCGCTATGCCTTTTTCAAAATAACGATGCGTTGTAATTCAGACTGTGCCTATTGTGAGCATGCCTATTCGAGAAATCAGGGCAAGCTTACAGAGCGAAGCATCGAGGAAATTCTCCCGGTTCTTGACGGACTTGAAAAAATGGGAGTTAAGGCCTGCTCGGTAAGCGGCGGTGAGCCCCTGATTTATAAGGATATAGAGGCGGTTATCGGCGGTATGGTCGCTCGGAAAATAGAGCCGATTTTGCTTACCAACGGTATTCTTTTGCCTAAAAAATTAGAGTCGGTTTATAAGGCGGGACAGAGATATATAATTATGTCCATTGACTCTTTTGACAGAGAGCATTATAAGGAAAACCGAGGCATTGATTTTGAGTCGGTTATGAAGTCATACGAGTATGTTCTTCGTTTCAGAGAAATTCACCCCGATCTTGTTTTTAATGTAACGGCGGTTCTCTCCGAGAACAATCAAAAAGACGTTATAGAGCTGATAGAAAAATGCACCAAAGACGGTGTAAATGTTCAGCTTACACCCTATCACAATTTTATTAACGGCGAGAACTCGCTTACTGTGACAGATGCCTGTGAGACCGAGCGTGTTATCAGGCGGATTCTTGAAATGAAGGACGAGGGATACTTAATTCTTAATTCGAGAGAGTATTTAGAGTATTTTTCGGACTTTTTCAGAACGGGAAAGCGAATTCCGAGAGGGCAGTATCAGTGCCTTTGCGGATACGAGGCGGTTTACATTTGGCCCAACCTTACGGTGAGAAGCTGTTGGAGCACCTCGCTTCCTACGGTGGGCGACTTGAAGGAAAAATCGCTTCCGGATATATGGATGTCGGAGAGCTATTCCGAACAGAGAAGAGCAATGGCAGAATGTCGCTGTGAGGGCTGTTGGTTGCTTTGTACTGCCGAGTTTAACATTACTCGCAAAGAAAATTTATTGGAGAAAAGATAATGACGATATCTGTTGTAATCCCGACCTATAACGAGGAAAAGGGAATTGCAAAATGTATAGAGAGTATTCTCGCTAATACCGAGCTGCCCTGTGAAATTATAGTGGCAGACGGAATGTCTTGTGACAGGACAAAAGAACTTGCCACCGCTACGGGAGCAACCGTATATGACAATCCAAACAGAACTGCCGCCTCGGGTAGAAACGTGGGAATTATGCATGCCAAGGGGGATATTATCGCTTTTACAGATGGCGATAATTATGTTCATCCCGAGTGGATTGCATCTATAAGGGCGGCATTTGAGTCGGACGGTAATATTGATGCCATCGGCGGAAAGGTAGTTGGTGCTCCTCCCGAGACCGAGGTTGAAAAATTCTGGTCGGAGCTTTGGCTTAAAAACATTATGGTTTTTCCCGACGAGGAGTTTTATGTAAAAGAGAGGAATCTGAGAACCTCTTTTATCACCGCAAACTGTGCCTATAAAAAGGAATTGCTCACAAAGCTTTCCGGCTTTGACGAGTGGTTTGGCAATAATGCCGAGGACGTGGATCTTATGTGGCGAGCACTTGATTCTGGTGCAACTCTTAAATACACACCGAAGCCGATTGTCTATGCACACTCTCCCACAAAACGTAAGCAAATGCTGAAAAAGAGCTATCGCGACGGTGTTTCGTCAACTAAGCTTCAGAAGAGGTACGGCCCGAAAAAGGGCAGCTTTGACGGACGGCTTCACAAGATGTTCTGGAAGAGCATCGGCCCAACACTTCTGTTCCGTAAAAACGCACATTTGCTGACGGGCGAGCTTTTCTATCACATTATGGGAAAATGGATATCGAGTATAAAATTCGGATATAGAAATTTGTAAAATAAGCGAGGAATCGAAAATGAAAAATATATACATCAAGGGAAGCGGAGACGGAGTGTTCAAGTGTATATGCTCCGCAAAGCAGATTTCCCACATTTTGAAGGATCAGATTAAGATTTTTGTATCCGAGACAGAGGCAGAGAGAATGTCACCTCTCGGTGTTTTCTGCTGTATGGGTGAAGAGAATTTTGACGCAATCATACATATAATGGACGATAACAATCAGCCCCGACTTTTGGAGAACACTCCTTCGCAGTATATCTATTATTTCTCACAGATATTCTCGATAGACGACTCCTTCTTCCTTGCCGAGGTGGAAAAATTTCTCTTTGACAACAAGCTTTATAAACAGCTTAAAATGTTTAACAAGCTTAAAATCGACGTGGCTGTTGCCACAAAGAACACCGTTGCGGATTATATGCCAAGATATCTGCATATATCCCACACCAATTTCTGTAATGCACAGTGTATTATGTGCACCCACTACTTCTTAAAGAACAAGCACGCAAAGCACCTTGACGAGAGAATGCTTGAAAAGTTTGATGAGCTTCTTCCTTATGCAGAGATTCTTACTCTCCACGGAACAGGCGAGCCCTTTATGGATAAAAGCATCCTGAAAACTCTTGCCGCCTGCGAAAAGTACGGTGTACAGATTGTTACAAATACAAACCTTTCTTACCTCAGCCCCGAGCTTTTCGGATATGTTTCAAGAATTTTCAGACAGCTTAATGTATCCTGCGACGGTGCGAACAAGGAAATCTTTGAGGAAATCAGAAAGAACATTTCCTTTGAGACCTTTGAAAAGAATCTTGCCCTGCTTAATACCGTAAGCGATAAGGTTCTGCTTTGTATGGCAAGTGTGGCTATGAGACAGAACATTCTTCATCTTACCGACCTTGTTCTGTTTGCCAAAAAATACGGCTTTAAGAGAATTGCCTTTAACTGTCTTAAAGCATATAAGGAAATCGGAAATTATGACGACGAGCTTATCAATTATCCCAATGTTTCCTCTCGCTCATTTAAGGAGTGCCTGAAGGTTGGCAGAGAGATTGGCATCGAGGTGCTTGTTCCCGAGGATATGCTTCTTGACTGCGAGAATGATGAGCAGATAGCAATAGAAATCGAGAAAATGAACTCGGTGGCTTCAAGTGTTTCCGTAAATATGCAGGAGGAGCTTTCCGAGAAGAACAAGGATATGGAGCTTACCGAAATTCCCCAGGTTTACGAAAAGCAGTCTGCTCTTTACAACTGTCAGGGAATTTGCGATTGGCTTGCAGAAAAGCCCTATATTGATATTGACGGAAACGTGGCTATATGTTGCTTTAACAAGAACGTAATTGTAGGCAACGTTTTTGAAACACCTATCAAGGAAATAATCAACTCGCCTGTATATAAGACCTGGAGACAGGCATTCTATGACAACAAAATGCCTATGCACTGCGGACACTGTCAGTTCGTGCAGAACGGCACACTTGAAAGACTTAAAGTATATGATAAAAAATGATTTGCCCGCTTTTCACGGAGGAAAGCCGGTTTGTAAAGAGATTTGTGCTCCCTGGCCAATAACCTCAAAACAGGATATAAAGCTTATTGGCCGACTGATTAAGTCGGGTAAAATTGCCAAAGCCGGCGGAGAATATAATACACGGCTGGAAAAGGAAACCGCCCTTCGCAACGGAAGAAAATATGCAATAACCGTAGCCAATGCAACGGTTGGACTTGAACTTGCCCTTCGGGGACTTGGTATCGGTGCGGGTGACGAGGTTATCGTTCCCGGATATACCTTTTATTCCAGCATATCCTCTATTGTTGCTGTTGGAGCTGTTCCTGTTATCTGCGATATAAATCCCGATACATTTAACATTGCCGACAGCTTTGCAAAGCTTATAACCGAGAAAACCCGAGGAGTTATGGCGGTTGACTGGGCAGGAAATGCGGTGGATATTTCAAGAATCCGAAAGCTTATCGGCAATCGGGATATAAAGATAATTGCGGACAGTGCTCAGTCCTTTGGCAGTGTGGGATATGGCGACTGTCAGTATGCGGATATCAGTGTTTATTCCTTCCAGAAGAGCAAAAACCTTACCTGCGGAGAGGGCGGAGCAGTGGCAACCGACGACGAGAAGCTATATAAATATATGTATGCCCTGCACAACTGCGGACGAGGTGAGGGCTGTAAGTGGTATGAGCATAAATATAACGGCACAAATATCCGTCTTAGCGAGCTTTGTGCCTGCTTTGCCGTATCTCAGCTTTCTAAATTCGACTCCGAGGCAGAGAAAAGGGCGAAAAATGCCCGTCGAATTGCCGACGCATTAAAGGACAGTAAAATTTTCACCACGCAAAAGACCGAGACCGATACAAGACGCAGAATTTATCACACCCTGGCTATATATTGCAACGAGAAATACGGCTGTGCAGAGGATTTTGTACGTCTTATTCGCAGCGAGGGAATACCGATTATTCCTTCCTATGAGAAAAGCTGCGATATGCAGGAGGCATTTCGTACCTCGGGCGGAAGATGTGCAGACGATCTCTCGGTGTGTCACAGTATGGCGGGCAGAGTGGTGCTGATTCCCCACGAATTACTGCTTGTCAGCGATAAGGATACAGGTTATATTGTGGAAGCATTTAAAAAAATAGAAAACTTTCTTCTTAAAAAGGCGGAAATGCAAAATGGATAAAAAAATAGTGGTTTTTTTAAGCTCCACTTATTATGATCTGAAGGACGAGCGTCCCAAGGCGATAAAAGAAATAATAAAAAATCATTACATATTTTCGGGAATGGAAACATTCTTTGTTCTTCCTCCTCTGGAACAGTGGAAAAACATAAAAAGAACCATAGACGAATGCGATTTTTACGTTGCTATTCTTGGCGACAGATACGGCTCGGTAACCTGGGATAATTACAGCTATACCGAGCTTGAATGTGAGTATGCCGCTGAGATTGGAAAGCCCATAATCGCCCTTGTGCAAAAGGATCATCGCAGGTTTGGCTATTGGAAAAAGCAGCCGCCCGAGCACAGAGAAAAGCAGCAGGCATTCAAGGACAATATTGTTTGCAAATATAAATACTATTGGGATGACGTAGAGGATCTTGTGCACAAAATGTTCGAGGGACTTTTCCTTCTTGAATGTGAAAACCACGTCAGCGGCCTTGGAAGACCTCTTTCCCCTGCCGTAAAAGAGGAGAGGGACAGCAAATCCATTCGCACTCATATGGAGTATTCGGATAACACTATGCAGTGGAATAAGGAGCTTTACTATCACGACGAGGAGTACGATAAGGACGACTCAGAGCTTCTTTCTGCGGTGAGGGCGGTTATTGCCGAAACACATATGGAGCTTCACTCTGCGATTTATTGCGTAGTGAAAAGATGGGTTATTGAAAAATTCAAGGGCAAGGATATTATTATCAACGATTTCTATGTCGATGATGACGATATGCTGAGAGCCGTTGACAGATTATCAAAATTAATGGACAAAAATGTATAAAGAAATAATTGTTGAAGTAAGCCGTAACTGCAATCTTAATTGCGTGATGTGCGGATACGGTGCAAGATATAACAAGCCGGGTTATTTTATGGATTTTGGGCTTTATACCAAAATTCTTACCGAGCTTGACGGACGGTACAGTGTACTAAGGTTAAACGGACGCGGAGAGAGCACAATCCACCCCGAATTTTCAAAATTCATTTATTACGCAAGAGAGAAATTCCCGAAAAACAGAATACGTCTGTTCACCAATATGAACTATAATGACGAAGGAATTACAAAGGCACTTGCAGACTGCTCCTGCGAGGTAATGATTTCTCTTGACAGTGTGAAGAAGGAAAATCTTGAAAAAATAAGAGCAGGTTGCAATTTTGAAAGAGTGATGAAGAATATAGAGGAGCTTTGCTCTGTGTCCTCCACCACAGCCATTGTGTACACCCTTCAGCCCGCCAATTTTTACGAGACGTATGAGGTTGCAAGGTTTGCCAGAGAGCATAATTGCCACTTCTTCTGCAACGCAGTTCGTAATTACGATATGGAAAGCGAGTTTAACCGTATGGTTAATCTTGAATCTGAGTATCTTGCCGATTTGTATAAGAAGATGAAGGAGCTTTTCGAGGGAACAAACCTGATGCTTCGTCTGCCTTCTCAGATTTCGGGTGTATCTTTTGAGACCGAAAACACCACACCCACCTGTGCAAACTATGCCTCCTGCCCCAACGTAGGACAGGATATATGCATAAATTATGACGGAACGGTAACACCCTGCGGAATGTTTAATCCCACCGAGATCGGTAATGTGTACCACAGTTCCATTGATGAAATAATGTCATCACAGAAGTTTGAATTATTCAAAAAACAGCAGCCAACAAACGAATATTGCCGAAATTGTCAATATATGTTTACATAATTTTCGAAAGGAGAGTGCAAAATGAACAAGCTTGACGTTTTAGGGCTTCCCATAGTTGACCACTGTAACCTGAATTGCAAGGGATGTTATCATTTTTGTACTCGGGGCCAGGAGGAAAGCTTTGTTTCCTACGACAGCTTTATTCGCGATCTTAAGAGGTTTAAAGAGCTTGTAGACCATATAGATTGGATAAAGCTTTACGGCGGAGAACCGCTTCTGCATCCCCGCCTTAACGATTTTGTTCTTGCGGTGAGAAAATACTATCCTTATGCCGAGATATGCCTTATGACAAACGGTATACTTGTCCCCCGTCTCTCGCCCGAAAGTGTGAGAGTTCTTCGCGAGGCAGATGTTAAGGTTGATATTACCGTTTACCCTGCGGTTGAGGGGCAGCTTGAAAAAATCACCGACTTTTTGACCGAGAACGGTTTGAGAAGCAATATTTCGCATATTGAAAGGTTCGGAAAGCGGTTCAACAAAAAGGGAGATTCGGACATTGCATCGGTATATGGCGACTGCGATATGAAAATATGCCATTATCTTCAGAACGGCGAGTTCGTAATGTGTCCGCTTCCCATATTTATCAGAAGATATAATCAGCTTTTCGGTGCTGATTACAGATTTGACGAGGATATACTTAATATCCATTCGGAAGATGTGGGCTATGAGGATATTATCGAATTCAGCAGCAGAGCACACGACTCTTGCAGATATTGCGGTAATACGGTAGAGTTTGATTGGGAGATCGGTGGAATAAATCCGCCCTCTTCCGACTGGGAGATTTAATCTTTGGAGGTAATGATGAAATCTATAAACAACGTGGCCTATCCGGTAGCAGACCACTGTAATCTGAACTGTCGCGGATGCTGCAGATTTTGCAATTCGGGCCAGGAAAAGCATCTTGCCGATGTAGAGGTTTTCAGAAGAGATATGACACGCTTCAAGGAGCTGGTAGAGCATATAGAGATGTTCCGCCTTTTTGGTGGAGAACCGCTTTTGCACCCCGAGCTTCATAAGTTTATTTACATAACACGCGAGCTTTATCCCGACTCGGAGATTGATATTGTTACAAACGGACTTCTTTTAGACAAAATGTCGGACACTCTTATCGAGGCGATAAAAAGCTGTTGCGTTCACCTTGATATATCGGTGTACGAGCCGACGAAGAAAAAACTTACAGAGATAATGGAGGTTTTAGAAAAGCATAAGCTTGGCCATACACTTAACTACGTTGATAAGTTCTGGAAGAGAATGAATATGGCGGGCGACTCGGATTATGTGAGAATCTGGGAGGAATGCCAGTGGAAAAAGTGCAACGGACTGCGTGACGGAAGGTTTATGATGTGTCCTTTGCCTGTGGTTATTAAGGAGTTTAACCGCCTCTTTGGCACAGAGTACAACTTTGACGGCGAGGTGATTGATATATACGATCCAACCCTGACCTATGAGGATATATGTGACTTTATCAGCCGTCCTCACGAGTATTGCTCCTATTGCACCGATCCCGAGTTTATAGAGTGGAGAAACATCGGCGAAATCTCTCCCTCGGATTATGCGGTTATAGATTCTGACGGAAAAAGGTTTGATGTATGAAAATAAGTGTAATTGTACCCTGTCACAACAACAGTCATATTGAAAATGTTCTTGACTCGGTTATTTCCCAGCTCGGAAGTGAAGACGAGATAATTGTTGTTGACGATTATTCTGACGAAAAAACCAAGAAAACCCTTGATAAGATGAAGGACAGAGGAGTTCTGGTTGTTCACTCGCAAAAGAGGGGCAATCGCTCTGCCAACAGAAACCTTGCCGCAGGAATGTCAAGGGGCGAGCTGCTTCTTTTCTTAGACGGAGACGTTCTAATTGAGACGGGTGCTTTGGAAAAAATAAGAGAATATGATTTTGGCTCGGTGTCGGGTATTTGCGGCTCTGTGGCGGCGATGAGAATGCTTCCCGAGACGGTGGATATTTATTTTAAGAGCTATTTTGATAAAAAATCAAGCCACCCCGATTTTGATTTATGGCACACCGCCTTTCCCGACGCAAGAGAGAAGAGCGAAAATCTGCCCTGGAACAGATTTTACACCGCCCTCGCCGTAGTGCCGAGAGAAAAATACTTACAGGCGGGCGGATTTGATGAGAGTTTTGAGGGCTGGGGAGCAGAGGATGTTGATATCGGCTACCGCCTGTCAAAGCTTGGAAAGCTGAAAACCGCACCCCATATCAGAGCCATTCATATTCCTCACAAGAGAAATATTTTAAACGAGGAAATAAGCGGACGTACAAATATGTATGCTATGCTGAAAAAATATCGCAATCGGGATATGGAAGAACTGCTTAGTTTTGCCTTAAAGGAAAGTGCAAGCGAGGCACTCTCTCGCGTTATAAAAACACTTTCTCAGCTTGAAGGCGAAAGCATAAGCACTCCCGAGACCAAGGGTGAGCTTGTCTTTAACAGCATATCCAAAAGTCATCCCGAGGGAAATATTGTCCGTTTTGATGATGTCGGTGGGTTAATATCCGAGAGCTTTATCGGTCTTGCCCTTCCTTTTGATGACGGATATTTTGACAGTGTTTCTGCCACAACAGAGCTGTTTGACTACCCCGAGCCACTGGCTGCAAGAATATTGCAGGAGCTTCTTCGCGTATCGGGGCAGGTGAAAATAAAAAAAGTGCCGCCCCGTTCTGTGAATTGGGCCGGCATAGAAGAAAAGTTTATGCACATTTTCTGCTACTATAAAATTTATTTGTTTGCCGACTCCTATCAGGATTTTTGTATCGAGGACAAGGGGGAATTTTATCTGGTTACAAGATAAAACGGCAAAACCATAAAACCAAAAAGCAAAACCCACAATACAAAAAGCATACCCCACAACACCAAAAGGAAAAAGCCAATAACATCACAAAAGCAAAAATCCACAACACCCAAATGGCAGATTAAAAACCTTGCTTCAAATTTTAAGAAAGGACTGTCCGAAGCTTTATTTATGAAAAATTTATTCTTCGAAAAGCAGAAAAACCGAATATTTTATGACGGACAGTATACCTATGAGAACGAAAGCTGTGTTCTGGTCTATGAGGGAGAAGTGTATTATGAGAACGAAATTCTCACCGCAGAGGAGCTTTGTTCCTATCTTTTGGGCGGCGGTAGAGTAGAGTCGCTTGACGGCCTTTTCTGTCTTGTAATGTATGAAAAGGAGACAGAACGTCTCTTTGCCACTCAGGATGCCTTTTCCTATTTTCATCCGCTCTATTTTGCCGAAACCGAGGGCGGTTTAGTTCTTTCACTCGGTATGCGTGAGCTGATAAAAAAGGCAAATATAACCCCAAAAATCAATGATTCCTATATTCCCGAGTTCCTTTACAACGGCTTTCTAACAGATGACAGATGTCTTATTTCGGGCATCAGAAAGCTTCCGGCACTCCATAATTTGAAGTGGGATTTCTTGTCGGGCGAGTGGAATTATGTAAAAAAACGTCAGTTCCGCGAGACGGGCTTGGGCGGTGATTACTGCGAGCTTTTGTCTTGCCAAATTGAAAAGGAGCTTTGCAATACAGACGAGATAAATATGGCACTTTCCTCGGGCTTTGACTCAAATCTTATTTTGCATATTATCACCTCGCTAAAGCCGAAGTGTAAAATCAACTGCTTTTGCATTGGCTCTCAGGTTGGCTCTGACGAGACCGAAGCCGTAAAAGCCATATGCAAGGAATACCCAAATGTAAACCTTACCGTACAAAAGGTTACTCCCGACATACTGAAATCCTTTCCCAAAATGGTTTGTGAGCTTGAAGACAGTGTGTTCGAGAGAGGAATATTCCTACAATATATGCTAAGCGAGGCAATGGTTGATTATAAGGAAAACCCCACCTTCTTCGGTGAGGGAGCAGACCAGCTTCTGTCCTCCCAGCTCAGATTTTACGCAGATCCCTATTATTATGTGGGTATAGAACAGCACTATCCTTGGGTTTATTTTCCCTATGAGATGCTGACCTATATCATATTAAAGAAAAACGGTATCTTCTTAAGAAACCGTGATATAAAAGCGAAATATCCCTTTATCAGTGCGAAATTTATTCTCGGTGTCTCGGCATACAGAGAGCTTAACGGCACAGACAAAAAGCACTATAAGGATTATATATTAAATCTTGTGTCGCCGACTGTTGCCGAAAGGTTGGTAAAACAACCCGGCTCTACAAACCTTTCCTCTCTCTTTGATGAAAGCAATAAAGAAAAGCTGTTTCGTGCGGCAAAAACAAGCAGATTTTATCCTATGCTGACGGGTCAGCCCGACAGAGATTCGGGCAGCGAGGTTGAAATGGATAACTGTCTTAAAATCATTTATCTTATGCTGTTTGAGAAAATTTTCTGCTCTTGCGAGCCGTCTTTGTCGGAAGACTCGGTGTGCTCTGTGAGAATGGAAGATATCCTTGACTAAAAGAGGTGGATATGCAAAGTTATTTATTCACACTTGATGATAAACGGCTTGACACAGCAAAAGAGCTTTTCGGAAGCGAGGACATAAAAATCGCAAAAAGCTTAGCCGAGATAAATGAAAATGACAGAAAAAACTCATCAATGATTTTTGACAAAAGCTATTTGTCACGTGTTGTCTATGACCAAGCATTGCTTTCTGACATCCCCGACAAAAATCTGTATTTTCTCACAGAGTCAAAGCTGTTTTTTCTTGCCCTTGAAGATGAGATAATATCCGATATTAAAAGATTTTCTCTTAACGGCAACTTAAAAGGGGTAAAGCTCTGCAATGAGTCGCTTATATTCTTTGACTTTGTAAAGCACAGGGCGGTTCAATGCGGAATGCCCTCCTATATCCAGATGGAAACCACAAGCTTTTGCAATGCAAGATGCGTTATGTGCAGTCATTTTTATACGCACAATAAAGACGCAAGACATCTGGATTTTGATATGATATCAAATATTGAGCCGACATTAAGGTTCTGTAATGTTGTGGGGCTTCAGGGAATGGGCGAGCCGCTTTTGCACCCCGAAATTTCAAACGTGATTGAAAGATATGCTATGTACGGTGTGAAAATATCCGCCACAACAAATTTGTCCCTGCTTGACGGGAAGCGTCTTGACCTGATAGACAGACATTTTTCCAATATTCAGATTTCCCTTGACGGTGGAACAAAAGAGACCTTTGAATACATAAGGCGTGGCTTAAAGTTTGAAGATGTATGCTCCAATATAGAGCTTTTGTCCCGTCGCTGTCCCGATTTGTATAAAGAAATAACCGTTGTGCTGATGCGACAGAACATAACAGAGCTTGAAAAAATAGTGGATTTTGCAAGGTCGGTTAATGTAAATCAGGTGATATTCCACAATATGACACCCAATAGTGTGTTAAGAAACGAAAGAGACGCAATGTCAAACTATCCCTTGGTTTTAAATTATTTCTGTCAGCTGGCATATAAACGAGGACGGGAAATCGGCATTGAGGTTATCTGCCCCGTACCCTTTGCAGAGGGGGCAGGAGAGTGGAATGAGGCGGTAGAAAAAGAGTTTCTTTTAATGAACAGCATAACCGCCGAAAGTCCCGACGGAAAAGAAAAAATTATGTATGAGGAAGAAAAAGAGCTGTATAAAAAGCTTGGTCAGAATACCGACAAAAAGCTTGAAATAAAGCCCTCAAAGGTTAGATGTCTCGGAATTTGCGATTGGCTGTTAAATCAGGCATACATTGCCCTTGACGGAAGTGCAAGTGTTTGTTGCAGCCGCAGAATATATAAAACCGGACAAATTAATCAAAATACAGATTTTAAAGAAATATGGAACGGAGAAATATCCCGAAAAATGCGTGAAATCTTTTATTCGGGCTATCTTCCCGAGTGCTGTCTCGGTTGCGTTCTGGCAGAGACCGGGCAGCTGCAGTTTTTGAAAATCAAACCCGGAAATTGATTTATTGAAGAAAGGAGATGAGAATAGTGAAAGAAAAAATAAAACCGATTTTGCCCTATATTGAAATACCGATTGTAAAGCACTGTAATCTGAAATGCAAATGCTGTTCTCATCTTTCCAACGTAGAGCGAGAGTGCTTTTTAGACATTGGCGAGTTTGAAAAGGGTATTTTGCGTCTCTCCTCTCTTTTCGAAAACATAGAGGTTATCAGACTTCTCGGTGGCGAGCCGCTTTTGCACCCCGAGATAGTAAGCTTTGTAAAGCTTACGAGAAAAACCTTCCCGAAATCAGAAATAAAGCTGGTTACAAACGGTCTGCCGATTATTAATCTTGATGATTCTGTGATTCTTTCCCTGGCAGGCGAGGGGGCAATTTTCGATATATCACAGTATGCCCCAACCTCAAAAATAAAGGACAAGCTTATCTCGAAGCTTCGGCAGAACAAGGCACTGTTTTACCTTTCAGAGCCAATAACCGAGTTTCGAAAAAGACTTCTTTCAGAGCCGTTGTCTGATGCAAAAACCGCCTGGGAGAGCTGCGGCTCAAAAAACTGCTATATCCTGTGCGGAGAATACATAAGCTATTGCTGTCTTGCTCAGCTTCAGGACGCGGCGGAAGAATACTTTGATTTTAAAATGGATATGAGCGAGTCAAAGCTTAATATTTTTGACGCAGATTTAGACGGTGCGAGGGTAATTGAATTTTTATCCTCACCTCACTCCTGCTGTTCCTATTGCGGAGTGCCCGAAACTGTAACGTGGTCGGTCAGCAAAAAGGCCACTTTGTCCGATTGGACTGTTGATAAGCCGATAAAACGGCAGGATCAGAAATAATAAACCGAGGAAAAAACAATGATTGAATTGACAAAAGACAATATAAAGAAACTTTGGGAAATGCTTTCGGGCGAGGAGAGGGAGATTATCTACACCTCACCTTCGGGAGCAAATTCCGTTTACATAAAAGACGAGGAAAGTGCATATCGGCTGAGAGAGCTTGCAAGAGAAGAGAAAAATTATGCTCTTGCAAAGGAGTACAATCGTATTTTAGCCGCATACGAGCTTGTGAACAAAAGAACGGTTTACAGGCATTTTCCTATGGTGCTTCAGCTTGAGCATACCTCGATTTGCAATGCCGAGTGTATTATGTGTCTTCACTATTACAAGAGAAATCAGGATGCGGTAAATCTGTCGGATGACATTTTTTCAAAGCTTCTTCCCATTTTTCCTTACGTTGAAGAAATCGTTTTACACGGCAACGGCGAGCCCTTCCTGCTTCCCAATATAGTAAGTGTTCTTGAAACCTATAAGGAGTTTGGTATTCGTGTTTCCACAAATACAAATATGTCGGTGCTTCCCGAGGGAGTGCTGAAAAATGCGGATATTTTCAACTCTATAACCGTTTCCTTCGACTCACCGAGAAAGGAAATATACGACAAGATAAGAAGAAACCTTGATTTTGACAAGGTGACTGCAAATATAGATAAATTCCGTAAGAACTGTCCCGACACTCATATGACACTTGCCGTTGTATCAATGCGACAGAATATTTACGACGCAAAGATGCTTGTGGAATATGCCGTAGAGCACGGCTTTAACAGAATTATGTTCTCCCGTCTCGGCATAAACGGATATATCAACAATTACTATGATGACGTTATGTGCTATCCCGCAACCCTTCGCCGCTGTATGAGCGAGGCAATTGCCTATGCCAAGGAAAAGGGAATAGAGATAGTTTATCCCGATGTATTCCTTGAGGGCGAGGGCGGAGACGAAAAGGAGGAGGCAAAGATCATTTCCTCCTATCCCACCACCATATCCGAAGAGGAGCTTTGCTCTTTGAGAGAACGGGTGGCAAAGACCTCAAAGCGAGGCGAGCTGTACTATGACAAGGTTAATCTTGTTGAGTCGAAATTTAACTGTCAGGGAATCTGTGACCTGGTATGGAACAATATGATGATTACCGCCAAGGGACAGATTATCGTTTGCTGTATTGACGTTTTGCACCATATTGATATGCTTGACAAGGATTTTATGCAGATCTGGAACGGCGAGCAGTATGTAAATCTTCGCAAAATGTTCCTTGAAAAAGGCAAGCTTCCCGAATTCTGTCGCAACTGCCTTTTCATAATGAACGGCGGCTTAAAGCATCTGTCGGTTGACATTGGCGACGGATTTTACGTAAACAAAAAGTAAGGAAAAGGATATAGAAATGCTACACAGTGAAAAGCAATGCTTTAACGGCGGAGATATTACCGTCGCCGTTGTGGGTATGGGATATGTGGGACTGTCCATAGCCACTCTTCTTTCAAGAAGGCATAAAGTGTATGCCGTTGATATAGTAAAAGAGAAAACAGATCAGATAAACAGAAGAAAGTCGCCTATAAAAGACGAGTATATTGAAAGGTATTTTGCAGAAGAAGAGCTTAACCTTTTTGCAACTCAGGATATGAAGGGGGCTGTGGAAAAGGCGGATTTTGTTGTTATTGCCGTTCCTACCAGCTATGATGAAAATAACAAAAAATTCGACACTTCGATAGTTGAGAATACCGTCTCCCGCATTGCAGAATATAATCCTCTGGCGGTTGTTGTTATCAAAAGCACAATTCCCATCGGCTTTATGGAGGAGTTAAGCGAGAAAAGTCGACATAAAAAGCTTTTGTTCTCGCCCGAGTTCCTTCGTGAGTCAAAGGCACTTTACGACAACCTTTACCCTTCCAGAATTATCGTGGGTGTGCCAAAGGGCGACGGTGAAATGTATTCTGCGGCAGAGTGCTTTGCCGAAATGCTGAGCAGCTCGGCAATTAAGAAGGATGTTCCCATAATGATTACAGGATATGCCGAGGCAGAGGCGATAAAGCTCTTCTCCAACACATATCTTGCTATGAGAGTGGCATTTTTCAACGAGCTTGATACATATGCAGAGAGCCACGGGCTTGACACATCTCACATAATCAAGGGTGTCTCTCTTGACGAGCGAATAGGTTTTTATTATAACAACCCAAGCTTTGGCTACGGTGGATACTGTCTGCCAAAGGACACAAAGCAGTGCCTTGCAAACTTCGACGGTGTGCCGCAGAATCTTATCGGTGCAATAGTTGACAGCAATGACACAAGAAAGGCATATATTGCAGACAGGATATTAGAAAAGCTTTCCGAGCTTTGCGGAGAGGACAAGCCATGCACGGTCGGAGTGTTCCGCCTGATTATGAAAAACGGCAGCGACAATTTCCGCGACAGTGCAATAGGCGGTGTTATCGGACATCTTATAAAGAGGGGAGTTCGTGTAATCCTGTTTGAGCCAATGCTTAACGGTGCATCTTCCTATGGCGAGATTCCGCTTGTAAACGATTGGGACAGATTCAGAGGGGAAAGCGACCTTGTTATCGCCAACCGTTTTGATCCCTGTCTTAAAGAGGTGGAGTCAAAGCTTTACACAAGAGACATTTTTAACAGAGACTAAGCTTTCAGTATATAAAGGAGAAAAAGTTTATGCAGATAGATTTTTCAATCGTTATTCCGACCTGGAACAGAAAAGAGTGCGTAACCGAAATGCTTCGCACCCTTTATGATGACAGAAAGTTATACCAATACGGCAAAACCGAGGTCTTGATTGTTGACAGCAGTAAAGACGAGGAAAAGGAATCAATAATGAATGCCTGCGAAAAGTATGACGCACGTTATATCGAGGGTGTTGATTCTGTTCGTAAAAAGAGAAACAAGGGAATTATGGAGGCACAGTATGACTACATATTCTTCATTGACTCTGACGTAATTATCCAGGGAGGAATGCTTAACGAGCACGCAAAGGTTTATATGAATTCGATAAGGGAAAACCTTGGCGGTGTTTTCGGTGTTACCGAGTTCTACGGCGAAAAGAGCTTCAGATGGAACATCATTGATTACAGCAACTACACCTTTGCCTTTGACCAGGCGAAAAAATATCCTTATGCAAGCTGGACTATCGGAAATAATGTTTCCTTTGTAAAGCAGGTTTTGCTTGACATAGGTATGTTTGAAGAAAACCTTCCCTTCAAGCTTGGCGGAGACGATATGGACCTTAGCTTCCGTGTGGTAAAAAGCGGCCACCCAATAAAGTGTACTCCCCACGCAATAACCCACCATTCCAGAGAGACATGGGACTCTAACAAGGCACTTAACGACAGAACAAGACGTTGGGGCACAATGGAGTATTATAATGCAAAAAGACACCCCGAAAGTGTTCACAAAACTCTGCCCGGACTTGTTACGGTGGCACTTATGACAACCGTTTTTATGCTGCTTTTAATGTTTATTACGGGGAATGCTCTACCTCTCGTTATCCAGGGTGCATTTCTTATCGGTCTTTGGCTTATCGGCTATATCTATGACGCAAGAAAAAACAAAAAGTACAACTTCCTCTATTACTCTCTTGCAAAGCTTATTTCCTTCCAGTATTCATTCTACAAGCTGAGAGAGTGCATAAGACAGAAGGATCTCGCTGTGTTCCCTAAGATAATGATATTCAACGACGGACACGCAAAGCAAGATTGCAAAGAGCGTACCGACAAGCTTACCTGTGCCATTATCCTTATGACCGTTCTTGTGATTTCGGCACTTGTTTTAGACAGATTTTTCTTTATCGGCTTAACCCTTTGGTAATCCGAACGTCAGTATAATGAAAGTGATTTAAGGACGAAAGATTTATGAATTACAGCATTATTATTCCCAGTAAAAACCGCAGTGATCTGATGAACGAACTGCTTGAAAGTCTTAGTGTTGCAAGATCTGCAATTGAGGGCAAGAGCCAGGTTATCGTTATTGATGACAGCGACGAAAATAACAAAAACAGCATTATTTCAAGCTGTGAAAAGTTTGACTGCAGATATGTGAACAAGGCAACCACTGTTGCCTCAAAGAGAAATTACGGTGCGTCACTGGCAGAGTACGAGGTTCTTCTTTTCTTAGACTCCGACGTGCGTGTGTGTCCCGGTCTGCTTACCGAATATGACAAGGTATTCACCGAAAAACGTGCAAAGGCGGTTGTTGGTGCACTTGAATTTGTAGGCAAAAAGTATTGGTATTGGGATGTTGTAAACGCATCTCCCTTTGTAAAATGCTTCTATATGCCAAAGGGAATGAAAGAGCTTCCCTGGGGCTGTTCCTGCAACATTGCCATTGACAAAAAGCTCTTTTGGGAGCTTGGCGGATTTTCCGAGGATTTCAGATATCCCGCAGGCGAGGACGTAGACCTTGGTCTCCGCATTTCAAACGGACGCCATATAAGAATTTACTCTGCTCCCGAGGCACTTGTTTATCACAGCAACGAAACCTGGCGTCACTGGAAGGAGATGCACAGAAGAGTAAAGCTTTACGGCAGAGCAGACCTTCTGCTTGTGGAGAAACATCCCGAGTGTGCAACCTCAACAGGCCTGTTCAGACGTAACATTATGTATTTCAGTATGCTTTTGCTCTCGGTTATTCTGTTCCTTGTCAGCAGGGAGTGGAAAGCCCTTCTGATTTCTCCGATATACTATGTTTTAGAGAATATCGGTGTTGCCTTAATCGGTAAATTTGATTACAGAAAATTCGGCAAAATTTCTCTTATAAAGCAGATTGCGGTTCAGAATCTTATTCACACAAACGAGCGAGCATATCTCTTTGAGTGCTTACGACGCGGCAAAATAGGTGCTATGAACAAACAGCTTATTTATTCTTACGGACAGGCCTGCTCGTTTTTGAAGTTTACCGGCTATACCGTAGCATTGCAGTGGGTGCTTTATCTTTTGTCCATTGTTGCTATGTTTATCCTGATAATCTAATGGAGATGAAATAATGAAACGTGTTTTAGTAACGGGCGGTTGCGGCTTTATCGGCACAAATCTGGTAAAGCGGCTTTTAGACCGCGGTGACACCGTAATCGCTCTTGACAATTTATATTGCTGCGATCCGAAAAATTCGGAGCTGTTTTCGGACAACCCAAACTATTTGTTTTTAAACAGAGACGTAAGAGATGATTTTTCTGATATTCGTGTAGATGAAATCTATCATCTTGCAGCACCTGCATCCCCCAAGGTTTATATGAGGGATTACATATACACTCTCGATACGATAGTGAAGGGAACTGTTAACGCACTTGAATGTGCAAGAAAGAACGGTGCGAGAATTGTTATTTCCTCCACAAGCGAGATATACGGCGAAAGCCAGATAAATCCTCAAAATGAAGATTACAACGGAAATGTAAAGCCGATGTGCCTTCGTTCCAGCTATGACGAGAGCAAAAGATGTGCAGAAACATATGCTTATTGCTATTACAAGCAGTACGGTGTTAATGTTGCCGTTGTCAGAATTTTCAACACTTACGGCCCTTATATGAGCTTGCAGGACGGACGTGTTGTTACCTCATTTACCGAGTCCTATCTTAACGGCACACCTCTCTGTATTAACGGCGACGGAAATCAGACAAGATCCTTCTGCTATGTTGACGATCTTATAGGCGGTCTTGTGTCCTATATGGAGTCGGGCATTTCGGGCGAAGCGATTAATCTTGGAAATGACTCTGAGATAAGCATAAACACTCTCTCCGAGATATTTATGGAGGTTGTCGGCAAGGAGCTTTCTGTAAAGTACAATTCGTTTGTTGAAAACGAGCCCTATGTAAGATGCCCCGATCTGACAAAGGCAAAAGCTTTGCTTAACTATAACTATACCGTTTCGCTGAGAGACGGACTGAAAAACACACTTTTCTATTTTGAGAATATGAAAGTGACATCTAAGTAAACAGAGGATTTGAAAATGAAGAAAAAACAGCTTGAAATATTCTCAAAAATACTCTCTTCGGGCGGATATGACTGTCTGATGTATGAAAACACATTTGATTTTATCAAGGACAAGTCAAATGTTACAGAGGAGGAATTTCTCCGTATTCCGTTTTCTTATAAAAGCGATATAAGATCAAACGATCTTGAAAGACGGTCTAACAATCTGTCAAGTGTGTTCGGCATTTTCGGCAGCAGCGGAACAACAGGAAGCAAAACCTTCTATAAGTTCAGTATGAATGACAGAGAAACCTTTGACAGAATTGCCTCTAAAATTATGAGACGTGCAGGTGCAAAGGAGGGCGATCTGGGCATTATCTGTGCCCCCGTTCTTGACGGTGTTATGGCTCACACTATGATGTGGGAATACACTGCGATCGGCGGCGGATATGTAAACTGTCCCATCCCTTCTCCCGACAATGTTCTGTCTGTTGTGAACAACGTGCATCCTACGGTTGTTTCGGGACTGCCTTCCGCACTCGATTTCGGACTTGATCCCGCTTTTGATATTCCGAAGGATAACAGCATTCGTCTCTTCCTTTCAGGCGGAAACTTCTTCTCTAATGCTAAACGCAGGGTTATAGAAGAAAAATGGGGACTTTCCTGGTTCGACTTCCTCGGTGTCAGCGAGATATTCGGCCCCATAATGGGCGAGTGTAAGGAAAAACACGGCCTTCATTATGATGACGAGCTTTTCCTTGTTGAAATAATTGATCCCGAAACTATGATGCCCATTGAAGAGGGCAATAAGATAGGTATGCTTGTTATAACTCCTCTCTGGAACAAGGGCTCGCCTCTTGTCAGATATTGGACAGACGATTTTGCATACATAATTGATGAGCCCTGCGGCTGTGGCGAGGAGGGCGACAGAATATATGTTCTGGGAAGAAAGAATGACTATTTGCATATAAACGGAAAATATGTTTTCCCAAGAGACTTGGAGCAGGTTATGTTCTCCAACGGCTGTCCTCCCGACATATATGTAGACCTTGACGACGACGGCTCTGTGGTTGTTTATTCAAAGCAGATGACAGAAGAGGGCAAGGGCGAAATTTCCACCCTTCTCGGAACAGAGCCACGCTTTGTTACACTTCTCGAACTTGAAAATATGAAGGCACACAAGCCATCTTTATTCAGCAAGAAAATAAAAGAACATTTTAATAAGTAAAACGAAAAATAAAATTTACGAAGGGAGGGCGGAAAATGAATTATCTCTTTATGTTAGACGAAAAATTTGATGATATGACGGCCGGAGTTTTCTCCTCTTTGATGCCGAAGGAACGCAGAGATTTTTATATTTCCTGTAAAAGCCCCCTTCGGAAAAGGCAAACGGTTTGTGCATATCTGCTTTTGTCCTACGGACTTTACAACGGGTTCGGGATAGATGACATAAGACCAAAGTTGGTTTATTCTCAGTCGGGTAAACCTTATCTTCGGGATTTCAGCAATGTTTATTTCAGCTTGTCTCACTCGGAAAATTACATTCTTTGCTCTCTTTCGTACAGCGAAATCGGTGCTGATATCCAGTGTGGTAAGGGTGAGGAAGTTCGTCGCTTTTCGGCAGGCGAAAGTGTTTATAAGTTTGGAAAAACTGACGGTGGAGAGTCAAACACCTGCCAAATCGAAAACGAGGATTATATCATCTCGATAAGCAGACAGGAAAAGGTTGATGAAGAAATACTTCGGGTGTCCTTTGATGAGCTTATTTCCTTCATTAATTGTCGAACCGACCTTTCAAAATATATTGACCTTAATTCAAAAATTACAAATTCATCGCTCCAAACCCCTCTTTCTATGCTGAAAGAGCAGATTTTACGTCACCCAAACAGAATTGCGGCGGTTTATAAAGACCAGAGGATAAGCTACAAAGAGCTTGACGAGCGTTCTGACAGACTGGCAAACTACTTGATTTCCCGGGGTGTAAAACGTGGCGACGCGGTGCTTCTCTCTGTCAGGGCAGGCGTTGAGTTTCCCATATCCCAGTGGGCGATTATCAAGGCGGGGGGCTGCTATGCTCCTCTCTCTGACAGGTGGCCTTCCGAGCGAGTTGAATTTATCATTAAAAACAGCGGTGCAAAGCTTATGCTTGCCGACAAAAACTCTCCCTTTGCTAATTGCAACATAGAAAAGGTTGTTTATTGCGAGGATTGCGGTGAAACCGCCGAATCTTCTCCCACTATTGCAGATGTGGCAGACGATCCCTTTTATATGATTTATACATCCGGCTCAACAGGCGAGCCAAAGGGTGTTATGGTCAGCAGGGGAAATCTTGCGGTTTTCTCGCAAAATGTTTTCGGCAGCTACTATCAAACGGTTATTGCCGATGGCGACGAGCTTTTGTCGGGCGAGTCAGGGCAGTACGGCATAAAGGTTGGCTGTATCTGCCCGCTGTCCTTTGATATGAGTGTGGGCGAAAATACCACAACACTGCTTAACGGTCAAACGGTTGTGTTCAGCGACGAGGATGATCAGAAGCCAAATAACTTTTCAAGCTTTATTATTTCAAACAGCATCACTGTCCTGTGGGCAACTCCCTCGAAATTCAAAATGTACTTAAAGAGCAAAAATTGCCGTCTCGGTTTGATGCATCTTAAAAGAGTGGTTCTGGCAGGTGAAGCAATGGATCTTGAAACGGTAAAGCTCTCGCGAGAGTATAGCTTTAAGCTCTTTAACACCTACGGCCCTACCGAAACCGCGATTATCTCTACATTCTATCCCGTTTGTAAGGAGAGAGATTATCTTGACAGCGATATTCCCATAGGCAAGCCATTTACCGACGAAATCTGCTATGTTGTAGATGACGAGGGAGAGCTTTGCGAGTGTGGCGAGCGTGGCGAATTATTTATAGGTGGCGGCTGTGTTGCTTTGGGATATAAAAACAAGCCCGAGCAAACAGGCGAAAAATTCATTCAAAACCCCTTCGGCACAGGAAAAGTTTACAAAACCGGAGATATTGTCGCCCTCGATGAAAACAACAACCTTCGTTTTTACGGCAGAGTTGACAATCAGGTAAAGGTAAATGGCTTCCGCGTGGAGCTTGAAGAGGTTGAATCCTTAATTTTACAGCAAACAGGTGTAAAAACCGTTGTTGCATATAAAAGCGGACGTCTGATTGCGGTTGTAGAGGAGGGAAGCAAGCTTAATCTTCCCGATTTAAGAGACCGTCTGCCCGACTATATGCTTCCTGTTATCTGCTACTCGGTAGAAAAATTCCCGTTAAACAGTAACGGAAAGATTGACCGCGGTGCAATATCGGCTTTTGTTGAAAAACACACATCAAAAGCGGCATACTGTCCGCCCAAAACCGATATTCAGAAGAAAATTCTTCGCTGTTTTGAGAGTGTTCTTACATACAGTCCTATCGGAACCCTGGATTCCTTCTATGAAATAGGCGGAGACTCTATTGCCGCACTTCGAATATCCTCTCTGCTTGAAGATGAAGATATTAATCTTTCAATGTACGATATTTTAGGGCTTAAAACGGTAAAGGCCCTGTCCGAAAAGCTTGAAAAGGATATGTGCTGTTCACGTCTTATTGCACCTTCCGATCTTCCCATAAATGAATTTGCAGGCAAGGGAAAACATATTTCCAAAGATGAGCTTTTAAAATACATCGATAATTTTGAAAATGCTCTTATTGAAAAGGAATACACACCCCTTAAAACCCACAGGGATATTCTTATTTCGGATAACGGCTATAACAGAAAAATATTCAAGCTGTCGGAAGAAATAACCCCCCAAAGAGCGAAAAAAATTATAAGAGAGTTTGTTCGCACAAACCCTGCTTTCAGGACAAAATATGACAGAAATGCAAATAAATGTTTGCAAATTCCCTATAAAAATGACTGGTACGTACCGTTTTTGAAAACAAATAAAATCAATTTTGAGTTCTTGTCCGAGATGAAAAACGCAGGACTCAGGGGCGGTATTCAATATCTTTCATATATATTTGTTATCGAGGATAACTCGGGCTCGTTGTTTATTGCCACAGCACTGAACTGGGCATTCACAGACCGAAAGTCCGAAAACCTTATTTATACCAAGCTTCTCTCGCTTTTAAACTTCGAAGCTAAGGTGCAACCCTCAGACTTTGGCCCTTATGAATATGCCGAAAAGGTAAGAGAGATGAAGGGCAAATTTTTACTTGATCTGCCAAAGGGTGTTCGCTCGGTAATTGATAGGTTTTCAGTCCTTTCTGCCGATGAAAAGCTTGATTTTTACCTTCGGAGCGGTGATTTCAACAAATATATATGCAGAGCCAATTTGTCAAGCCGACTTGCCCTTGATTTTTACAGCAGTCCCATTGATTTTCTTGCAAAAATTTTCGCAGGACTTCTTGTGCGTGAGATCGGCATAAGCGAAATTCCCATTTATCTCGTTGACCAGAACAGAAATCCCCAAAACGAGCAGCTTATTAACTCGGTAATAGACTTTATTCCGCTTGTTATCTCACCCGAGGGCGAGAATTATTACTCGCTTGTAAGAGAAATTCTCTCTCATAAAGGCGAGGGCGATATGCTTATAGAGAACGAGTCCTGGGACAACAGCAGCACGCTTCTTCCTTTTTTGAATTTCCTTCCTTCCTACGGTGAGGGCAGAAAATCAAAGCTTGACATTTCGGAATTCGGAAGTGTTATTGTGGAGAGTGTACCCGGCGGTTCTGCTAAACAAGCCATAAGCTTAAGCTCGTTTATCGAGGACGGAAAGCTTGTGCTTGTCTTCACCCTTCCCACAGAAAAGCAGAAGCTTGAAAAATACATTAATGACATTTTTAACGAAAGCGACTAAATATGAAAAAACAGCTTATTTTTGATTTATTCCAGGATCTTGTTGTGGGACTTGCCATAACATTAACCGTATCTCTGCGTCTTAATGCCTTTTCCACATTCGGTGGGTTTGTGCTTGATTGGATGATTGCCTTTTTGATTAACTATGCCGTAGGATTAATCATTCCCACCTTCAAGATCGCTTCCTTTTTCGCAAAGCTGATGAAGGTTGAGGAAAAGAGCCGTATTTTCGGGGTTATTATCACCCTGGTGAACAGCATAGTTTTTGTTACGGTAATAAGTGTGGCGATGTTTGCTATCAAAATCGGATTTAATCCTATGTTTCTTACCGCACTTCTTCGCACATATCCCTTTACTCTGCCTGTTGCCTTTGTTGTGGGCTATCTTATGTCGCCCCTGTCACGTCTTCTGGCAGACAAGCTGGTGAAGAAATGATTTAAATTTTTATTCTTTGAAAGGAGGTTAAGAGGTGAACGACAGGATATATGATTTTGCCGTTATCGGTGCAGGCCCTGCCGGCTGCTTTGCGGCACTTGAGCTTTTGAAAAGGGGAAAAACCGTTCTGGTTTTCGAAAAGGAAGCCGAAGGACACAGAAAGGTCTGCGGTGACGGAATATCCAAGGAATGTGTAGCTCTGCTTGAAAAAACGGGCTTTCCAAAAGAGGAGTTTGAGCGTTGCGGTGCGGCGATAATCAAAGACCGCATTGTAATAGACGAAAACAACATAAAGCACACAGTAAAATATGCCGAAAATGATCACCCTTACGGACTTTCAAGAGGTTTTACCGACAAAATTTTTCAGGATTATCTAAAAAAATGCGGAGTGGAAATTATCTATAACCGCAGGGTTCAGAGAATAGAGAAAACCGGGTCGGGTTATATGGCAGAGGGCTTTTACTTCCGCGATTACATAATCGCAGGCGGAGTTCTTGCAAGGCAACCCGAAAGCAACCTGTATATCCACACCCCAAAGGATAATCCTATTGGAATTTCTATGATTATCAGGGCGAAAACAAATCACACACCCTTCTTCCTCTTTGACTATAACCCCGAATATCGCGGAACATATGGCTGGATTTTTAAGATTGAAGGGGAGCTTTGGAACGTGGGACTTTGGCTGAGAGAGGATCACGAAAAGCTGAAATATCTGTTTTCGGATTTTGTAAAAAACAGGGTGGGCGAGTATTTCCCACAGGGCTATGAAATCGTGACGAGCCCAAAATCCGCCTTTTTGGCAGCCCACGGCGACAGAGCAGAAAAATGCATAGGCGATGCCGCAGGAAGCTGCTCATACGAAAACGGCGAGGGAATAAGACAGGCAATACTCTCTGCTGTCGAGTATGTTTCAGCCATAAAATAGCTTGTTGTAGCTTTACTTACCTCATTAAAGAAAGGACTTTGTGATGAAAAAAATAGATCTTGATATGCAAATAAAGGCGGATTCAAGATTGGTGAACTCTGCACTTTCGGGAATTTATTCCTCGCTTGATAAAACGAACATTGAAGAGATTATTGATGCCGAAATGTACAGCTTAATGGCAGGTGGAAAACGCATAAGACCGATAATCACTCTGGCATTCTGCCGACTGTTTGGCGGACGGGATGAGGCGGCAATTCCTTATGCCTGTGCTTTGGAAATGGTGCACACATCCTCTCTTATCCACGACGATCTGCCTTATCTTGACAATGACACTTTGCGACGGGGACGTCCCACAAATCATATAGTTTACGGCGAGGCAACCGCACTTCTGGCAGGAGACGGACTTCTTGCCGATGCCTTCGGTGTTGCGGCGGCTAACCATCATGTATCGCCCAAAACCAATGTACAGGCCATTTCTACCCTTGCCTCTGCCGCAGGAATGTGCGGAATTGTTGGCGGTCAGTATATAGATATGATTGGCGAAAAAACCGCCTATACTCTTGACGCGGTGAAGAAGATGTATTCCTATAAAACTGCGGCGATGATTCGTGCGTCGGCGGTTATGGGTGCACTTGCCGCAGGGGTTGATATTGATGATCCCAAAATGAATGATGTTATCAATTATTCAGAGCATATTGGACTGGTGTTCCAGATAGTTGATGATATTCTTGACGTTACGGGAAATGACGAAATGCTTGGCAAAAAGACAGGTCGCGACAAAAAGGAAAATAAAACCACCTATCTTAAATTTTACAGCATTGACGAGGCATTTTCTCAGGCAAAAGAGCTTACAGGCCGAGCGATAGAGTCGGTTTCAAAATATGAAAACTGCGAATTTTTAGTTGAGCTTGCAGATTTTCTTTTAAACAGAAAGCATTAAAAATAAATAAAAAAAACATAAAGAAAGGCGAGAACTATGTTAAAATCAAGAAAAATTATTTTTGCCGTTATTCTGACCGTATTGTTTATGTTGCTTATGTCGGTTAGTGCGTCTGCGGCATCCGAGCGAGAAAACAACGATTCCTACGGCTCTGCAACAAACATTGCTGTAAATACTGCCGTTTCGGGATCCTTGTCAAGCAACAAGGACGTAGACTGGTACAAGTTCACCTTGACGGAGGACGGTTACTTTAATATTTCGTTTGATCACGAATTAGTTGACAAAAGCACTACATATTGGCAAATCAGAATATACGATTCCACAGCAATTAACTTTATTGACGGAACAAGTGGGTATTTTGAATCAAAAGGAAATGGTAACACTGTTACAAACACCTATGGTGTACCTGCGGGAACATATTACATTAAGATTA